>JBLNCQ010000196.1:0-14403 GCA_050260815.1 Bacillota bacterium
GGCAGCCTGATCCAATTAGGCTACGGTCGGCGGGCCCGCCGCCTCTGCGCCACGCTGACCTCGGAGACCGGCTGCATTGCCGCCGACATTGCCTCGGACAAGCACCTCACCAAGTCCCTGCTGGAGCAGGCGGGGCTGCCGGTGCCCGACGGCGACGTCTGCGCCTCGGCGGACGAGGCCTGGGCGCTGACGCAGTCCCTGGGCGGATCGGTGGTGGTCAAGCCGCTTGACGGCAATCAGGGAAAGGGAGTCTCCCTCAACCTGCGCAGCCAGGCGGAGGTGCGCCGCGCTTTCGACCTGGCCGCCAGGCAGTCGCGGCAGGTGCTGGTGGAGCGCCATATTCCCGGCAGGCAGTTTCGCGTCCTGGTGGTGGGAGACCGGGTGGTGGCGGTGGCGGAGCGCCTCCCGGCGCACGTGACCGGCGACGGGCGGCACACCGTCCGGGAGCTGGTGGACGAGGCCAACCGTGACCCGCTGCGGGGCGAGGACCACGCCAGGCCGCTCAGCCGCATTTACCTGGATGAGGTCTCGCTGGCTTATCTGGCGCGGCATGGGTTGAGTCCGGAGAGCGTGCCCCTGATGGGCGTGGTGGTGTACCTGCGGGACAGCGCCAACCTGAGCACGGGGGGCACTGCCGCGGATGCTACCGACGAGATACACCCGGACGTGGCGGCGGACGCCGTCCGCGCCAGCCGGGTCATCGGGCTGGACGTGGCCGGCGTGGACCTGGTGACCCCCGACATCTCGCGCCCGCTCCGCGAGGCGGGCGGAGCCATCATTGAGGTCAACGCCGCGCCGGGCATCCGCATGCACCACTTCCCCTCCCGTGGCAGAGCCCGAGACGCAGCCGGGGCTATTGTGGACAGGCTCTTCCCCCCGGGAACGCCCAGCCGCATTCCCGTGGTCGCCGTCACCGGCACCAACGGCAAGACAACCGTGACCCGGCTCATTGCCCACGTGCTGGCGGGCACGGGCAGGCAGGTCGGCATGACCACCACGGACGGGATCTACGTGGGCGACCGGTGCATCCGCGGGGGAGACACCACCGGGCCACGCAGCGCGCGCACGGTGCTGCAGGACCAGACCGTGGATGCGGCGGTCCTGGAGACGGCCCGCGGCGGAATCATCCGCGGGGGGCTGGCCTTTGATCAGTGCGACGTGGCCGTTGTGACCAACCTGACGGGTGACCACCTGGGCCAGGATGGCGTGGAGGACCTGGAGGACCTGGCCCACGTCAAGTCCCTTCTGGTGGAGACCGTGGGACAGCAGGGCTTTGCCGTGCTGAACGCGGACGACCCGCTGGTGGTGGACATGTCCAGGCGGTGCCGCGGTCAGGTGGTCTACTTCAGCATCGCTCAGGAGAACCTGGTGGTACGCCGGCACGTGGCGGCCGGGGGCAGGGCGGTGGTGGTGCGCCGGGGATCCATGTACCTCCTTGAGGGGAGCCGCGCCATCCGCCTGCTGCCCGTGGCGGACGTTCCCATCACGCTGGGCGGCCTGGCCGAGCACAACGTGGCCAACGCGGCTGCGGCAGCGGCAGCCGTGGCGGCGCTTGGGCTGGGGCCGGAGGCCGTGCGGCCGGGGCTGCGCTCCTTTGGGGCCACCTCCGACCAGAACCCGGGCCGGCTCAACATCATCGTTGTCAATGACTTCCGCGTGGTCATCGACTATGGCCACAACGCCGCAGGATGCGAGGCCACGCTGCGCACCCTCCGCGCGCTGCAGCCCGCCCGGCTGACGGGCGTGGTGGCCATCCCCGGCGACCGCCGGGACGAGGACGCCATTCACCTGGGGCGGGTGGTCGCGGGCCTGGTGGACGCCTGCATCATCAAGGAGGACGCTGACCTGCGCGGTCGCGTTCCGGGGGAGGTGGCCGCCCTGCTCCTGCAGGGAGTGCGCCATGCCGGCCGGGAACACCTGGCGGAAATTATCCTGGACGAGGCCCAGGCCGTGCGGTCGGCCATGGAGAGGGCCCAGACCGGCGATATCGTCGTGGTCTTCTACGAAAAGCTGGACAGGGTCACCGCAGTGGTCGAGCAGGTGGCGCGGGAGCTTCGCGCCAGGCCGGCACCCGCCGCTCCGGCCGCCGCCGAGGCCTGACCGGCGTGGGCCCGCTGGGACTCCGCCGCGTCGGAGGGAGCGGGGCGGCGGGGGGAGAACTCTTCAGTCGCACGGGCGCGGCGGCCTCACCACCGCCCGCACACTCCCTCTGCCGAGGTGTCCTCATGCGCTTGTCCCTTGCCGCTCCCGCCAAGCTGAACCTGACCCTGGACGTGCTGCGCCGAAGGGCCGACGGATACCATGACATCGCGTCGATCATGGTGCCGCTGGAACTCCACGACACCCTGGACCTGGAGGAGGCAGCGGATATCACCCTCAGCTGCGACCTCCCCGGCCTGCCGGAGGGGCCCGAGAACCTGGTCCTGGCCGCGGCGCGGCTGCTTCGGGAGTCGACGGGCGCCGGGCGCGGGGCGCACATCCGGCTGACCAAGCGCATCCCGGTGGCCGCGGGTCTTGCCGGCGGCAGCACAGACGCGGCACAGACCCTTCTAGGGCTGAACCGGCTCTGGGGCCTGAACCTGAAGCCTGACCGCCTGCTGGAACTGGCTCTTCGCCTGGGTTCGGACGTGCCCTTCTGTTTCCTGGGACGCCCCGCTCTGGCGGAAGGTCGCGGCGAGCATCTGCGGCCCCTGCCGCCGGCACCGCCGCTGCACCTTGCCCTGGTCAAGCTGGACGTGCCCAAGTCCACCGGCGAGGTCTACCGGGCGCTCAGTCCGGAGCGCATGGGCTACACGTCCCTGACCGCCAAGGTCCTGGACGGCCTGAAAAGAAACGACCCCGAGGCCGTTGGCCGGGGTCTTGGCAATACGCTGGAGGCGGTCATGTTTGAACGGTTTCCGCAGTTGGCCTCCCTGAAGCGTGCGCTGCTGGATGCCGGAGCCGTGGCGGTGGGCATGTCGGGCAGCGGTCCCACGCTCTTCGCCCTGGCCCGCAGCGGCGAGGATGCAGAGCGTCTGGCCGCCAAGGTCGCCCGCCTGGCCTCGTGGACAACGGCCACGCGTGTGGGGTGGCCGGACCAGGCGCTCAGTCTCCCAGATTCCGCTGAATGACGCGGTGCAGCGGAACATAGTCCGCAGACCTGCCGCGGCGCCGGCGGCGAATGTGGCGCGCGCGGAGCGCCAGCAGCAAGATCAGACCCAGCAGGGTGCCCCCTACCCAGAGCACAACGCGCAGGGCCACGCCCAGAGCCCGGACGGCGAAGGCGGCCGCCTTTGCCCAGAAGGAACTGGACCGCGCCGCCACCGCCGCGCCCGCCACCAGGTCAACGCCGCCCAGCCGCTGCCCCTGCAGGTAGAAGTCCACGCGGCCCAGGCGCTGCCCCTGGGAAAGGGGCGCCTGCAACGTGGATGGCAGATCCAGGCGGCGCTCCAGGGCCGACGCGTCCGTCCCCTGGAGGTAGAGGCGCAATTCCTGTGCGGCCAAAACGGAGGCCTGTTCGGCATTCCCGCCGGCGACGGGTACCTGTGCCAGCGTTTCGCCCGCCATCACCACGCTTGACGGCGGCGGCAGTTCAAAGCCGTAGTCCAGAAGGTGCTCCGCGTCATCCCACAGGGCCTCAGGCCGATCGTCCATCAAGACGGCAATCACGCTTTGGTCCGCCCGGGTGGCTGAGGCCACCAGCGTGCTGCCGGCCGATTCCGTGTAGCCCGTCTTCACGCCCGTGGCGCCGTCGTAGTTCCAGAGAAGCTTGTTGTGGTTATAGAAGAGCCTCTGCTGGTAGCCACCCGGCAGTTCAAACGACTTGGTGCCCACAATCCTGGCGAATTCGGGGCGCTGCAGCGCGGCGCGCGTGATCAGGGCCAGGTCCAGCGGCGTCGTGTAGTGGTTGGAGTCGGGGAGCCCGTGGGGGTTGGTGAAGTGGCTGTGCGTGGCCCCCAGCGAGGCGGCGGTCTCGTTCATCATCGCCGCAAAGGCTGCTTCGCTGCCGGCGATGTGCTCCGCAATGGCCGCAGCCGCATCATTGCCGGAGGGGAGCATCAGCGCGTAGAGGAGATTCTCCAAAGACTGCTGTTCTCCGGGCTCCAGGTAGGCACTGCTGCCCTCCAGACCCCAGGCGTCCTGGCTTATGGTGACCTGATCCGCCGGATGCCCCTTTTCCAGGGCCACCAGAGCTGTGAGAATTTTGGTTGTGGAGGCCGGTTCGCTCTTCCGTTCCGCGTGCTTGCCAAAGAGCACCTGGCCCGTCTTGGCGTCAATGAGAACGGCCGCTCCGGCGGTAAGGTCCGGGCCCGCCGCGGGCTGGGGCCGGCCCGTTTGGGGAAAAGACAAAACCAAAGCGGCTGCCGTGGTTGCAGCCGCCAGCCATTTCGCGAGGCGTGCCACCTGCAAGGTGAAACCTCCCAGAATGCTTCGGAGGAAGGAAGCGGTGTTTGCTTGGGCTACTTCGTCCCAGGGCTCGGCAAATCCTCTCCATTGAACGCGGAAGAATGCGGCAGGACGACTAAAAAGAGGAGTTAACATGAAACGGGCGAAGTATTATCGCCGTGTATTCGATGAGGCAGGGGCTCTGATAAGGGGGACATCGATGAAGGTCAACGCGGTGGTGCTGGCGGGTCGTGAACCGGGAGACGCTCTCGGGCACGAGGGCCACGTCTCCAGCAAAGCCCTGATCGACATCAACGGCAAGCCCATGATCAAGTACGTGGTGGAGGGGCTGGCCGCATCCCCCGCAGTGCAGCAGATTGTGGTGGTCGGGCCGAGACGGGACCTGGAGCCGGTGGTGGCCGGGCCACGGGTCAGTGTGGTGGAGGATGGGGGCAGGAACCTCATTGACAACCTCTGCATAGCCGCCCGCGAACTGCCCGGCGACATGCCCATGCTTGTCTCCACCTCGGACATCCCGCTGATCACCGGGCCCATCATTGACGCCTATCTGGAGCTGTGCTCCCAGTATGACGCCGACGTCTACTACCCCATTGTGGAGCGGGCGGTCAACGAGGAGAAGTACCCGCTGGTCCGGCGCACCTATGCCACCCTGCTGGAGGGAACGTTCACCGGCGGCAACGTGGTGCTGGTGCACCCGGCCGTTATCGAGGCGACGGCCCCCAAGGTCATCGCCTTCATGGACAACCGCAAGAATGTGGTCCGGCTCGCGCTGCTGCTGGGCATCTCGTTCCTGCTCAAGCTGGTGCTGAAGCGGCTGAGCATTCCTGAGCTGGAGCACCGCGTCTCGCGGCTGTGGGACCTGCGGGCCAAGGCTGTGGTCTGCCCCTTCCCCGAGATTGGCATTGATGTGGACAAACCCAGCGACCTGCAGTTGGCCAGGGCCGCTCTGGCCTGAGCCGCCGGACCCGGCGGCACTCCTGACGCCTGCTCCGAACATTTCGAAACGACACCAGGCCGACCATCCTCCCTGGGGGAGGGGCCGGCTTTTTTGGTTGCCCAGCCTCTGGCAGAAGCAGGAAGGCGGAGCCGCCGCCTAGAAAGCCTGAATGAACCAGCGGCCAGGGACAAAGAACATTCGTAGCCGGTTCCGGGAGGTATGTGGCCGTGGACAAGTTGCGCCGCAGCGAACGCGTGCTTCTACTGACCCAGCACCTGCTGGCCAGGCCGGGGGAACTCTTCTCCCTCGGTGACTTTGCTGACGAAATGGGGGCCGCCAAGTCCTCCCTCAGCGAGGACCTGGCCCTGGTGGGGGAGGCAGTGGCGCGCCTTGGCGTCGGGCGCATCGAAACCATCACCGGCGCCGCCGGCGGCGTGCGCTACCTACCGCTGATGACCGGGCCGGCCATTGCCGCTCTGGCTGAGGACCTCTGCCACCGCCTGGCGGAGCCGGAGCGCGTGCTGCCCGGGGGTTTCCTCTACCTGACGGACCTGGTCTTTCACCCTGCACTGGCCGCGGCTGTCGGCACCGCCTTCGCGACGCGGTTCGCCCTGGCTCAGCCCCAATGCGTTCTCACCGTAGAGACCAAGGGCATACCCCTGGCGCTCATGACGGCCCGCAGCCTGGGCGTCCCTCTGGCGGTGGCGCGCCACGGCAGCCGGCCTTCGGAGGGGCCTGCCGTCTCCATCAACTATGTGTCGGGCTCCAACGGCCGGGTCCAGTCGATGGTCCTGCCCCGCCGCGCCGTCCCGGAGGGTGCGCGGGTCCTGGTGGTCGACGACTTCATGAAGGCCGGCGGGACCTCGCTGGGCATGGTGGACCTGGTTCGGGAGGTGGGCGGCCAGGTCGTCGGCGTGGCGGTGTTGGTAGCCACAGCGGACCCGGTCAGGAAGTTGGTGGACACCTACGACACGCTGGTGGTCCTGGAGGCCGGGCCTCCATACCGGGCCGAGCCCGGTGCCTGGGTGAAGGAAATGAGCCGTTCTTGACGTGTCAGGTTGTCGCGAATCGCGATATGTTTTGGCATTCCGGGGCCTGCCCCCGGGTCGAAAATGGGAGGATTTGGGAAGCACCCCGTCGAACCAACCCACCAGGAAATTCCAGAAGGAGGGTTTCTTGTGGAGGTCACGGATGTGCGGGTTCGCAGGGTGGCGGCGGAGGGTCGGATGCGGGCGTTCGCTTCGGTGACGCTGGATGATCAGTTTGTGGTCCACGACATCCGCGTGGTGGACGGGAACAACGGGCTCTTCGTGGCCATGCCGTCCAAGAAGTTGCCCAGCGGTGACTACCGGGACGTGGCGCATCCCATCACCTCGGCCATGCGGCAGCAGATGCAGGAGCGGGTGCTGGCGGCCTACCACCAGCAGGACGAGGTTGAGGCCAAGGCAAGCTAACCCAGGCAGGGGGCGCCCCGGCGGCGCCCCTTTTCCCTGCCCCGCCACAGGAAACCCGCACAGATGCATGGAATATAGGCATACCGGACCCGCCACAGGGTACCATACGCAAGATGAGGAGGCGCGGGCGTTGCAGAAAATCGTCACCGCGGTCCTGGCCGCGGGGCAGGGCACCCGCATGAAATCAGATCTTTTGAAGGTACTCCATCCTGTCGCCGGCAGGCCCATGGTGGAGCACGTGGTGGAGGCCGCCAAGGCGGCCGGCATGGAAGACGTCATTGTCGTGGTCGGTTATCAGGGGGACCGGGTACGGGCCGCCCTGGGAGACCGCGTGCGCTATGCGGAACAGGCCCAGCAGTTGGGCACCGGCCACGCCGTCATGCAGACCAGGCCCCTGCTCCAGGGGACGGAGGGGCACCTGTTGGTCCTCTACGGAGACAACACCCTGCTGCGGCCGGAGACCATCAGGAGCCTGGTGTATCGGCACACCTCCACGGGCGCGGCCGCCACCACCCTGACCGCCGTCATGCCCGACCCCCGCGGCCTGGGGCGCATCATCCGTGACGAACGGGGGCGCTACCTGCGCACGGTGGAGGAAAAGGACGCCACGCCGGAGCAACGGGCCATCCATGAGGTGATGAGCGGCATCTTCTGCTTCCGCCTGCCGCTGCTCTTTGACCTGCTGGCCCGGCTGCGCGCGGATAATCTTCAGAAGGAATACTACCTGACGGACGTTCTGGGGCTTCTGGTACAGGACGGACAGACGGTGGAGGTTGAAGTGGCCTCGGATTGGCGCGACGTCATTGGCCCCAACAACCGCCGGCAGATGGCAGCAGCCGAGGCCATCATGCGTGAGCGCATCCTGGACCGGCTGATGGACGACGGCGTTTCGGTCATCGACCCGGCCTCCACCTTTGTGCATGCCGGCGTGCGGGTGGGGCGCGATACCGTGCTGGCGCCGTTCACCTTCCTGGAGGGCGACACGGTGGTGGGCGAGGGCTGCCGCATCGGCCCGTCCTCCCGCATCGTAGACAGCCGGGTTGGGGACCGGGCTGTCATTACCGAGTCCATCATCGAGAAGAGTTCCGTGGGCGACGAGGCCCGGGTGGGGCCGTTCTCGCATCTGCGCCCAGGGTCCAGCATCGGGGCGCAGGTGGAGGTGGGCAACTTTGCCGAGACCAAGGGCGCCACGCTGGGGGCGCGCACCAAGGCCCACCACCACTGCTATCTGGGTGATGTGACCATCGGCGAGGGCGCCAATATCGGCGCCGGTGTTGTCACAGTGAACTATAATGGCGTGGAGAAGTTCCGCACCGTCATCGGCGACGGCGCCTTCATCGGCTGCAACGTCAACATGCTGGCGCCGCTCACCGTGGGAGACGGGGCCTACGTGGCCGCCGGCTCCACCGTGGATCAGGACGTGCCCGCCGACGCGCTGGCCGTGGCCCGAACCCGCCAGGTCAACAAGGAAGGCTACGTCCCCAAGCTGCGTGCACGCTACCAGGCGCGCAGGGCGGCACGCCTGTCGAACGAGGGTGGGGAGGGCAAACCCTAGCAGGAACCCCGTAGGGCGCCGAGAATTAGAAAAGGTGGCTTTACGGCAAGGGAGGCATACTTCTACATGGCTAGGTTTGGAGACGGCCGGCTGAAGATCTTCACGGGGAACGCCAACCCCGAGCTGGCAAGGGCAATCGCCTCCCACCTGGGGACGCAGCTCGGCGATCTGGAAGTCGGACGCTTCTCCAATGGTGAGATTCAGGTCATGCTCAACGAGAGCGTACGTGGGCACGACACGTTTGTGATCCAGCCCACGTCCGACCCCGTGAACGACAACCTGATGGAGCTGCTGATCATTATTGACGCCCTCCGCCGGGCGTCGGCGAGGCGCATTACGGCAGTCGTTCCCTACTATGGGTACGCCCGCCAGGACCGCAAGACGCGGCCCCGCGAACCCATCACGGCCAAGCTGGTGGCCAACCTGATCACCATGGCCGGGGCCAGGCGCGTCCTGACCATGGATCTTCACGCCGGGCAGATTCAGGGCTTCTTTGACATCCCGGTGGATCACCTGCAGGGCGTCCCCATCCTGGCCGAGTACCTGAGCCGCAAGGATCTGCAGGACCCGGTCATCGTCTCCCCCGACACCGGCGGCGTGCCCCGGGCGGGCGCTCTGGCGAAGCGGCTGGGGGCCAGCATTGCCATCATTGACAAGCGCCGGCCGCGCCCCAACGTGGCCGAGGTGATGAACGTCATCGGCGAAGTCCAGGGCCGCACCTGCATTGTGGTCGATGACATGATCGACACCGCCGGCACGCTGGCCCAGGGTTCCCTGGCCCTCTTCGAGCGGGGTGCCAAGGAGGTCTACTCCTGTGCCACCCACGCCGTCCTCTCCGGCCCTGCCGTGCAGAGGCTTAAGGACTCACCCATCAAGGAAGTGGTGGTCACCGACACCATTCCCATTCAGCCGGAGAAGCGTTTTGACAAGCTGGTGGAGCTGTCGGTGGCCAAGCTGTTCGGCGAGGCCATCGTGCGCATTCACGAAGACCTCTCGGTCAGCAAGATGTTTGAATAAGGGACAAGCTGTTTTAAGGAGGATGCAACTGTGGAAACAACGATGCTGAAGGCCGCGGCCAGGGAGGCCGGGAAGGGCGCTGCCCATCGCGCGCGGCATGAGGGCTCCGTCCCGGCGGTGCTTTACGGGCACGGCGTCAAGGGCGGCACTCCCATCGCCGTTCCCGGGAAAGAGCTGCTGCGCCTGGTGCAGACGGGCGGGTCCAGGCATCTGGTGGAACTGACCGTGGGAAGCAAGAAGCACCGCGTGATGATCAAGGAGATCCAGCACGACGCCGTCACCGGCCAGCCCATTCACGTCGATTTCTACGCCGTGTCGCTGAAGGAGAAGATTCACGCGACCGTGCCGGTGGTGGTGTCCGGAGCCGAGGCCGTCTCCAAGGCGGGCGGCATTATCGAACACCAGCTGCACGAGGTGGAGGTGGAGTGCCTCCCTGCCGACCTTCCGGATGCCCTTCAGGTGGATATCGCCAAACTGGGTCCGGGCGCCCACGTCAGCGTGGGGGACATCACCCCGCCCAAGGGCGTGAAGATCCTGAACGATGCGGACGAGGTCGTCCTCAGTATTGACAGGCCGCGGACCGAGGAGGAGGTTCCGGCTGCGGCCGCAGCCAAGGCCGAGCCTGAGCTGGTCAAGTCCAAGAAGGAAGAAGAGTAACCAGCCGTGGTCCGACTGGTGGTTGGCCTGGGGAACCCCGGGCCGGAGTACGCCAGAACCCGGCATAACGCCGGGTTCTGGGTTCTGGACGAGCTGGCCCGCCGCCTGGGCGCCAACGTTGGCCGGCGCGCCTTCTCTGGCCTGACGGGGGAAGCCCTGGTGGTGTGCCGGAAGGTCTTCCTGCTGAAGCCGCAGACGTACATGAACCGCAGCGGCGAGGCGGTGCGGGCGGCCCTGGCCTATTACCGGCTGGAGCCATCGCAGCTGCTGGTCATCTGCGACGACCTGGACATGGTCCTGGGCAAGATCCGCCTGCGCCTCCAGGGCAGTTCCGGCGGGCACCGTGGCCTACAGTCCATTGCCGACCACCTGGGCACCACGGAGTATCCCCGGCTGAAGATAGGCATCGGCCGCCCCGAATCGCGGGACGACGTGGTGGACTACGTTCTGGGCAGCGTGTCCGGCGAGGAGCGGGACGCCCTGGCCCAGGCCGTCACCCGCGCGGCCGACGCGGCGGAAGCCGCGCTGACCGACGGCGTGGAGGCGGCCATGAACCGCTTTAACGGCAATTGAAGGCGCTCCCTGCCGCATCTCCTGGGCTCCGCGGGCATGTCCCCGCGGAGCCCTGCCCATACTAGACGGGCAGGGGGGAGTTGCCGTGCGGGTGCGATATGTCTGTGACGACTGCGGGGCAACGGTGGCCGACCTTCAACTGGACGTCCTGGACGAACAGCGCTTGGGTTTCACCGCCTTGACGCCGGAAGAACGCGCCGATATAATCAGACCCGACGGCGCCGGGGGGCTGGTTGTGGCCTCCATTTGCGACGACTGCGCCGAAACCGGAAGGGACCAGGAGCGGCTGATTCACTAGCCCCCCGGGGTCATCACTTCCGGCATTACGCGTTTCAGGCGGACACTCACCATGACCAAGAGTGCCCCAGACAGCCAGATGACCCGGAGAGGCCAGGTTTGCCCAAACCTGGCCTATTGGCCATGGCTCCGGGAAGGAGGGGTCCAGTGACGGCCCAGCCTCTGCTTCGTATGCTCGACGCATCCTCGGAGTTTCAGTCCCTGCTGGAGGGGCTGCGCCGGGGGTTTCGGAATCAGCAGATCTACGGTCTTTCCGGCTCCGCCAAGCCTTACATGGCCGCCGCCTTGCGCCAGACAACGGGCCGGCCGCTTCTCTACGTCACCGCCACCGCCCAGGGAGCGGAGCGGGTTCGCGAGGACCTGCGCACCTGGCTGGACGGCGCCCCGGTTGAGGTCTTTCCGGCTCTGGAGCTGCTGCCCTTTGAGGTGGTGGCCCACAGCCCGGAGGTCATGGCCCAGAGGCTGGGCGTTCTGGAGCGCCTGGCCCGGGGCGAAGATCCCATTGTGGTCGTGCCGGTGAACGCGCTGCTGCGGGCCCTGCCGCCGGCGGAGCTGTTCGTTAACGCCTGTCTGACCCTGAACCTGGGCGACCGGCTGGACCTGGAGGGTACCCTGCGGCGCCTGGTGCAGCTGGGCTACCAGCGGGTGGACCCGGTGGAGGGGCCCGGCCAGTTCAGCCTCCGCGGCGGCATCCTGGACGTCTTCCCTCTGACCGTAGAACGTCCCTGGCGCATCGAGCTGTTTGACGACGAAATCGACTCCATCCGGGCCTTTGACGTGGCCTCCCAGCGTTCCGAGGACCAGGTGAAGCAGGTGCTCATCCCACCGGCCCGGGAGTTCATCCTGCAGGAGGACCGCCTGGCGGACGCGGTGCGGCGCATCCGCCGCGACCTGGAGACCAGCCTCCACCGGCTGGAAAGGAAGCCGCCCAAGCCGGACGCAGGGGGCTCCGACGGCACTCCTCTGCCTGCGGCCCTGGAGTCGGCGCTGCGGCGGAGCAAGGAGCGGCCTCCGGCGGAGCAGCTCAAGGAGAAGGTCGGAGAGGTGCTGGAGCGCCTTGGCGAGGGTGCCTACTTCGAGGGTTTGGAACAGTATCTGCCCTATTTCTACAGCGAGACCGCCACCCTGCTGGATTACTTTCCGGCGGACCTGCTGGTGGTGGTGGACGAGCCGGCCCGCGTCAAGGAAGCCGCCGACGAGGCCGACGTGCAGGTGCGCGAGCGCCAGACTCGCTGGCTGGAGGCGGGGGGCCTGCTGTCCGGCCAGACGCGCCTGGCACTGCCTTACGCGGACTGGGCCTACCAGCTTTCGCGCCGGAGTGCCATCGGCTTCTCGCTGCTGCTCAAGGCGGTGGCGGGCAGTCAGCCCCAGAACATCGTCTCCGTTGCGCCCAAGCCCATGCAGCTCTTCCACGGGCAGTGGCCCATGTTCCAGGATGAGCTGAGCCGCTGGCGCACGCAGAAGTACGCCACCGTCTGCTTTGTGGCCACGGAGGAGCGCGGCGTCCGGCTGCGCGACGCCCTGGCGGATGTGAACGTGACGGCCGCGCTGTCCCCGGACCTCGGCCGGCTGCAGCCGGGGCAGGTGGCCATTGTGGTGGGTGCCCTGGAGACCGGGTTCCAGTGGCCAGCGCTCCGCCTGGTGACGGTCACGGACGGGGAGATTTTCGGACGGCCCAAAGCCCGGCGCCGCCCCCAGAGCGCTCCCTCCCGCGCCGCCGGCGACGCGGCCAACCGGCAGGCCGTAAGGGTTTCCTCCGCCCGGGATCTGAAGGTGGGCGACTTTGTCGTGCACGTCAACCACGGCATCGGCAAGTACCTGGGGATCCAGACGGAGAACATCCTGGGCGTCAGCCGCGACTACCTGGTCATCCGCTACGAAGGCGCGGACCGGCTGAAGATTCCCACCGACCAGATCCACCTGGTGCAGAAGTACGTGGGCTCCGAAGGCCATGAGCCGCGGCTGAACAGGCTGGGCGGCGGCGAATGGAACAAGGTCAAGAGCCGGGTCAAGGAGTCCATCCAGAAGATGGCCGTAGAACTGCTGCGACTGCAGGCCCTGCGCGAGTCGCAGCCCGGCTTCGCGTTCAGTCCGGACACGGTCTGGCAGAGGGAGTTCGAGGACGCCTTCAAGTACGAGGAGACGCCGGACCAGTTGCGGGCGGCGGAAGAGATCAAGCGCGACATGGAGAAGAGCCGCCCCATGGACCGGCTGCTCTGCGGCGACGTGGGCTACGGCAAGACCGAGGTGGCCCTGCGCGCCGTGTTTAAGGCCGTCCAGGACGGAAAGCAGGTGGCGGTGCTGGTGCCCACCACCATCCTGGCACAGCAGCACTACAATACCTTGGCCGAGCGGTTCTCCGGCTACCCCGTGGTGATTGACCTGCTGTCGCGCTTCCGCTCCCCCAAGCAGCAGGAGGAAACCCTGCGCCGGCTGGCGTCGGGAGAGGTGGACGTGATCATCGGCACCCACCGCCTGCTGTCCGACGACGTCCGGTTCCGGGATCTGGGGCTTCTGATTGTGGACGAGGAGCAGCGCTTTGGCGTGGCGCACAAGGAAAAGACCAAGATGCTGCGCCACAACGTGGATGTGCTGACCCTCTCCGCCACCCCCATCCCCCGCACCATGCACATGGCCATGGTGGGCATGCGGGACATCTCGGTCATTGAGACGCCGCCCGAGGATCGGTTCCCCGTGGAGACGTACGTGGCGGAGTACAACGATGAACTGGTGCGGGACGCCATTGGCCGGGAACTGGCGCGCGGCGGACAGGTCTACCTCCTGCACAACAAGGTGCAGACCATCCAGCGCGCCGCCGCCCGGGTGCAGGCGCTCATCCCCGAGGCCAGGGTGATCTACGCCCACGGGCAGATGAAGGAGGACCAGCTGGAGCGCGTCATGCTGGAGTTCCTGGACGGAGAGGCCGATGTTCTGGTGTGCACCACCATCATTGAATCCGGGCTGGACATCGCCAATGTCAACACGCTCCTGGTGGAGGACGCCGACCACCTGGGGCTCAGCCAACTGTATCAATTGCGAGGCCGCGTCGGCCGCTCCAACCGGCTGGCCTATGCTTACTTCCTGTACCGCAAAGACAAGGTACTGAGCGAGGTTGCCGAGAAGCGGCTTCAGGCCATCCGCGAGTTCACCGAGTTCGGCGCCGGCTTCAAAATCGCCCTGCGCGACCTGGAGATCCGGGGCGCCGGCAACATCCTGGGTCCGGAACAGCACGGCTTCATCATCTCCGTGGGCTTTGACCTGTACACGCAGCTGCTGGAGGAGTCGGTGCGCGAGCTCAAGGGCGAGAAGGAGGAGCCGGTTCCCGAACCTTCGTTGGAATTGTCCGTGGATGCCTACATTCCGGACGCGTACATCACCGACCCCAGGCAGAAGATCGAGGCCTACCAGCGAATCATGGCCGTCCGGACCCCGGCCGACACTTTCGACGTGGCGGAGGAGCTGGAGGACCGCTACGGCAGCGCGCCCCGGCCCGTCCTGAATCTCCTGGCCATCGCGCGGCTCAAGGC
>JBLNCQ010000197.1:0-22022 GCA_050260815.1 Bacillota bacterium
CGTGGCCGCCGCGGCCGGCTGGCGGCAGAGGGACAAGCAGGGCCTGCTGGAGAAGGCTACCGCCGCCGAACGACTGGCCGCTGAGGCCCACCTGCTGCGGCGCGACATCACCAGCATGATCGGCCTGCGCCGCCGGCGCGAGGAGGGAGGGCGGCCACCCTTCTACGGCCCCTGTTCCGCCAATTGACCTGCGGGATGCTCGGGAGGTCTGTTTGTGGGTAATCTGAACTTGACACCGCAGCAACTGGAGCGCTACTCCCGGCACCTCCGGCTGAAGGAGGTGGGACCCGCCGGCCAGGCCAAACTGCTGGACGCCCGGGTCCTGATTGTGGGCCTGGGCGGGCTGGGTGCCCCCGTTGCCCTGTACCTGGCGGCCGCCGGCGTGGGGACGCTGGGGCTCCTGGATGACGACCGGGTTTCGCTGAGCAACCTCCAGCGCCAGGTGCTCTACACGCAGGATGACGTGGGACAGCCCAAGGTGGAGGCCGCCCGCCGCCGCCTTCAGGCCATGAACAGCGACCTGCGGGTCATCCTCCATCCGGTGCGCCTGACCGCCGCCAACGCCGAGGAAATTGTGCAGGCCTACGACGTGGTGGTGGGCGGCGCGGACAACTTCCCCACCCGCTACCTGCTCAGCGACGCCTGCACCCTCCTGGGCAAGCCGCTGGTGGACGGCAGCGTCCTGGGGTTCACCGGGCAGGTGACGACCTTCCTCCCGGGACAGGGCTGCTACCGCTGCCTGTTCCCCTCGCCGCCGCCCCCCGGGGCCGTACCCAATTGCGCCGAGGCCGGCGTGCTGGGCGCCATGGTGGGCCAGGTGGGCACCCTGCAGGCCATGGAGGCGCTCAAACTGGTGCTGGGGCTGGGCGAACCCCTGTCCGGCCGCCTCCTGATCTTCGACGCTCTGGCCGGCGACGTGCAGGAGATCCACTGGAGCCGCGACCCCCACTGCCCCGCTTGCGGCAGCCATCCCACCGTGATGGAGCTGGCCGCCGTGGACTACCCGGCCTTCTGCGGCATCCTGGCGGAAAGCCCCGCCGAAGGAGTGCCTGCTGCATCCGGGGCCATCGGGGCGGAGAACGGTGCCGGTCCGGGCGAGGAGCGGCCCGTCCGCCTGGAGGGGCGGCTGGACGTCACACCGCGTGAGGCCTACCGGCTGGTTCAGGAGGAGCGGGTGGACCTCATCGACGTCCGCGAGCCCTGGGAATACGCCATGTATCATGCGGAGGGCGCCGCGCTGATCCCCCTCAGCCAGTTTCAGCGCCGTGCGGATGAACTCAACCCCGCCCGCGACCTGCTGGTGGTGTGCGAACATGGTCGGCGCAGCCTGACGGTGGTGGAGGCACTGCGCCGGCAGGGGCTGGGCCGGGTCTACAACGTGGCCGGGGGCATGTCTGCCTGGCTGGCCCAGGACCTTCCGGTAAAGCGGGGCGCGGACCGGTGAGTGGAGCCCGCCTGTCCTCCGCCGTCCTTAACCCGCTGCTGGTCTCTGAAATGCTTAGCCACGCCCGGCGCGAAGCCCCGCGGGAGTGCTGCGGCGTCCTGACCCTAGCCGGTCCCGCGGCGGTGCACACGCACGGCGCGCCTGGTGCGCAGGCTGAGCCTGACAGGCCCGGCGGGCCCCTGCCGCTGCAGTATCACCCCGCCCGAAACCAGGCGTCTTCTGCCAGCCGGTTCGAGATGGACCCGGACGATCTGCTGGCCATTCTAGACGGCCCTGACGCCGACGCTGCGCGGCTGTGGGGCCTGTTTCATTCCCACCCGCGCAACGAGGCGGCTCCGTCGGCCCTGGACCTGGCCAACGCCTTCTACCCGGAGGCCGTCTACCTGATCCTCAGCCTCAGGCCGGGCGCCGACCCGGGGCGGGGCCTTCGCCTGGAGGATGCGGTTCTCCGAGGCTTCTCCATTCGAGACGGAGAGGCGAAGGAGGTCGCCCTGGCCCTGGCACCGCCGGCCGGCGTGACGCCCGGCGGCGCCCCGCCGCCGCTTTCGACAGATTCCGAGAGTTAGCAAAGACGCGACTTTCCTTTAGCATTGCCCCTGTCAGGGGTTGGGTCGACCCGCTATAATGGAGTTGTGCCCGGTGCAGCCGGCGCCCGTGGGTGCCACATTCTAGCGAGTGAGGTCGATTGGACGTGGATTTTGACCGCATGGCGCGCAAGACCATCCTCTCTATTGCCGACAATCCCTCTGTGAGCCGGTTCGCCAAGACTTACGGTATGCGCCTGGGCGCCCGACGGTTTGTCGCCGGGGACACCCTGGAGGAAGCCGTCAAAACCGTGCAGGACCTGAACCGCCACCGCATAGCGGCGACGCTGGACCTGCTGGGCGAGAGCGTTCACAGCGAGGAGGCGGCACGCGCCGCGGCCAACTCCGTCATGGCCATCCTGGACGGCATTCAGGCCTCCGGGGTTGACAGCAACGTCTCGGTCAAGCTGACCCAGATGGGGCTGGACGTCTCCTACGACCTTTGCCTTGCCAACATGCGGGGCATTCTCAGCAAGGCACGGGACTACGGCAATTTCGTCCGCATCGACATGGAGGACTCGGCCCACGTTGACGTCACGCTGAAGCTCTATCGGACCCTGCGCGAGGAGTTCGAGAACACCGGCCCGGTCCTGCAATCCTACCTTTACCGCACGGAGCAGGACATGCGCGATCTGGGCGACCTGGCCCGCAACATCCGCTTCGTCAAGGGCGCCTACAGTGAGCCGGCCAGCGTGGCCTACCCCCGCAAGGCAGACGTGGACGCCAACTACGTCCGCCTCGTGCGGATGCACCTGGAGGAAGGGCGGTACGCCGCCGTGGCCACCCATGATGACGCTATCATCGGCTCCACCCTGGACTTCGTTCGCAGCCACGGTATCCCCAACGACCAGTTTGAGTTCCAGATGCTGTTCGGCATTCGGGCGCAGCGCCAGCAGGAGCTGGCCGACCAGGGGTACAGGGTGCGGATCTACGTGCCCTTCGGTCTGGAGTGGTACGCCTACTTTACCCGCCGCCTGGCCGAGCGTCCGGCCAATGTCTTCTTTGTCATCAAGAACTGGTTCGCCAAGTAACGCGGGGCCGGCATAAATAGCGGAAGGTCGGCGTCTTTCGGACGCCGGCCTCTCTATTTTTTTGCTCCTTGGGAGATTCGCGGTTGTCCGAGTTTGCTGTCTCTCTTGTGACAAGCATTTGGGGCGAGAACGGAAGCGGAAACGCCTCCTTCTTGTGCCCATTTTCACGAACTCGGCCAATTACTCGCCAGATCGCTCCAAAGCGGAGTTCGTGAAATATGTCACATGTTGGTATTATGTTGTTGAGCCGGTCCACGGTGACCGGCAAGGCCTGGAGCCGGAGACGATTGAGATGCAACGCTGAAGGAGCGGTCAGCCATGCCCCGCAACTGCATCACCCCAGACGATCCACGTTTCCGCGAGGTAGACAAGGCGCTGGAGGCCAACCGGTCGGTGAAGGGCGGCCTGATTCCCGTGCTGCACCGGGCGCAGCATCTCTTCGGCTACTTGCCGGAGCCGGTGCTGGACTACATCGCCCGCGGGCTGGGAATGCCCGCCGCCGAGGTCTACGGTGTGGTTACCTTCTACAACTTCTTCTCCACCAATCCGGTGGGGCGGCATAAGGTCAACGTCTGCATGGGGACTGCGTGCTACGTGCGCGGTGCGGACAAGATCCTGGAGCGCGTGGAGACCGAACTGTGCCTGCAGCCCGGCGGCGTCACCGAGGACGGGGAGTTCTCCCTGGAGGTGTGCCGCTGCGTGGGCGCCTGCGGGCTGGCCCCCGTGATGACCGTTGACGGAGAGGTACACGGGAAGCTGACGGCTGCCGACGTTTCCCGCATCCTGGCGGAGGTCCGGCAGGGCAGCGAGAGCGCGGCCGCGCAGGACACCCAGGACGAGCTGGCGCGGACCGCCCCGCCGGCGGCCTCCAACCTGACTCAGGCTGAGGCCCCACAGCCCGCCCTGGCGGGAGGTGCTCGCTGATGACCGCTACCCTGGTGCCGGGCGCCGTTCGTTCCCTTGAGGACCTGCAGCGTATCCGCGACCGGAACCGGGCCGCCCTGTCCGTCCGCCTCGCCGCAGCCGGCGCGCCCGGACCATCATTGGCCGACGCGCCGGAGGTGCACATTCTCGTCTGTGGCGGCACCGGCTGCCAGGCCGGCAAGAGCGCAGGCACCCGGGCCGCCCTCGAAGCAGCCATCCGGGAGCACGGCCTGGCCGACCGGGTCAGGGTCGTCCAGGTGGGGTGCTTCGGCTTCTGCCGCATGGGGCCGGTCGTGATGGTGGAGCCCGGCGGCACGTTCTACTGCCAGGTGACCTCCAAGGACGCGGCGGAGATCATCCGGGACCACATCCTGGGCGGCGAGCCGGTGCAGCGCCTGCTGTACCAGCCGAACCCCCGGGAACGGGCCCGTGCCCTGACCATGGCGGACAACCCCTTCTACCGCGGCCAGCACCGGCTGGTGCTGCAGAACTGCGGCGTCATCGATCCGGAGAACATTGAAGAGGCGATTGGCGCCGGCCGCTACTTCGCTCTGGCCAAGGCGCTCCTGCAGATGACGCCGGACCAGGTGGTGACTGAGCTGAAGGCCTCCGGCCTGCGGGGGCGCGGCGGCGCCGGGTTTCCTACCGGACTGAAGTGGGAGCTGACCCAGAAGGTGCAGAGCGACGTCAAGTACGTCACCTGCAACGCCGACGAGGGCGATCCCGGCGCGTTCATGGACCGCAGCATCCTGGAGGGCGACCCGCACGCGGTGCTGGAGGCCATGGCCATTGCCGGCTACGCCATTGGGGCCCATGAGGGCTACATCTACATCCGTGCCGAGTACCCGGTGGCCGTGGAGCGCCTGCGCATCGCCCTGGACCAGGCGCGGCAATTGGGTCTGCTCGGCCAGGACATCCTGGGTACCGGCTTCGCCTTCGACATCGGTATCCGCCTGGGGGCCGGGGCCTTTGTGTGCGGCGAGGAGACGGCCCTGATGGCGTCCGTGGAGGGCAAGCGGGGCATGCCGCGGCCGCGGCCGCCGTTCCCGTCGGACGCCGGGCTTTGGGGCCGGCCGACCCTCAACAACAACGTGGAGACC
This sequence comes from Bacillota bacterium, assembly GCA_050260815.1. Classification (GTDB taxonomy): domain Bacteria; phylum Bacillota; class Sulfobacillia; order JAMDAP01; family JAMDAP01; genus JAMDAP01. The sequence continues at coordinate 5,084 of JBLNCQ010000197.1, forward strand.
TACGCCAACATCCCGCCCATCATCCTCAACGGCGGCGACTGGTACGCCGACCTGGGCACCGAGAAGTCCAAGGGTACCAAGGTGTTTGCCCTTGCCGGCAATGTTAACAACACCGGCCTGGTGGAAGTGCCCATGGGCATCACGCTGCGGCAGATTGTCTACGACCTCGGCGGCGGCATCCCCAAGGGCAAGGCCTTCAAGGCGGCGCAGACCGGCGGCCCGTCCGGCGGCTGCATTCCGGCCGAGCACCTGGACACGCCCATGGACTACGAGAGCCTGGCCGCGCTGGGCTCCATTGTGGGCTCCGGCGGCCTGATCATCATGGATCAGGACTCCTGCATGGTAGACGTGGCGCGTTTCTACCTGGAGTTCACGCAGGACGAGTCCTGCGGCAAGTGCCCGCCCTGCCGCATCGGTACCAAGCGCATGCTGGAGATCCTGGACCGCATTGTGGAGGGCCGGGGCGAGGCGGGGGACATCGAGCGGCTGGAGTCGCTGGCGTCCTCCATCAAGGCCACGTCCCTCTGCGGCCTGGGGCAGACGGCGCCCAACCCGGTGCTGTCGTCGCTGCGCTACTTCCGCGACGAGTATGAAGCCCACATCCGCGACAAGCGCTGTCCGGCCGGCAAGTGCAAGGCTCTGGTACACTACCGGGTCGACCCCGACAAGTGCATCGGCTGCACGTTGTGCACTCGGGTCTGCCCCTCCGGCGCCATCACCGGAGCGCTGAAGAAGCCCCATGCCATCGACCCCACACTCTGCGCCAAGTGCGGCTCGTGCTACGACGTGTGCCGCCCCAAGGCCATCGAACGCTAGGAGGCGGACCACATGACCACGACGATCCACCTTACCATCGACGGCCGCCCGGTTCAGGTCGCGCCCGGCACCACCGTGCTGCAGGCGGCCCGATCCGCGGGCATTCACATTCCGACTCTCTGTTACCTGGAGAAGGTCAACGTCATTGGCGCCTGCCGCGTCTGCCTGATTCAGGTGGAGGGGATGCGGGGCTTCCACACTTCCTGCACCCTGCCGGCGGCGGAGGGCATGGTGGTGCACACCAAGTCCCCGGCCCTGCGCGACGCGCGCCGGACCGTGGTGGAACTGCTTCTGTCCGACCACAACGTGGAGTGCCCCACCTGCCTGCGCAGCGGCACCTGCGAGCTGGAGGACCTGGCACACGAGACCGGCGTCCGCCGCATCCCCTACGGCGGCGAGCGCCACGCCTGGCGGCGGGACTACTCGACGCCGTCGCTCAACTGGGATCTGTCCAAGTGCGTACTCTGCCAGCGCTGCGTGGCCACCTGCAGCCAGGTGCAGACTGTGTCGGCCATCGGTCTCATCGACCGCGGCTTCGACTCGCACATCGGCGTCCCCTACGACCACGAACTGCTGCAGGCCACCTGTACCTACTGCGGCCAGTGCTCGCTGACCTGCCCCACCGGGGCCATCACCGAGAAGGACGACACGGACGCCGTCTGGGAGGCCCTGGCTGACCCAAACAAGCACGTGGTGGTGCAGACGGCGCCGGCGGTGCGCGTGGCCCTGGCGGAGGTGTTCGGTCTGGAGCCGGGGACGCTGTCGCCGGGACAGATGGTGGCGGCACTGCATGAGCTGGGCTTCGACCGGGTCTTTGACACCAGCTTCGCCGCCGACCTGACCATCATGGAAGAGGCCAGCGAGCTGGTGGAGCGCATCAAGTCGGGCGGCCCGCTGCCGCTGATCACTTCCTGCAGTCCGGGTTGGGTCAAGTTCATGGAACACTTCTACCCGGAGTTCATGGACAACGTCTCCACCTGCAAGTCGCCGCAGCAGATGTTCGGCGCCATCGCCAAGACATATTACGCGGCCAGGGCCGGCGTGGATCCGAAGGACATGGTGGTGGTGTCGCTGATGCCCTGCACCGCCAAGAAGTTTGAGGCGGCGCGGCCGGAGATGAACGCCAGCGGTTACCGCGACGTGGACTACGTGATCACCACGCGGGAACTGGGGCGGATGCTGCACCAGGCGGGCATTGACCTGCCGGACCTGGCGGACGAGCCCTTTGACGATCCCCTCGGACGCAGCACCGGCGCCGGCCAGATCTTCGGCGTCACCGGCGGCGTGATGGAGGCGGCCCTGCGGACGGCGTCCTCCTGGCTGGACGGGAGCGCCCTGGAACGGCTGAACTTCGTTGAGGTTCGCGGCCTGGAAGGGGTGCGGGAAGCGGACGTGCGGGTAGGCGGCCTGAACCTGAAGGTGGCGGTGGCCAACGGGCTGGGCAGCGCCCGGCAGGTGATGGAGCGGCTGGCGGAGGCGAGGGCCAAGGGCGAGCCGGCGCCCTACCAGTTCATCGAGATCATGGGATGCCCGGGCGGCTGCATTGGCGGCGGCGGGCAGCCCATCTCCCGCGATCCGGAGATCAGGCGCCGCCGCATGGCGGCCATCTACAGCCTGGACGAGCGGGCCACGCTGCGCAAGTCCCACGAGAATCCGGCGGTGCAGGACCTGTACCGCGAGTTCCTGGGTGAGCCCCTGTCTCACAAGGCGCACGACCTTCTTCACACCCACTACACGCCGCGGGGCACCACGCAGGAATCGCTGGGCGCCGCCCTGACCGAGAGGAACCCGTTGCGCTAAGAGCGAGGAGGCGGTTTCCGTGACAGCCCGGTATGTCGCTCGGACCGGCGTGCTTCTGGCCCTGGCTCTGGTGGTTCAGATGGCAGGGCTGCCCCAACCCTTCACAGGCCCGGCGGTGAACGCCGTGCTCCTATTGGCGGCCATGGCCGCGGGTCCCGTGGGCGCGGTCCTGATTGGCCTCCTCACCCCCTGGATTGCCTTCTCCCGCGGCATCCTGCCGCCCCCTCTGGGGCCGGCCATCCCCTTCATCATGGCGGGCAACGCCGCCATCGTCCTGGTGTACTGGGCGGTAACCCGGCTAACCAGGAGCAGCACGTTGGGCTGGGGCTCCTGGCTGGCCTTGGCGCTGGCGGCGACGGTCAAGTACCTGGTCATCTCGGGGGGCGTCAACCTGCTGCTGGAACTGCCTCCTAAACTGGTCGCCGCCCTGGGCACGCCCCAGCTCATGACCGCCCTGACCGGCGGTGTGACCGCCCTTCTGGTTGCCACGGCTCTGGAGGCGGCTGGCCTGTCTTCAAACGGCGCGGTTGGCAAGCCAATTCGACGCTGAGCCACTTCGCTGCTTTAATGGCTGGATCAGGCTGCGTTTCACCTTTCGCCAGAGCGAGATCTTTGTCGCTCTGGCTTTCCGTTGGGGCAGATGGTCATTCGGAGTGGCCACCAACATATGCTGGGTATAGAATCGGGGAGAAAAGGGGGAAGATAGTAGCCAATATCTTCCCCAAAAGTGCCGATTATGCTAGAGTGGAGGTGAGACTAGCCTTGTCTAAAGGGGGAGAGAGCGTGTCTACGATTGTTAAGGAGTTGGATAACCGGTTCACCGCACGCGAGATGATCGCTGCCACCGCTCTCCAGGAGACGGGCATTGGAAAACTGCAGGAGCGCATGGCCGAAAGCCACAAACTATTGATTACCCATTACAACAAGCCCATCGGTGTGCTCATTGAAACCGACGTATTCGACGGACTCATCGGCTATCTGCGTGAGCTGGAAAGCGCCCTTGAAGACGTGGCGGAAGCCAGACTCATCGAAGCGAGACTGGCTGCTCCGGTAGCGGATAACGAGTGGCTGTCGGAAGAACAAGTTGAAAAGGCGGCCAAGCGTCTTGCTGGAGATCAACGCGGCCGGAGGTAGTTAGTCGATGCGGGAAGCGCGAACAGTCTTTCATCCTGCGGTGGTGAACGAAGACTTGCCGCGGCTTGCCGCCCTTTTTCCCGACCGCTTTTCGCGAGTGTGGTCTCAGATACTTGCGGCCGTCGCCGAAATTAAGGCTTCGCAGGGTGTGCCCGGCAGAGACATGCGGCCACCTTATCAGGGATGGTATCGAAAGAAGTTTTTCAGCAGCTCCGCACCTCCTCCGAGCATGAGGGCCGACCTTCGGATCATCTATCAGTTCACAGATGACGGGTCGGAATTGCGTATTCTCGCCGTCGGAAAGCGCTTACCGGGTGATGCGGCAACAGTCCCATCCCTTGCCGGCGCATAGACTGGCGGGGAAGGGGGCGATGGACCGCGTGGTAGAGATGAAGCCGGTTGACCTGGAAGGTCGGGTGGCGGTGGGTGTCACCGTGGAATTACCCAAGACGAGGCTGATAGCCATCAGCACGGGCAGGGGCTACATCATGTGCGGGGCCCTGGACGTGGGGCTGCTCAACAGCCGTCTGGCGGACAGGGAGATCGTGGCGGGGCGCGCGGTAGGGGTGCGGACCCTGGACGACCTGCTGGCCGGGCCGCTGGAGAGCGTCACCGACGCCGCCCGGCGCCTGGGCGTTCACGAGGGGATGAGTGGGCGCGAAGCGCTGAGACTGATGTTTTAGTGCCACCCTGCATGAAGTAGCGAGGGCCGGCTGCCTGCAAGCCCGGCCCTCCTTATGCAGTCAATTTTAACAGTGGGCGCTTTCTTTGCTGTGGCTGTCACATTTTAACCATGTCCGGGCTATAAAGTCCGTAAATTCTGGCTGATGTGGGCTGGCGGCCAGCTAGTTGGCCCAAAACGCTTGGGGCGGGCGAAAACGGCTGGCGGCCCCTGTTGTGATTGCCTTCACAAGAACGGCAGAATGGGGTAGGAGAAGCCAACGGCGGGAGTCGCGTGAGAGGCCAGACCGTAGGGTCCTAACACGGGGAGGTGGGACGATGCGGTTTGCTCGAGGCGGACCCCCCGCCTGGACGGAGCGGCGAAAGGACGAGGTGGCACGGCTGGTTGCCCTGTATCCTGAGGGCAGGTCCGCCATCATGCCCCTGCTCCATCTGGCGCAAGAGGAGCGCGGCTTCATCACCCAGGGCGACCTGGAGGCCATCGCTGGGGTGCTGGGGATGCCCATGTCGGCGGTGGAGTCCGTGGCCTCCTTCTACGCCATGTACCACGGTGAGAGGACCGGGCGCTTCGTGGTCACGGTCTGTACCAGCCTGCCCTGCCACATGGCCCACGCCGACCGCGTTGTGGAGGCCTTCAAGAAAGCCCTGGGGATTGAGGAAGGAGAGACCACGCCGGACGGCCTGATCACCCTGGAGGCCACCAGCGAGTGCCTGGCGGCCTGTGACGCCGGGCCCGTGGTCCAGGTGAACCGCGAGTATTTCCTGCGGCTCAATCCGGTGAAGGTACGGGACCTGGTCACGGCCCTCCGTCAGGATGACGGCGAGGCCCTGGCTCGCCTGGCCGAGTACCCCTCAACCGGCGAGGCGCTGTTCGCCGCGCGCGTCAGGGAGGTGGGCGGCCGTGTTTGAGCCTGTCCTGACCCGGGGCATCGGCACGCTGAATCTGACCGATCTGCACGTCTACGAAGACCAGGGCGGCTACCAGGCCCTGCACCGCGCTGTCCACGACATGTCGCCAGGGGACGTGGTCCACGAGGTCATCGCGTCCGGGCTGCGGGGTCGTGGCGGCGCTGGGTTTCCCACGGGCCGCAAGTGGACGTTCCTGCCGGACGACGGGCGCCCCCGCTACCTGGTCTGCAACGCCGACGAGTCCGAACCGGGAACCTTCAGCAATCGTATGCTGATCGAAAAGCACCCGCACCAGTTGCTGGAGGGCGTGCTGCTGGCGGCCTACGCCATCCGCGCGGCCCGGTCCTTCATCTATATCCGCGGCGAGATGAAGCGTGGGTATGACATGTTGATACAGGCCCTGGACGAGGCGCGGGCGCGGGGGTACGTGGGCGAGCACATCCTGGGGACGGACTTCTCACAGGAGATTGTGGTGCACCGTGGCGCCGGCGCCTATATCTGCGGCGAGGAGACCGCGCTCCTGGACTCCCTGGAGGGCAAGCGGGGCGAGCCCTGGCTGCGCCCGCCCTTCCCGGCTGGGCGCGGGCTTTACGGCATGCCCACCATCATCAACAATGTGGAGACGCTGTCCAGCCTGCCGCACATCCTTGGCAAGGGTGCGGCCTGGTACCGCAGCCTGGGCTCCGAAAAGAGTGCCGGCCCCAAGATCTTCTCGGTCTCCGGGCAGGTGGCCAACCCGGGCAACTATGAGCTTCCGCTGGGGACCACCCTGCGCCAGGTGATCGAGACGGCCGGGGGCCTCCTGCCCCGCCGCCGCTTCAAGGCGGCCCAGCCCGGGGGCGGCTCGGCACCGCTGCTGGTGGAGAAGCACCTGGATACGCCCATGGACTTCGAGTCCGTGGCGGCGGCGGGCTCCATGCTGGGCACGGCCGGGGTCATTGTCTACGACGACAGCATCTGCCTGGTCAAGGCGGCTCAGGTCATGGCCGCCTTCTACGCCAACGAGTCCTGCAGCCAGTGCACCCCCTGCCGCGTGGGCACCCAGCGCATCCTGGACATTCTGACGCGGATGACCCGGGGACGCGGCCGCGAGGAGGATCTGGACGCCCTGGAGGAGCTGAGCTGGGGCGTCAAGATGGCGTCGCTGTGCGGACTGGGTCAGACGGCTCCGAACCTGGTCCTGTCCGCCCTGCGGCACTTCCGGTGGGAGTTCGAGGAGCACGTGCGCAGCCGGGCCCGCTCCTGTCCGGCCGATGTCTGCTGGCCGCGGGGGCGGCGGCCGGAGAACCGTCACGCCGCAGCAAGGGGGTATCAGCCATGACCACGGCCAACCCGGCTACGGTGAAACTGACCATCGACGGCCGCCCCGTGGAGGCTCCCGCCGGCAGCACCATCCTGCAGGCGGCCCGTGCCGCCGGCATCCACATCCCCACGCTGTGCTACCTGGAGAACATCAACAGCATCGGGGCCTGCCGCCTCTGCCTGGTGCAGGTGACCGGCATGGCCGGGCTGGTGACCTCCTGCGTCCAGCCGGTGCAGGAGGGCATGGTGGTGACCACCCAGGGGCCAGCCCTGCGGGACGCCCGGCGGACAGTGATCGAACTGCTGCTTTCGGACCATCATGTGGAGTGCCCCACCTGCCTGCGCAGCGGCTCCTGCGAGCTTGAGGCCCTGGCCCACCAGCTGGGCGTGCACGAGGTCCCCTACACCGGCGAGAAGCGGGCCTGGAAGCGCGACGCGTCCACGCCGTCGCTGGTCTGGGACCCCTCCAAGTGCGTGCTCTGCCGTCGCTGCGTGTCCACCTGCGAGAAGGTGCAGACCGTCTCCGCCATTGGTCTCATTGAGCGCAACTTCCGGGCCCGCGTTGGCGCCCCCTACGATCGGGATCTGATCGAGTCCACCTGTACGTTGTGCGGCCAGTGCTCCAAGGCCTGCCCCACCGGGGCCATCACCGAGCGCGACGAGACCGACGCGGTCTGGCGCGCCCTCTACGACCCGCATCGCCATGTGGTGGTGCAGACGGCCCCGGCCGTGCGCGTGGCCCTGGGTGAGATCTTCGGCCTGCCGCCGGGGGCCGTGACGCCGGGCCAGATGGTGGCGGCTCTCCGCCGCCTGGGCTTTGACCGGGTTTTCGACACCAACTTTACCGCCGACCTGACCATCCTGGAAGAGGCCAGCGAACTGGTGGAGCGCGTCAAGTCCGGTGGTCCCCTGCCGCTCATCACTTCCTGCAGCCCGGGGTGGATCAAGTTCATCGAGCACTTCTACCCCAGCCTGTTGGAGCACGTCTCCTCCTGCAAGTCGCCGCAGCAGATGTTCGGCGCCGTGGCCAAGACCTACTACGCCCAGCGGGCCGGGGTGGACCCTGCCACCATGACCGTGGTCTCCATCATGCCCTGCACGGCCAAGAAGTTCGAGGCCTCACGGCCGGAGATGAACGCCAGCGGCTTCCGCGACGTGGACATTGTCCTCACCACCCGTGAGCTGGGCCGCATGCTGAAGCAGGCGGGCATCAACCCGGCGGAGCTTCCCGCCGAGGACTATGACGACCCCCTGGGCAAGAGCACCGGTGCCGCCGTCATCTTTGGCGCCACCGGCGGCGTGATGGAGGCCGCCCTGCGCACCGCCTACGAATGGGTGACCGGTCAGGAGCTGAAGCAGGTCAACTTTACCGACGTCCGCGGCCTGGACGGGGTCAAGGAGGCGGAGGTAGCGGTCGGCGACCTGCACCTCAAGGTGGCCGTCGCCCACAGCCTGGGCCACGCCCGCCAGGTGATGGACCGGCTGATGGAGGCTCGGGCCAAGCGCCAGCCCATGCCCTACCAGTTCATCGAGATCATGGGCTGCCCGGGCGGCTGCATCGGCGGCGGCGGCCAGCCCATCTCCCGCGACCCCGATATCCTCCGCAAGCGCATGGACGCCGTCTACGACCTGGACGAGCGCGCCGTGATCCGCAAGTCCCACGAGAACCCGGCGGTGCAAGAGTTGTACCGCGAGTTCCTGGGCAAGCCCCTGTCCCACCGGTCCCACGAGCTACTGCACACCCACTACACGGCCCGCGGGACCACGATTCGGGGCATCCTGGCCGCGCTGGGGCGCGACGCGGAGGGGGAGCGGACGGGGTAGCGTCAGTGCTCTTTGGGACACGGCATCAAGCTTGTATGCGCCAAACAAGTCAGGCGCCTCCCCGATGCGGGGAGGCGCTGGTGTGTGGTCGTTGTGGGTCTAGGTCGGAGCTACACCTTCCTCCCCAGGCTCTTGGAGAGTTGGTAGATCATGAACTGGTTGAGGCTCACGCCTTCCCTTCTGGCGCGCTCGACCAACTCCTTGTGCAGGGACCTGGGGGTGCGAAGGAGAATGCGGCCCGAGTAAGCTTCATCCACGGGTTCCGGGATAGTTTCGCCGTGGTTGAGCGCATCCAGCAACCACGTCTTCTTGGCGTCCTGCGCCATCGCATGGGCTTCTTCCAGTGTCTCGCCCTGCCGAGTCCGACGTCCAGCGGACGTGGGCTTTCCAGGTCCCGAGGGGCGACTCGCCAGTCCGCCTGATTGTGCGAGCCGGGCGCGCTGAGCACGTAGGGTTGCTGGCAGATGGTCCACGGTACAAATCCGCGCCCTGGTGGTACTTCTGGCGCCGGCCTGGTCGGGACGAAGCCTGGCACGACGGGTGGGCCTGGGGGTCTGAGCAACGTGTCCATCGTTGTGGCTGGCCACCTGCACCATGAAGTCCGGAATACCCTGTGTTGGGAGGTAAGGGGCATGCCTTGGAGGGATTGGACTTGGGTGGGGTTCTGGTCTGCGATCATCCTAGGGGGGCTTCTGATGGGGACGTTCCGCAGACGCCGGGGGCAGCCTGGTATCGTGGGTGACATACTGTTCACCGGCCTCATCGCGGCGCCGGTGATGATCCTTGGCTTTCTGTACCTCAGCTATCTGGCCCTCGTTCCGCTTTCATGGTTGGGCCACCTGAACCTGGTCGACCTGTGGCTGCCTCCGGTGCTTGCCCTGGCGAGCGTGTATGCCTGGGGCGCGGGGCGCACCACGGTGGAGAGGGTAACCATGCCGGTCCTGTTCGCGCTAAGCGGACTGCTCCTGGGGACGGGCGTGCACGCGTCCATTGAGGTTTACCGCTGGATCGCGGGAGGCATGTGGGCGGTGGGGATTGCTGTCTCAGTGATCCCGCCGCTGGCCGCCGGGCTTGGAGCGGACAGGGTGCGCGCCTGAGTAGGTGAGACCCGGTTGAGTCTACCACCAGCCCCGGCTGAGGAGGGAGCGGTGAAGGTGCAGACGAGTCAAGCCATTCGCTGGTCGATCGGCCTGCTTATCCTCTTTGCAGTCGCTGCGGGATTACCGCTGGGTCAGATCAAGGCTGCGGGCCAGTACGTCGGACCTGACCGCGAAGCGGCGGTGGCGGCCCTTGGCCTGGCCAGACATAACCTGAACGCCCTGGAGAAGGCTGTTGCGCCATTCCAGCCAGTCGAAAGGGTTGATAACATCGGGCCTAGCGCCACCGGCGTAGGCCAAGAGGATGCTGGTCGACAGGTGATCGTGCGGGCCTACACGTGGTTTGGCATCCCGTGGGCCGAGACGGTCGTCATCGATTCAGCCAGCGCCTTCACCCGGCGCTACCACTTCGTGCCGGCGAAGGACTGAGTGACGCCTGGCACGGATAGGCGCAGGTGACTGCCAGACCTGCAGCGGGTCGGTGAATCGCCGGCCCCAGGGGGGCTCGTCCATGGATCGGTTGAACAAGATGGTGCTGCTTGTCATCGCAATCCTGTTGATCGCAAGCAGTGGAGCGGTCGCAGCCCAGACCCTGTGGGGGCCCCGGGTGGATGACGACACCGCATGGGAGGCCTTTGACGCCAGATTCCCCATGCCGTCAGGGGAACGGTTTTGGACTGCTGGATTTGGCGGCACAAAGCGCGTGACCACGGTCCTCTGGCAGCGGGAGGGCGGCTGGGTGCACCCCTACTACCTGCTCACGATGCAGCTTGAGTCCCGCGTATCTCCAACCTGCGTGCAATCCTACGGCGCACTTGTGGACGCCAGGACCGGCGAGTTGCGGAGATCGTGGCGCGACCTCTCGCCCAGCCTGAGCATCGGTTGCAGCGAGGATATAGCGCCATTGTGGGAGTAACAGGCGGGCATCTGGGGAGCGTGACGGTCTTCGCTATCCCGGCGGGAGAGTGAGCGCTGTGAGACCCATGGTCGAGGTGGTGTTCTCGGCCACCGCATCGACGGGAGTCGTGGGCCACCGATACTTTTTCGAGTTCACCGACGCCGAGTACGAAAACACCCCTCTGTACCGCATCACGGCCGTGGGGAACATCGCAGCAGCGTACCTGAAGAGCGTGGGGAAGCCGTACAGCCTTTTGAACTCTGCTCTGTCTGCGGCCTGCGCGCCCACCGCCCGGATGGGCCTCTCATGTTCAACACAGCCTGGCTCGGCAGGCGACACATGGTTGTTGTAGACGGCAGCAGTTACGTGATGTCGGAGAAGCTGGCCAATCTCTTGCCGAGGGAGGGGTTCACCGGCTACCGTCTGGAGCCGGTCGTGCACCGCGGCCCAGAGAAGGGATGGCGGCCTGCTTATCAGCTGCTGCCGACCTCCACTCTGCCCCCTCGGAGCAGTGTCTGGGCTGGTGGGTATTTCAACCGGCCAACTGGTGTACTTTTGGAGCGGCCTTAACAACAGGGACTGGCATCACCTCCATATGAGCTTCAAGAGTAGGGCGGACCTCGAGATTCCACACCGCTATTTCTGGCGAGGGAACCTGTGGAGTCTGAGATTCGCCGTATTCTGGTCTTGAGACTGCCCAAAGCCCAAACAATGGTGGTCAACGAAGACTGATCGAAACTACGCTGCAAGGGGACGCCATCGGACTGGGGACCAGACCAGTATGGGCGTACCCAGACCCGTGAATCCTCAACGGTTGCAGCCGTGTTATGACCAACAGAATAGAGCACATGTCTCTCGCTTGTTGCAGACACCCCACCAGCTTTGGCCGGCGGGGTGTCTGTCCATGGCATGGCTTCTCGTTTGTTTCAGGACAAGGCTACTCGGGCGCTAAAACTTCTCCGACACCGCCTTCGCCTGGGTGAACAGCAGCAGGTAGTCGCGGCCCCCGGCCTTGGAGTCGGTGCCCGACATATTGAAGCCGCCGAAGGGATGCACGCCCACCAGAGCGCCGGTGCACTTGCGGTTGAAGTACAGGTTGCCTACGTGGAACTCGCGGCGGGCCTTTTCCAGATGAAGCCGGTTTCGGCTGTAGACGGCGCCCGTCAGGCCGTACAGGGAATCGTTGGCCAGCTCAATGGCGTGGTTGAAGTCCCTGGCCTTGGTCACGGCCAGCACCGGCCCGAAGATCTCCTCCTGGAAGAGGCGGGCCTTGCGGTCGACCTCGGCGATGATGGTGGGCATCACAAAGTAGCCGTTGTCCGGCCCCTTTTGGCCGCCCGCCACCAGGCGACCCTCCTTGGGGCCGATCACCGTGGCGTACTCCAGGTTCTTCTCATGGGCGCCCTTGTCGACCACCGGTCCAACGTTGGTCATGGGATCGCGCGGATCGCCCACGCGCAGGGCCTTGGTCAGTTCGACCACGCGGTTCAGCACCTGGTCGTAGACGTCCTGGTGGATGATGAGGCGCGAGCAGGCGGAGCACTTCTGGCCGCCGTAGCCGAACGCCGAGGTGACGACGCCCAGGGCCGCCTCCTCCAGGTCTGCTTCCTTATCCACGATGATGGCGTCCTTGCCGCCCATCTCGGCGATGACCCGCTTGATCCACTTCTGGCCGGGGGCGATCTTGGAGGCCAGTTCGTTGATGTGCAGGCCCACTTCCATCGAACCGGTGAAGGCGATAAACCGGGTCATGGGATGGCCCACCAGGTAGTCGCCGATGGCACCGCCGGAGCCGGGGACGAAGTTCAGGACACCCTTGGGCAGGCCGGCCTCTTCCATCAGCTCGGCGAACTTGTAGCCGATGATGGGCGAAACGCTGGCCGGCTTCAGCAGCACGGTGTTGCCGGCGACGATGGAGGCGGAGGTCATGCCCACCAGGATGGCCAGCGGGAAGTTCCAGGGCGGGATGACGACGCCCACGCCCAGGGGGATGTACTCCAGTTCGTTGTCCTCACCCATGTAGCGGGTGAGCACCTGAGCCTCGGACAGCCGGATCATCTCGCGGCCGTAGAACTCCAGGAAGTCGATGGCCTCGGCGGTGTCGGCGTCGGCTTCGGGCCAGGTCTTGCCGACTTCATAAACCATCCAGGAGGAGAACTCATGCTTGCGGCGGCGCATCATCGCCGCAGCCTTGAAGAGGATGCGGGCGCGCGCGGCCGGTTCGACGAAGCGCCAGGTCTCAAATGCCGCAACGGCGGCCTGCATGGCCTTTTCCGCCAGGGTCTGGTCCGCCTTGCTGACGTACCCGACGACCTGACTGGTCTCTGCCGGGTTGATGGACTTGATCTTGTCCTGCGTCATGACCTTCTCGCCGTTGATGATCAGCGGGTACTCACGGCCCAGGTTCTCCGCCACCAGGTCCAGTGCCCTTTTCATGGCCTCCCGGTTCTCGGGAAGGCTGAAATTCGTTCCCGGTTCGTTCCTGAATTCCGCCAGCAAAGGACGATCCCCCCAGGAATGTGGTAGTTGACCCACCACCTATGCTAGCATACCATCAATTCCAGTGGCAAACACCGCATTTTGGCCGTTTGAGGGGAGGCCCCGGGAGCCAGGCGGCCGCCCCGCGACCTCAGGGAGGGAGCCGGCGAGATGGAATCCACCATTATACTACTGGCCATTCTGGTGGCGGCGGTGCTGGGAAGGGCCAATTCCGTGGCGGTTGCCGCCGGGCTGCTGCTGATGGTCAAGCTGCTGGACCTGGACCGTCATGTTCTGCCCGTGGTTGCCAGGATCGTCTCGCGGGCATGAGCGAGGCGTCCTCTCACGCTGCTGCTCTGGCGGCGGCAGGCTGGGGGATACGCGCGGTACGGGTGGAGCCCTTGGGCGGCGGCCTCATCAACCGCGTCTGGCGGCTGGAGACGACGGACGGCCAGGTCTGGTGCCTCAAGGAGTACGCCCCGGACCTGGCGGGCGAAGCAGAACGCACCCTGGGGATTCAGGAGTGGGCCCGGCGGCGGGGGCTGCCGGCTCCCGAGGTGTTGCCGACCCGAGACGGACGTCTGGTCTACCGTTCTGGACCCGCCAGCAGCCACCCAGCCGCCGCCATCTCCAGGTTCATGCCGGGGCAGTCGCTGTCGCCTGAGCAGATGACGCCCACCCACCTGGCTGAGATGGGGCGCCTTCTGGCCCGGCTCCACCAGGCCCTGGCGCAGTGGCCGGACACCGCGCCGCCCCAGCCGCCCGCCGGGACGGTCGAGCTGGTGGCCCACCTGAATGAACTGGAGGCCCTGGTCCGGAACCGTCCCTTCACGCCGGACATGGACGACCTGGCTCTGTCCTGCCTCCAGGCCAAGCGGGAGGCCGTCCAGCGCTGGCACCTGGGACCGCAACTCTACAAGGGAGCCGCCTGGCAGATGCTTCACCGCGACTTCCGCCTGGACAACCTGCTCTTCGCGCCCTCGGGAGAGGTCACGGGCGTTGTGGACTTTGACTTCGCCCGCGAGGGCTACGTGGCCTGGGAGGTCATGCGCGCCGCCATGACCGCGTCCTGGAACGACGCGGACGGGATGAACCCGGACCAGGCGGGGCACGTTGTGCGGGCCTACTTACGTGCCAGCCAGGGGGAGGGGGGACCGGGCGCCGGCCTGGACCCGGGCCAGGTACAGGGGTTCGCTCGGCTGTGGCTGGATAGCCTGGTCCGAACCACATGGCCGCTGGATGTTGCGTACCGGCAGCCGCAGGACTTTCGGCCGGGTCTGGCCCAGATTCTTCGTGACCGCGACCGCCAGACGCGGTGGTTCACTGTGCATTTGCCCGACGTCGAATCCTGGCTGGGACGATTGGCAGCCGGCGACATTGAGCGCGGCGGAAATCCGGTGCTACACTAAGCACATAGACGGCCCCAGTCCGCTGTTGTGCCGAACGGCCCAAACACAGGAGCGAGCACAGCGATGACCTCTTTCGCACCACGCGACGCAGCCGAGAGGATCTACCGCAATGTTTGCCCCCGTAACTGCTACGGGGCTTGTGGCATACTCTCATACGTGCGCGGCGGCCGTCTGGTCCGGGTGAGCGGTGACCCCGGCCATGGGTTCAGCCGGGGCAAGCTGTGCGCTAAGGGCCTCAACTATGTGGAGCGTGTGTACAGCCCTGACCGGCTGCGCTACCCGCTTCGCCAGAAGTCGCGCGGTTCCATGCAGTGGGAGCGCATCTCTTGGGACGAGGCCCTGGAGCAAGTTGCCCACAAGATCCTGGACATCAGGGGGCACTATGGCTCCACCTTGCCCATTTTCCTGTCCAAGTCCAGCGGCAATCTGGGCGTGCTGCACCAGGCCGTTGACGGCTTTTTCAATGGCATTGGCTATGTGACGTTGACTTCGGGTTCTCTCTGCTGGGCCGCGGGCCGTGACGCTCGGGCGTTTGATTTTGGCGACTGCGGCAACCCGGATCCGGAAGACATGGTACTGTCCCGCAACTTGTTCCTGTGGGGCATTAACCCGGCCTGGACGGCGGTGGCGCAGATGCCCTGGATGGACCGGGCACGGGAGAACGGCGCGCAACTGGTGGTCATCGACCCGGTGCGGACCGCAACGGCGTCCCTGGCCGACGTGCACGTGGCAATCCGCCCCGGTACCGACGGCGCTCTGGCGCTCGGCATGGCCCGCCACCTGCTCAAGGAAAACCTTTGGGATAGATTGTTCCTTTCGGAAAAAGCTCAGGGGTGGGAAGAGTTCGCTTCCTATCTGGACGAGCGGATCGATCCCGCCTGGGTGTCCAGCGTCACCGGCGTGGGGGCCAGCCAGGTGGCGAAACTGGCCGAACTCTACGCCTCGGCGCGGCCTGCCGCCATTTGGGCCGGGCTTGGTCTCCAGCGCTATAGGAACGGTGGGCAGACCATGAGGGCCATTAACGCCCTGGCAGCCATCACCGGCAACGTGGGGCGACCGGGCGGCGGTGTCTACTACGCCTCCCTCCACAATTACTGTTTTACTTACCGCGTACAGAACGTGGATCCACCAACTGGTTCAGTAGGAGTCGCATTACCGCACGGGGGTCAGGGCCACCGCCGGGTGCCCGTGTCGCAGTTGGGGCGTGCCCTGGCGGCCCTGGACGACCCTCCGGTGAAGATGGCCTGGATTGCCTGCAGCAACCCGTTCTCGCAGAACCCGGGCCAGGCGGCTCTGGCAAAGGCCTTTGAGGGCCTGGACCTGGTGGTGCAGGTGGACCAGTTTCTCAATCGCACTTCGCGCGTCGCCGACCTGGTGCTGCCCGCCACCACCTTCTTTGAAGAGTGGGATGCGGTGGCCAGTTACTGGCACCGCTGGGTTGGACTCAACGAGCCGGCCATTGCGCCGTACTATGAGAGCCGGTCGGACCTGGATATCGCCATGGACCTATCCCGGGTGATGAACAGCCTTGCTCCCGGCTCCTCGCGGTTTCCCACAGAGGGGTCACCGCTTGACTTTCTGCGTCAGGAATTTGATGACTCGCTTCTGTACCGGCTCGGCATCCGGGACGTGCTGGAACTCCGGGATGGGCCGCGGAAGATGAAGCGACTCGAACCCGAGCGCGGCACGGACATCTTCCCCACCCCATCGGGCCGCTATGAGCTCTACTCGGAGACGGCCCGGGCCTTCGGTCATCCGGCCTTGCCCGAATACCGCCGTCCGGCTGGACCCAGTCCCGCCTTTCCCTTGCGGCTGATCACGTCGCACAGCCAGTTCGCCCTGCACTCGCAGTTCCAGAACCTGGAGCCGCTGATGGCCGCCAACCCGGAGCCCAGGCTGGAGATTCACCCGAAAACGGCTGCCGCGCGGGGCATTCGCAACGGCAACCGGGTGGTTGTCACCGGGCAGGCTGGTGTCACCACGCTTCGCGCCAGCCTGACCAGGCGCGTCCCAGAGGACGCGGTGGTCTGTTACGACTCCTGGTACCGCGGCTCGGATTTCTGCATCAACGACGTGGTGCCGTCGGCTGACACGGATATGGGGGCTAAGGAGTCAGGAGGTCCAGGGACGGCCATGAACGAGTGCTTTGTTCAGGTATCCCGCGCAGAAGGTTGATGGGAGGAGGCGGTATGGTGCAGCTCGGATTTGTGGTGGACCTGAGGAAGTGCCTGGGCTGCCACGCCTGCGAGGCGGCCTGCGCCGTGGAGAACCACTTGGGCGGGGGACTCAGCTTCCGGCGGGTGTTAGCCATGGAATACGCCGAGGACGGTGAGATGGAGACGGCCTTCCTCTCCATCGCCTGCAACCATTGTGCGGACCCGGAGTGCTTCCGCGTCTGCCCCAACGGGACGTATCGAAAGCGGCGTGACGGCGTGGTCCTGCATAACGCCCGGCTCTGCTCCGGCTGCGGCAAGTGCGTTCGCGCCTGTCCCTATAAGGCGACGGTCTTTGACCCGGACACCGGGCGGGTGGACAAATGTCAGCTCTGTGCCAACCTGGGCGACGGCAACCGTGCGCCGGTCTGTGTGGAG
>JBLNCQ010000198.1:0-3616 GCA_050260815.1 Bacillota bacterium
CCCCCATGACCCTGAACGACATCATCGGCGGCGAGCAGCCTCCGATGGGCGTATAGGAGGGAGAGAGAAGTGCCGGTAGCTGTAGTAGCTACCGACGTTCTTCTTTCCTGGTCTTTGCCGCGGTGCGGCGCCGTTTCTCCTCCAGAAGGCGAACCAGCTCGATGTCGTCCTGACTGAGCCCGCGCTCGCGGAGGATGGCTTCAAGCTGCTCATCCGTGACCTGCACAGGAAACGGCGGCTCCCGGTCTCGGGCCAGGTGGCCCTGACCGTGACCGGCCCCGGGCCAGGTGGGATCCTGCGTGCGCCCCAGCAGGTAGTCCGTGGTGACGCCAAAATAGTCCGCCATGCGGACCAGCAGGGCGTCGTCAGGAGTTCGCTCTCCAATCTCGTACATCGAATACGCGGAACGGGTCACCTTGAGAGCTTCGGCGATTTCCCTCTGGCTCCGGTCCCCGCGGAGCAGTCTCAATCGTTGGCCCAAGGGCACGCGTCGGCACCTCCAGGCAGCCACGGGTTCGACATCTGACACCACGATACCACGGTATTTTCCGTTCTCTAACAGCTTGCCACAAAGGGAGGCGTGTTCATTTCCGGCCGTCTTGACCTGCCACATCTCGTGGCTGTATCATGGAGCCGTGGCCCCGACCCACAGCGCAAACCCAGGGGGGCCGGGGCCGGGGGGGTGAAGGCTTTGTCGATTGTGGGCAGAGTGGAGCTGGACACGTCCGAGGCCAGGCGGAACCTCCTGGAGCTGGAGCAGATCCTTGACCGCCTGGCGGCCAAGTTCCAGGGCCTCAAGGCGGAGATGACCCAGGACCTGGCTGAGGAGATAGCTGCCCGCCTCAAGGTGGACGTCAGCCGTCCGGCGCCCCCGGGCCGCTCCTGAAGGGCTGCCCCCTGGCACAGGCCCCATGTTCGCACAGCCCAATCGCAGCAACAGAGACCCCACCGACTCCTGCCGGTGGGGTCCTTGTCTCCCGGGCTCACTGTGGAGGTGAACATCTTGATCCATCTGGCCGGCCACGTTCCGTCCGACAGGCCAGCCCAGGACCAGCAACCCGGCTACGTTGTCATCGTCAACGCCTTCGTCACCAACCCTGACGGTGAGGTTCTTCTGGTACGGGCCGGTGGCGCTGCGGACACCTGGGAGATGCCCGGCGGGAGGGTGGCCCCCGGGGAGACCCTGCACCAGGCTCTGCAGCGCGTTATCCACTCGCAGGCGGGGATAGCCGTTGCGGCTACCGGCGTGACCGGCGTCTACCAGCATGCGAGCCTCGGCACGTTGACGATGGTCTTCCGCGCACGGGCCCGAAGGGTTCGGCCACACCCCGGCGGCGCCACCCAGGCCGCATTTCACCGGCTAGACGCGGCCGGCGTGGAGCGCCTGATTGCGGAGCCGCAGACGCGGTCGCGCATCATGGATGCCATGCGCGGCATCTCAGCCGTCTATGAAGCCGTGCGCTGAGCGAGGGCGGTCGGCAGCTCCGACGCCAGGATGCCCAGCAAGATCAGGGCGGCGCCCACCCAACCACGAGGGCTGAGCACCTCACCCGCCAGCAGGTAACCGAACAGGCCGGCGAAGACGGGCTCCAGCGAGAAGATCAGAGCGGTGTGGGCGGCGGTGGTAAAGCGCTGCACAGCCGTCTGGATGAGGAAGGCGGCGGCGGTGGCCAGGACGCCGGTGACGCCAATGGCCACCCAGACGGTGCTCTGCACCCCGGCCAGAGGGGGCAGCGGCTGCCAGATGAGGCTGGCCAGGTAGCTCCACAGGGCGGCCACCGCAATCTGCAGCACGGCGATGCTCCGGGCTTCGTAGCCCGGCGCCCAGCGCCCCACGGCAACGATGTGGGCGGCGAAACTGAACGCGCACAGCAGCACCAGCAGGTCGCCCGGTCCCGGCAGGATGGATCCGGATAGCGACAGCAGGGCCAGGCCGATCGTGGCCAGGGTCACACCGCTGACCACGGGCCAGCCGGGGAAGCGTCGCTCCAGTACGGCCGCGGCCACAGGCACAATGACCACGGAGAGGCCCGTGATGAACCCGGCCTTCGACGACGTGGTGAAGGCCAGGCCGAACGTCTGAAAGGCGTAACCCAGAAAGAGAAAGCTGCCAATGCCCAGGCCCGCCAGCCAGCCCCGCAGTGGCAGTCGCCTCAAGCTTCCCCAGGCGAACGGGAGGAGGGCCAGCGCGCCTAGGGTAAAGCGTAGGGCCAGAAATGGAAAGGTGGGGAACTGTGCGGTGGCGTCCTTGACGGCAGGGAACGTCCAGCCCCAGACCGCCGTAACCAGAACAAGGAGAAAGTCTGCCTGAAATCGGCTGAGGCGACGCGGCACCGGGGCACCCCCTCGAGGGTAATTTATCCATTTTCAATAGCGTCGTCACCATGTCCTGCCTAATTTCCGCTCATCGTCGGCCACAGCGGCCGTTCACCGACATTAGTGCACGTAGCGTTGGCTGCACCTTACGTTAGTCCAGCAAGCAACACGATTACCATGGGGTCCCAACAATGTTGGATTTGGCGGCCAGGTTTGAAAACCCTACGATAGGACCAGAGAGTTCCGCCGGGTCAGTCTCAACGCCTCAGTGCGGCGGGCACTACCGAGAAGCCGCAGCCTGGGCATTGCTCTCGAGTACTCACAGGAGGGGAACCAGGAGCGATCTGAACCGTTCAGACAGCCAAAACAGGGGGAGGATGAATGGATATTCACCTGGGCAAGACCACGGCCTCCAATAGGACTCCGCTCTTTAGTTGACACCGGGGGGGCCGGGTGTATAATGTAACCAATTTGTGGGCGGGACGGCCCAAAACCGCTTCGTTACAAGTGTTTTGGGCGCCGTACGGGCCCAGGGGGTGGGGCTCCGGAGAGGGCTGAATCGCGTCGCGGGTCCCGAGTTGAACACTTTACCGTCAACTCATCAAGGAACGGGAGGAACCAGAAGACCGATGGCCCTGACAGTTGGACTCCTTTATAACCTGGGCAAGGGTGAGCCTCCTGAGGACGGTGATCCCCCCGACGCCCACGCGGAACTGGATGGGGAACATACCGTAGCCGCCGTGGCCGAGGCCCTGCGCTGGGCAGGGCACCATGTGGTGCCCATTGAGGCCAGCAGCAGCGTCTGGGAGAAACTTCAGGCGCAGCCCCTGGACATCGCTTTCAACATGACTGAGGGGGTGGGGGGCGGCAGCCGCGAATCGCAGGTGCCGGCCATCCTGGAGATGCTGGGCATTCCCTACACAGGCTCCAACGTACTGACGCTGGCCGTAAGCCTTGACAAGCCCACCAGCAAGAAGCTGTTCGCCTACCATGGAGTGCCTACGCCGCGCTTCCGCGTGGTGCCGCCCGGCGGGCGTACCGACCTGCGCGGCCTTCGCTTTCCGCTCTTCGTCAAGCCGGCACACGAGGGCTCGAGCATGGGCATCTCGCCCGAATCCGTATGCCGAGACCGGCGATCCCTGGACGATCAGGTGGCGCACGTTCATCGCTACTATCGACAGGAGGCGCTGGTGGAGGAGTTTCTGGAGGGCCGGGAGTTCACGGTGGGCCTGGTCGGGAACGAAGAGCCGCTGGTCTTTCCCATCATGGAGATCAACTTCGACCTCTGCCCGCCGGAGCA
>JBLNCQ010000199.1:0-9871 GCA_050260815.1 Bacillota bacterium
GTGGTACAGATTGCCGGACTGGTGGCCCGACGCATCGTCTGCTGGCCACAGGTCGGCGACTCGCTGCAGACCGGCGAGCGCTTCGGGCTCATCAAGTTTGGCTCCTGCACCCAGGTCTACCTGCCCCCTGACGTGGAGGTGACCGTTCGCCCCGGCGAGACGGTCCGTGGGGGATTGAGCGTCATCGGGAGGCTGCCAGCGTGAAACTGAAAGTCAGCCGCCGCGTGCTGGGACTGAAGGTGCTCCGGCAGCGCGGCCGCAGAGGTCTGAGCGTCCTGCCGCACCTGTTCACCGTGGGCAACCTGACCTCCGGCGTCCTGGCACTGGTCTTTGTGCAGCGTGGAGAGCCGCTTTCCGCCGCCTGGATGATCATCCTGGCCATGGTCTTTGACGGCTTTGACGGCCGCGTCGCCCGCCTGCTGCGGGCGGAAGGCGAGTTCGGACGCCAGATGGATTCTCTGGCGGACGTGGTCTCCTTTGGTGTGGCGCCCGCCCTCATGATGTACCAGATGGAGCTCCACCGCTGGGGCACCTACGGCCTGGCGGTCACCGCCCTGTTCGCGGTCAGCGGCGCGCTGCGCCTGGCCCGGTTCAACATTCTCCGCGTCTCCGGCCACTTCACGGGCCTGCCCATTACCGCCGGCGGCGGCCTGATGGCGTCCCTGGCCCTGTACGGCGAGCGGCTGAGCACGCTGGCCCTGCCCATACTCATGCTGGTGGTCAGCTACCTGATGATCAGCACGGTGCCCTACCCCGACTTCAAGAAGCTGAACCTGTCGCGCCCGAACCTGCTGCCCTACCTGCTGCCGCTCCTGGCGGTCGTTCTGGCGGTGCGGGCCGACCCGCGCAGCCTCATCGCCCTGCCCCTGGTGCTCTACACTCTCTCCGGACCCTACCTGGTGCTGCTGGTGGGCTGGCACCGGTCGGTGACGCCCTGGCTGCGCTCCCTCAACCCGCGCCTGCGCTAGGCGGCCACGCCGGGTCCGGGCGCCTGCGCCGGGTCCTGCCCGCGCTGTACCGGCATAGGCGCGGCCCGTCCCGCATAGCCATACCCTGGGAAGCAGAGGGGGAGGGAGCGGGATGGCCAAACCCGGGATGCGCTCGCGCCAGCCCGAGGCCGATGCGGCATTCAGCGGCCGGGCAGTGATGTCCGGCCTGATCGGCGCCCTTGTCGTGGTGCTGCTGGGGGCCGTGGTGCTGTCGCTGTCCGCCGGCACCAGGCTGGCGGGGTCCCCGTGGGAACCCCTGGCCCTGACCATCGTACAGGTGCTGGCCTACGGTACGGCCGGCGCAACCGCCGGCGTTCGCGCCCGCTCCTGGGGGTGGCTGCACGGAACGCTGGCGGCCGTCGCCTGGGTGGCCGTGGCGCTGGTGTTTCAACTGGTTGCCTTTCCCCAGTCGCCGTCCTTTGGGGCCGTCCTCTATCAGGCCCTGCTGGCGGCCGCCGTGGGCGCGTTGACGGGCATGCTTGGCGTCAACCTGTAGGCCGGGACCCCGGCCTTTCGTTTTTCGGGACCCGCCGGCCGCGGCGGGTCCCTCACCGTGTCAGGGGCTGATGCGATGTGGGGTCAGCCGGGGCGGCTACATAATCTGCGGGACAAGGGGGCAGGCTAGGGGCATCACCGATCGTCGGGAGGAACATCGCATGATGCAGCCCAACCTCAAGCGTCTGCTGGCCGTGGCGCTGGCCGTCACCCTGGTGGCCCTGGTCCTGGCGGCCGTGCTGCCATCGCCTGGCCTGGCCGCCGACCGCGTCCTGAAGCAGGGCGACCGGGGCGACGACGTCAAACAGCTCCAGGTCCAGCTCACCCAGGCGGGGTACCCCACGGGAGGTACCACCGGTTTCTTCGGCAGCGGCACGCTGAAGGCCCTGAAGTCCTTTCAGCAGAACCATCATCTGCAGGCCGACGGGCTGGCCGGTCCAGCCACGCTGGCGGCGCTGACCACAGCCCTCAAGAGCAAGGCCGCGGCGGCCGCGCCGTCCGTCGCACCCCAGACCTATACGGTCAAGGCCGGCGACGCCCTGTCGCTGATTGCTGAGCGCTATCGCGTCAGCCTTCGTGCCCTGATGGAGGCCAACGGCATCAAGAGCGCGGACCGGGTCTACGTGGGCCAGAAGCTGACCATTCCGGGCACATCCGCCACCGGCACCGCGGCGCCAACACCGCCCGCGAGTCCGCCGGCCCCCGCGCCGCCGCCTCCGGACCAGTCGGCCACGGTCAAGCCCGTGGTCTACCCGGCCAGTCAGCGCCTGGCCCTGACCTTTGACGATGGGCCCGACCCCGCCGCCACACCGGACATCCTGGACGTGCTGGCCCGCCACAAGGCCGTGGCGACCTTCTTTGTTGTGGGTGACAGGGCGGAAGCCAACCCCGACCTGGTGAAGCGCCTGGTGGACGAGGGCCACACGGTCGAGAACCACGGGTACCAGCACGTGGACCTGACCAGGGCCGGGGCCGCGGCGGCCGCGGCGAACATCCAGCGCGGGGCCGAGGTCATCAAGTCCCTGACCGGCCGCAGTCCGCAGTTCTTCCGCCCGCCTCAGGGGGCCTTCAATGACACCGTGACCCAGGCGGTCTCCCGGGCCGGGCAGCGAATGGTCATGTGGAGCAACATCGGCCAGACCAGCCTGCCCGCCGACCAGTTGAAGCAGCGGCTCCTGGACGGCGCCTTTGACGGGGCGGTGCTGATTCTGCACGACACGGACCCGGCCGTGGCCCAGGTTCTCGACGAAGTGCTAACAACCCTGGAGCAGAAGGGCTTCCGCTTCGTGACCGTGTCCCAGCTGTTTGCGGACGCCTGAGCCTGGCGGAGCGCGGCTCCCGGTGCGCCACGGCCCCCGGCCCTCCGGCATTCGTGTTGCTGGCAGGAATTTCCTTCCCCCACCTCGAAGTTCCCCGCGTGACAGCGGGGGTGTGAACATGGACCTGGCCTGGAACCGACGCCTGGCTGCCGGCTGGCGGGGCAGCCGCGGCGTCTGGCGCGCCCTGTGGGGGGAGTGGGAGAGGGCGGCGGAGGAGCTCGCTGCGGCAGCTAACATGCAGCCCCGGGATGGGCTCTACTGGCTGATGCTGGGCGATGCCCAGCGGCGCCTGGCCCGCTTCGGCGAGGCCGAGGCCTCCTACCGCCGCGCTCTGGAAGCGCGGCCTGACTGGCCCAGGGCCCAGGCCGCCATGGGAAAGCTGCTGCTGTCCGCGGACAGGCCGCAGGAGGCCGCTTCCTGGCTCACGCGAGCCCTTGCCAGCCAGCCGCGGGTTCCCGGCTGGTGGTGGGACCTGGGGCTGGCCCAGGCGGAGAGCGGACACCCGGACGAAGCTCTGCTTTGCCTGGAGCGCGCCGCTGACCTGGGCGAGCGTTCCGAGAGCCTATGGCTTCAACGTGCCGTTCTGCTGGCCCGGCTGGGTCGCTACCGCGACGCTGCCTCGGGGCTGAAGGGGGGACTTCTTCACCGCCCGCAGGACCCATCTCTGCTCAACAACCTGGGCGCCTGTCTGGCGGGTCAGGGCCGCTTGGAAGACGCATTGCCCTACTACCTGCGAGCCGTGGCGCTGGAGCCCGGCGACGCGGAACTGCTGCTCAACCTGGCCTCCTGCCTGCAGCGGCTGGACCGCCACGCGGAGGCCCTGGACTACCTCGACCGGGCCGCCAATGCCGGAGCCGATGAAGTGCGCCTGGCCTGCCTGCAGGCGGCCGGCCTGTCCGCCCTCCGTGAGCCTGGCAAGGCTCTCGCCGCACTCCACCGGGCGCTTCAGCGCCACGCCGGCCATCCACTGCTGCTGCAGGCCAAAGCGGAGGCACTGCTGGCTGCGAACCAGCCGCTCCGGGCTGCGGCCTTCTACCGTTACCTGCAGCGGCGCTGGCCGGACGAGCCTGCTTACCTGTGGGGGGCCGGTCGGTGCCTGGAGGCACTGGGACGCGGGGAGGAGGCTGTGGACGCCTACAACCAGGCCATAGACAAAGAAGCGCGAAGCACCGCCTAGGTGCCTCGCGCCGCATGAATGCAGCCGGTTTGGCCTACACTGCTATGTAGGGGGACCGGAGAGCTAGATGGATCCCCCGTTGGCAAGCTGCTCCTGAGCCCGGCGAATGAGGACTCTGACGATCCGACCGCCAATGTGGCCGCCAATGCGCCCCGCGTCATGGGTAAGCAGGTCGCCGTTGTACCCCTGGGACAGAGGGATGCCAAGCTCCGAAGCCACTTCGAACTTGAACTGATCCAGCGTCTCCCGGGGAAGCACCTTCCCTTCCACCCACTGGGCCATGAAAGTCACCTCCTGATGGCGTCCGATTCAAGTCTAGTGTTCGCCTCGGCGCCTTTTGTTATGTTAGCACCATCTGGCATGCGGACCGGGCGCAAGTCTGAGGCGGCGCAGTTCACGGCGTTTCGGCACAAGCTGCCATAAAATGAAGGAGATCCCTTCCGTCGGGTCGAATTGCTTGCCAGACCCGAAGGGGGGATCAGCCTGGGCACCAACTTCCTGGCCGCCGGGTTCCTGCAGGAACAGCTGAAGGACGTTCGAGAAAAGGCTGAGTACCTCAAGCGGCTCCTGGCCATGACGGAGGATGAACGGGACCTGCTGGTCGACCGCTATGCCGCTCAGGGCTACTACACCACCTTTGTCCGCGAGGTGGAGAAGGCTCTGGACGGCGTGGTGGACGGAACCCGCGAGTTGGACTCCTTCATGAACAGACTTCAGTGCCAGCCCATTATCTATACGGGCGAGGGCGACACGCAGCAGGTCATTGACATGCTGGAGCGCCTTCTGGCGCTGTACCAGACCGGGGCGTCCGGTACCGATCAGCGGCGCGCCTCCGGGTCATAACCTATGGCTGCCACCACAGGGTCCGGGGATGCCCGGACCCTTGTCCTGCCCAAAGGAGGGCCCATGTACCGCCACCAACCCATTCATGAGCACCTGCCCCTGCTGGGCGAGTATTCCTTTTCGTCGCTGGAGGCGCCCCACCGCCTGGTGACGTTCCTTAACAAGACCATGAAGCGGCGGGGCATCATCTTTGGGCTGACGCAGACGGCCAGCCACGAGTTCAAGCTGAGCGTCTACGACTTGATGCTGAAGGAGTCGGGCGCGACGCGCTCCGGCCGGGCCGCCGGATCCGCCGTGGGATCTCCGGAGGGCCGTCCCGGCCTGGCCTCCTTTGTGGAAGAGGGGCCGGACGAGGCGGACGACGGTCTCGAGGCGGCAGACCCCGACAACGACGACATCGACGTCGGCGGCGCCGATGACGATGGTGATGCCTGATTGGGCCTGCTTCCCCCGATCCTCGGCAGCCAACGTGTACGCGCTGCTGGACGCGGTGCATCAGACCCCCGTGGCGGTGCTCCAGGCCTCCAGGAAAGCCTCGTCCGGCGCGTCCGGAGCCAGCCCCAGGTCCGCGGGCCCGGCGCCCTTGCCCCGCAGTAGCGCGGCCAGCCGGGCCGCAAGTTGCGCCCTGGGCTCCGGGGCCAGCCCGCCCCGCCGCCGGAGGAAGTCGCGCAGCAGCTCCTCCTCGTCATAGGTCAGAGGCGGCAGCAGGGCCGCCACGGGAGCCGCCGTCACCGGTGCGCCCAACTCCGGCACCGCCGCCTCCGTGCCGATGGGGCCGGGCGCGGGGACCACCGGGGCCAGGCCGAGATCGGCGCGTGTTGGTGCGGCAGGTGCGGCCACGTCCTTCAGGGACCTCTCCTTGATGACCACGGTGCCCGCAGCCAGGTCGCCGATCCGCTTGTGCCGGGGCGTGGCGAAGATGGTGATGACGCCCACCAGGTAGAAGGACGGCAGGTAGTCCACGATACGCAGCAGGTTACGGATAAGCGCGTCCAAAAAGCCAATCGGCACGCCGCTGTCCTTCACCACGCGCAGTCCCATGATGCGCTTGCCGGGCGTCCGCCCGCTCCAGGCCGCCTCCAGCACCGCGTGGTAGAGGGCGGCCACCAGGCCGGCCAGCACAAGGCCCACCGCCATGAAGACGCCCGTCAGGACCCCGCCGCCCATTCCCGGTGCGGAGAGGACCGTAAGGGCGACGATGATGGCCACGACCACGCCCTTGAACAGGCTATCGAGAAGCAGGGCCAGGAAGCGTGACCCAAGACCCGCCACCTCCAGAGAGAAGCCCACGCTCTCCGGTGTGATCACCGACACTTGTTCGTCCAACGAGGCACCTCCAGGGGGGACCTATGCAGCACGATTCCTTTGTACGCGCCCGTCAGGCGGGCTGGCAGCGGCTGGAGCAGCTCCTCCGCGAATTGGATCGACGCGGCTGGCGGTCCCTGCAGCCGGCTCAGCTGGAGGAGCTGAGCAGCCTGTACCTCCAGGCCAGCTCGGACCTGGCCCTGGCCGCCACGCACTTTCCGCAGGGGCAGACCCACCGCTACCTCAACAGCCTGGTGGCCCGCTCCCACGCACGGTTGTACGGCGTGCGGACCACGTCCTGGTGCGACATCCTTCACTTCTTCTGGCATCAGGTGCCGGAAACCTTCTGGCGACTGCGGCGGGCCGTGCTGGCCGCCTCCCTGCTGTTCGTGCTCGGCGCGCTGGCCGGCGCGGCCACGGCCACCTGGCAGCCGGACTATGCCGCTGCCCTCCTGCCCCAGCAGTTCCGAGACGTCGTGGCCCAGGGGGACGTGCCGGAGCCCGGTCAGCACGG
The DNA here is from genome assembly GCA_050260815.1 of Bacillota bacterium. Classification (GTDB taxonomy): domain Bacteria; phylum Bacillota; class Sulfobacillia; order JAMDAP01; family JAMDAP01; genus JAMDAP01. Next base: position 6,643 of record JBLNCQ010000199.1, read on the forward strand.
CATGCCGCTGGCTGAGGCCCCGGTCCTGAGCACCGTGATCATGCTGAACAACATCCAGGTGGCGGCGCTGTCCTTTGCCCTGGGCGTCACCGCCGGGCTGGGGACAGTCTATGTCCTGCTGCAGAACGGCGCCCTGCTGGGCGTCCTGGCGGCGGTGTTCCAGCACCAGTGGGCCCTGCGCTTCTGGTCGCTCATCCTGCCCCACGGGCTGCTGGAGTTGACCGCCATCTTCATAGCCGGCGGGGCTGGGCTGCACTTTGCCGTGGGGCTCATACGGCCGGGCGACCTGCCGCGCTCCCAGTCCATGGCCCGGCATGGTCGGGAGGCCGTCACCCTGGTGGTGGCCGCCGTCCCCATGTTGGTGCTGGCGGGCCTCGTCGAGGGTTTCGTCACCCCGGCGGACGTTCCGGCCGAAGTCAAGTTCCTCGTGGCCGCCCTCAGCCTGGTGCCCATGGTCGTGTACCTCTGGCCCCGGCGCTCCTACAGCAGGGCGCGCGCCTTGATCTCCAGGTACTGATTGAGCACGGCGGCGTTGAGCTCCTCCGGCAGCACGTCCACGGCCAGCCCGCCTCGCCCCCGAAGGGCGGCCAGGGCCGCCTCGCGCCGCTCCAGCTGGCGTGCCGCCATGGCCCTGGTGTAGGCCTCCAGAACGCGCTGCACGTCCCGGCCGGCCTCGGCCACCACGGCGGGGTCGCGCAGGGCAATGAACAGGGGCAAGTGCCGCGGGCTCAGCCGGGCCATCTGGCCCAGCACCCGCCGCGCGGCGTCCGGGTACAGAAGGTCACTGAACAGGCAGACCAGCGAGCGCCTCTTTAGCCGGGCCCGCAGCATCTCCATGGCCTCATCATAGTCCGGCTCCACCAACCGCGGCTTCACCTGGTAGAGGGCCTCGGCCAGACGGTAGACCTGGTCGCGCCCGCGGCGCGGCGGCACGTACGCCAGCGGCCTGTCGGCGAAGACCAGCAGCCCCACCCGGTCGTCGAAGCGCAGGCCCAGAGTGGCCAGGGAGAGGGCCGCCTCCACGGTGTAGTCCAGCTTGGTCCCCAGGGTGCCAGCCTTGGGCACCAGCAGGCGACCGGCGTCCACCAGGAGCATCAGCGTCTGGCTGCGCTCGCTCTGGTACACGTTAGCCACCAGCTTGCCGCGGCGGGCGGTGGCGTTCCAGTTGATGGTTCGGTAGGAGTCGTCCGGAGTGAACTCCCGCAGGCTCTCGAACTCCGTGCCCAGGCCGCGGAAGCGGACACGGCGCACACCGGCCGCGCGCTCGCGGGTGGCCAGCATCAGGCTGCCCCGTTGGGCCAGCGCCTGCAGGTCGGGGAAGACCTTCACGGACTGGGCCGACGGAACACGCCACTGGTGCCAGGCCAGGCGCAGGGGGCCGGCGCGCCGGGCGTACAGGTCGCCCAGCCGCCACAGCCCCCGCTCCGACGGCACGACTTCATACGTCACGCGTCTATGCTCAGCCGGTCCCAGCAGGACCGGCTTCATATCGCTCTCGAGGCCGAATGCCGCGTCCCCCGTGTCCCGCCAGGCCGCCAGCACGCACCGGTGACTGCCGTTCACAAGACGCACGCCCACCGTCTGAGAGCGGCCCTGCACCAGCAGGTCCACGGTTTCCCGCCGCAGGTCCACAGGCGTCTTCCAGGCGACCAGCCAGTCCGCGAGGAAGAGCAGGGCGGTTAGCCCCAGTCCGTATAGCCACACCGCCAGGGCGCGGTCTTCCGGGAAGAGGAGGGGGAGAGAAGAGGCCGCCGCCAGCAGCCCCACGGTACGCCAGGTGGGCATCATGTCAGCGCGGGACCGCCACGGCGCGGAGAACCGCAGCCACGGCGTCGTCGGGCTGAAGGCCCTCCACCTCGGCTTCGGGGCGAAGCACCAGGCGGTGGCGGAGGACCGCGCCGGCCAGGTCCTTGACGTCGTCCGGGGTCACGTAGTCCCGACCGTCCATGGCCGCCAGCGCCTTGGACGCCAACAGCAGGGTGACGGCAGCCCGGGGGCTGGCCCCCAAGGCCACGCTGGCGCTCTGGCGGGTGGCGCGGCAGATCTGGTTCACATAGCTGATGACTGATCCCTCGGCCCGCACCTCGTTGAGGGCGGCGCGGCAACCCTTCAAGTCCGCCGCAGTCGCCACGGGCCGCAGGCGGGGCTGAAAGGCCTCCGGGCCGAACTGGGCCCGTCGCAGCAGTTCCGTCTCCGCCTGGTCGTCCGGGTAGTCCAGCACCACCTTCATCATGAACCGGTCAAGCTGGGCCTCGGGCAGGGGGTAGGTGCCCTCGTACTCTACGGGGTTCTGCGTGGCGATGACCAGGAAGGGGTCGGGCAGGTCGTGGGGCTGGCCGTCAATGGTCACCTGCCGCTCCTCCATGGCCTCCAGCAGGGCGGCCTGGGTCTTGGGCGCCGTGCGGTTGATCTCGTCGGCCAGCAGCAGGTTGGTGAAGACGGGGCCCTGGCGCAGGCGGAACTGCCCGGCCTGCATGTCGTAGACCATCTGCCCGGTGACGTCGGTGGGCATCAGGTCAGGCGTGAACTGGACGCGGCGGAACTCCAGGTCCAGAGCCTGAGCCAGGCTGCGCGCCAGCAGAGTCTTGCCCAGACCGGGCACGCCCTCCAGCAGGATGTGCCCCTGGCTGAACAGAGCCACCAACACCTGGTCAATAGCGTCCTCCTGGCCCAGGATGACCCCGGACAGGGCCTGGCGGAGCCGATCGGCGACGGTCTTCACATCGGCTGCGGGCATCGTGCATCCTCCTCTGCATGGCCGCCAGCTCGTGAGCGAGGGCCAGCAGTTGCTTGTCGGACAGGCGGCGATCCAGGCCGCCTTCGGCTCGGGTCAACAGGCTGTTCACTTCAGCCGGATCCAGTCCCAGGCCGGCGGCGGCACCGGCCAGGGCGGCGGTTGGGGCCGCCGGGGGCAGCCCCGTGCGCCGGGCCAGGTCGCGTCGAAACGCCCTCAGCAGGTAGGCCAGGGCGCCGGACGCGGCGCCGGCGCGGCGGTAGGCGTGGGCCTGGGCCACCAGGAACTCCACCCCCGGTCGCGACGGCTGGGGCGACGGCGGCAGCGCTGGCCCCGTGCGGCGTCCCGCCACCCAGAAGCCCGCCACCGCCGCCAGTGCCAGGCCCCGGAGCAGCAGCCGCCAACTAAGGGGGAGGTGGGGGCCCTCCCCACCCATAAGCTGGGCCCGCAGGGCCGCCATCGGGTCCCCGGTGAAGTAGCCCCACTCCGTGCGTC
>JBLNCQ010000200.1:0-20141 GCA_050260815.1 Bacillota bacterium
ACCACCAGCGCTCCCGGTTTCAGCCTGGGGGAGATGTCCCGGGCAGCCTGGAGAAGAGACGAGAGGTCGGGCAGGCCCTGGCGGTCCAGGGGGGTGGGCAGGCAAAGAATGACCGCGTCCAGGTCGCGGACGAGGTCGTAGTCCATAGAAGCCCGCAGACGCCCGCGGCGCACCAGCCGGGCCAGGCCGCGGGAGGAGATGCCCTCCACGTAGCTCTGGCCCGTGTTCACCGCATCCACACGCCTGTGGCTGATATCGATGCCCAGGACCCTGTGGCTCCGGCGCGCAAACAGTACCGCCAGGGGGAGACCCACGTAGCCTAGACCGATTACCCCCACGTGCCAGGGGCTTGAAACCCTTATTTGCTCCATGTGCGCAACCTCCTGTGCTGTCTCGTAGTATGTTATGTAAATGAGGAGGAGGCGTGCTGCGTGTGGAGCGCAAGTCGCTGAAGGTCCTGCTGGCGACCCACGGTGCACTGTCCCAGGTGAGCAGCGGCAGCCGCTTTATCGCCAACCTGCAGCAGGGTCTTCAGGAACTGGGGCACCGGGCGGACGTGCTCTCCTTCCAGTGGCGAAAGGGCCAGCTGGTACTGACCCTTGACGGGCTGGAGGCCGACCCTGCCCCTCTGGCCGACGCGGTATCCGACCATGTCTCGGCGGCGCTGGCCCACACGTTGCCCGACGTGCCCCCCGTGGTCCGGCGACGGGAAGTGCGGCGCTACGCCTTCGAGTTGGCGGCGAGCCTGCTGCCGCTGGAGTGCTACGACATTCTTCACGCCCAGGACGTGGTGGCGGCCCGGGCTCTGGCTCGCATAGGCAGGCGCAGAGTGCCCGTGGTGGCGCGCTTTGGCGGGTGGACGGCGGAGGAGGTCCGGCGGTTCGGAGACCGCAGCGCCTGGCGGTACGCATCTTTCGAGGAGCGGATGGCGGCCCTGTCCGTGCAGCGTGTCCTGGTTCCGTCCCACTGGCTCAGAAGTGTCTTCACCCAGCACTACGGCCTCCCGGAGGAGGCCGTCACGGTGGTGTACCCCGGACTCATGCCCGCCGACGAGCCGCCGCCCGCACCCGTGCCCCGCGCCCCCGGCGCATGCGTGATCCTCTGCCCCGCCCGCCTGTCCCCGGAAAAGGGGCACCGCCATCTGCTGCAGGCCCTGGCCATCCTGGCGCGCCGCATGCGGTTCACCTGCCTGCTGGCGGGCAGCGGTCCCTTGCATGAACCGCTGCGGCGGATGGCCGCCCGCCTTCGCCTGGGCCGACGCGTGACCTTTCTGGGTGACAGCCATGACATCGCTTCTCTGGTGGCGGCTGCGGACGTGGTGGTGTTGCCCTCCCTTCTTGAAGCCCTGCCGCACGCCGTGATGGAGGCACAGAGCGCCGGCAAGGCCGTGCTGGCCACCAACGCGGGGGGAATCCCCGAGATGGTGCTGCACGGTGAGACCGGGTTCTTGGTGCCCCCCGGCGACCCGGCCGCGCTGGCGGCCGGCCTGGAACAGCTTCTGACTGACGCTTACCTGCGGCGGCGGCTGGGAGACAGAGCCGCCGTCTGGGCGCAGAACCGTTGGGACGGCCGCCGGACCGCGCGGGAGGTGGCCGAGGTCTACGCCGAGGTGCTGCACGGCTACAGCCGGGGTGGAGGTGTTGGCTGAGGATGCGGGTACTTCTGGCCACCTTCTCCTACCTGCCCAACACCACGGGGATTGACCGCTACATCCGCATTCTGGAGAAGGGGCTCAGGTCACTGTCCCACCAGGTGGACATTCTGGCTCTCGAACCGGGACGCCACACCATCTCACTGAGCGGGGAGGAGCTGGGCGGCGACGTTTCCCGTCTCCGCCGCCAGGTTCGCGCCGGGGTCGACCGCTTTTACCGCCGGCGCGTGCCCGGGGCCGAGCCCTGGGTGGTCCTCCGCGAGGCGGAGCGCTACTTCTTTGAACTCTCCCTGGCGCTTTGCGACCTGACCCGGTACGACGTGCTCCACGCTCAGGACACCACCGCCGCCCGCGCGCTGGCCAGGCTGCGGCTGCCGGGGCAGCCGCTGGTGGCCTCCCTGCACGCGTATCGCGCCGGCCGCAGCCGGCTGGACAAGGGGCCCCGGCAGCAGGTCCGCAGGGTCACGCGGTACCTGGAGCTGGAGGAAAAGCTGGGCGCATCCGCCCCTGACCGCGTTCTCTTTCCCTCGCTCTGGCTGATGACGCTCTTCAGCGACCACTACGTGCTAGACCCCCAGTCCCTCCGACACGTTCCCTATGGTCTGGACCTGGACGACTTCCGGCTGTCGGGCCTGCCCAGGCCGCCGGAGGCCGAGGCGGCTAACGGCCGTAAGGTCCTCCTCTGCCCTGCCCGTCTGGCGCCGGAGAAGGGCCAGACGCACCTGCTGGCCACGCTTGCTCTTCTCGCCAAGAGACGGCGTGACTTTGTCTGCTGGTTCGCGGGCGATGGTCCCTCCCGCGCCGCCCTGGAGGCGGAGGCCAGGCGCCTGCGGTTGAAGGAGAGAGCCGTGTTCCTGGGCAGCCGCACGGACATGCCGGCCTTAATGGCAGCCGCTGACGTGGTGGTGGTGCCGTCGGTGCAGGACAATCTGCCCTTTGTAGTCATGGAGGCGCAGGCGGCCGGCAAGGCCGTGGTGGCCAGCCGAACGGGAGGCATCCCTGAGATGGTGGACGGCGGCCGTTCAGGGCTCCTGGTCTCACCCGGAGACGAACACGAGCTGGCGGGTGCGCTGGCCCTGCTTCTGGACAACCCGGACCTGACCAGCTCCCTGGGCCGGCAGGCGCGCATCCGGGCCGCCAGACGGTGGGACGGGGCCCGCATGGTGTCCGACATTTTGGGCATCTACCAGGAAATGATAGGAGGGAGGTACCTTGACCCAGGCTGACCCCGAAAAGCAGGCGGAGACGGCGCCCGGCGTCCTGGCGCAACTGCGGTTGCCTCCTGAGTACGAAGCGAGGCTGAAGGATTCGCTTCCCCCCGACTACCGCATTCCCGATCCCGTCTTTCTGGCCGAGTTAAGGCGCCTGTTTGCACCCCGCCGACGCGCACGCCGCGATCATCCCCAGCGGCGCAAGCCGCCCGGCCGCAGACCCGGCGCCTGAGAGCTGAAGGGGGCCATCCGCCTGGCAGGCCCCCTATGCGCCCCTCTTCTCTGCAATGATGGATGCCAGCGTCTCCTCCAGCGATCGGCGGGGCTGGTAACCCAGGGCCCGCAGGCGGCTGATGTCCGGCACCCGTCGCCCGATCTCCTCAAAGTCCGGGCCAAAGGCGTCTTCAAAGGGCACGAAGTTCACAGGCGAGGAGGAGCCGGTCAGAGCAAGCACCCGTCGGGCCAGCTCCAGGACCGTGATCTCCTCCGCTCCGCCGATGTTGTAGACCTCGCCCCAGCGCCCCCGGGCCATGACGGTCTCCAGGCCGTCCAGGGCGTCCCGGATGTCCACAAAGGTTCGCGTGTGATCGCCGCGGCCGTAGACCGTCAGCGCCTCTCCCCTCACAGCTGCCTCAACGAACCGGGGCACCACCATGCCGTAGGCGCCGGTCTGTCCCGGGCCGATGACGTTGAAGAAGCGGCCCACCTTGACGCACAGCCCGCGCTCCGACGCCCAGGCCCGCGCCAGCAGTTCCTCCGAGAGTTTGGCCGTGGAGTAGGTCCAGGACGGCAGGTGGGTGTTCCCCAGAACAATGTCGTCTTCCTCGCCAATGGGTAGGCGCTCCGTCTTCCCGTAGACGGCCGAAGACGAGGCCACAAAAACTGCGGCGCCCTCCCGCTCCGCCGCCTCCAGCACGTTTCTGGTCCCCAGCCAGTCCACCGTGAGCGACCGCACCTGGTTCTGAAGCGCATGCCGCACGCCCACCACGGCGGCCAGGTGATAGATGCACTCTGCCCGGAGCGCCGCACGTCCCACCGCCTCGGCGTCCCTGACGTCCGCCGCCACCACCGCGGCCAGCCGGGACAGGTCGGGCCGAAGCACGCCGGTGGAGAGATCGTCCAACACAGTAATCTGATGGCCCTGTTCCGCCAGGCGCCGCACCAGATGGGTGCCAATGAAGCCGGCCCCGCCGGTGACCAGGACGCGCACCAGCACCACCCCCTCGGGCCCATGTTATGTGAACCGGAAGGGGCCTGTGAGGGCGGAGATGGAAACGGCGGGGTGCACGTCGGCACCCCGCCGCCTTGCCCGGCAGATCTAGAACAGGATCTTTTGTCGTCGCATGTAGACGTTGAGCAGGATGCCAATGCCCATGGTGTTGGTCAGCAGCGAGGAGCCGCTGTAGCTGACGAAGGGCAGCGGGATGCCGGTGACGGGCATGATGCCCATGGTCATGCCAATGTTGATGATGAGGTGGAAGGCAATCATGGAGGTGACGCCCGTGGCCAGAAGCGTGCCGTAGAGGTCCTTGGCCTCCCCGGCCACGCGCACGGCCCGGACCAGAAGGATCAGGAAGAGCAGCAGCAGGGCCACGGCCCCCACAAACCCCAGTTCCTCGCCCACCACGGAGAAGATGAAGTCCGTGTGGCGTTCGGGAAGAAAGCTGAGCTGCGTCTGCGTGCCGAAGAACAGCCCCTTGCCCAGGGCCCCCCCGGAGCCGATGGCAATCTTGGACTGCAGGACGTGGTAACCGGCGCCGGTGGGGTCGGCCTCAGGGTTGACCAGGACGATCAGCCGCTTCAACTGGTAGTCCTTCAGCGGGAAGTCCTTCAGGTGAAAGGCAAGCTGGGCGCCCACCACGGAGACGGCCGCCGCCACCCCGCCGCCGAAGAGCAGCAGCATCTTCTTTACCGGCGCCCCGGCCATGAACAGCATGCCCACCAGGATGGCGACAAAGACCAGCGACGTGCCCAGGTCGGGCTGAATCAGCACCAGCACCAGGGGCGGCAGGATGTGCGCCATGGCGCCGAGCAGGTCTCCCCAACCGACAATGCGCTCACGCCGGCTGAGGGAGGTGGCCAGGGTGATGATCACGATGATCTTGGCCAACTCGGAAGGCTGGAACTGGAAGGAGCCGACCTTGATCCAGCGCTGGGCGCCCAGGGCCTCGTGGCCCACCAGACGCACCGCCAGCAGCATGATCAGGTTGACCACGTAGAGCAGGCTGCTGTAGCGGGCCCACCCCGTGTAGTCCGAACTGACCACAAACCCAGCTGCCACCCAGCCGACTGCCATGAACACCAACTGGCGCTTCACGAAGGACAGTGAGGGCGCCGTGGCGCTGCGAATGGCCACCAGGCCGAAGATCATGATGGCCAGCGTCACGGCAATCAGAACGAAGTCCAGGTTCTTCAGGAGACGGCGTTCCAACCCTCCCACCTCCTTCGGCGCAGGCGGAAACTTCAGCGCAGGCAAAAAAGGTGGCCGGAAAATCGGCCACCTTTCATTATACAGGCAGTCCCGCAAAGAGGTCCATGTCTCTGCTCTGGCATCTACTGACGGGTCGCCACGTTGCGCTTCATCCGACGGACGGGGATGCTGGCCACCAGTGCCACCGAGTTCTCAGCGCTGGTGAGGTTGACGTCCATGGCAGCGTCGTCGATCTCCATGTACTCCGAGATGACGCGGATGAGTTCGTTCTTGAGCATTTCCAAGAACTGCGGGGAGACGTTGGCGCGGTCGTGAACCAGAACCAGACGGAGCCGCTCCTTGGCAATGTCCTTGGACGGTCCACCATCTCGCCCAAACACCCGGTTAATCAAGTCCAACACCCTCCATCCCCCTCTCTCGGTCACCTACTTCGCCCCCAAACCCATCATGCGCTTCAGCTTGGACAGGAACCCGTCGTCGCTGTCCAGGCTCATCAGCGGAACGTCCTCGCCCTGGAGGCGCCGGGCGATGTTCCGGTAAGCCACGCCGGCCTTGGAGGCCGGAGACAGGACCGCAGGCTCGCCGCGGTTGGTGGACACCACAATGGATTCGTCGTCGGGCACCACGCCCAACAGGTCAATGGCCAGAATATCAATCATGTCGCTGATGTCCATCATGTCGCCCTGCCTGACCATCTTGGGACGGATGCGGTTGATGATCAACATGGGCGGCGCCATCTGGGCCGCCTCCAGCAGGCCGATGATGCGGTCGGCATCGCGCACCGCGGAGACCTCGGGCGTGGTGACGATGATGGCCTTCTCGGCGCCGGCAATGGCGTTCTTAAAGCCCTGCTCGATACCGGCGGGGCTATCGACAATGACGAAGTCAAACTCCTTGGTGAGCTCCTCAACCAGGGCCTTCATCTGGTCCGGGCTGACGGCCGTCTTGTCCTTCGTCTGGGCGGCGGGAAGCAGATACAGGCTCTCAAACCGCTTGTCCTTGATCAGGGCCTGCTTCAGCCGGCAGTAGCCCTCCACCACGTCCACCAGGTCATAGACGATGCGGTTCTCCAGGCCCATGACCACATCCAGATTGCGGAGCCCAATGTCCGCATCCATCAGCACGACCTTGTTTCCGGCCATTGCCAGGGCCGTCCCCAGGTTGGCGGTGGTTGTGGTCTTGCCGACGCCACCCTTGCCCGAAGTCACCACAATTGCCTGACCCATTCCGTTTCCTCCCTGCTCCTGATAAAGGCGACTAGTTCACATGGGGCAAGTACGGTTCGATAACGACCATGCCGTTCTTGATGCTGGCGACCTCCGGCCCGCGCGGCTGGTCCGCGCCGGCGGGGGGGCCGTCGGGAGAACGGCTGATGAAGTTGGCGATGCGCAGCTGGGTCGGCTCCAGACGGAACGCGGCCACCACGGCGCGCTGGTTGCCGGTGGCGCCGGCGTGCGCCACGCCGCGCAGGACGCCCATGACCAGGATATCGCCGGTGGCAATGACCACCGCCCCCGGGTTGACGTCTCCCATCACCACGATGTTGCCGTCGCACTGCACCCGTTGTCCGGAGCGCAGGGTCCGCCGCACCAGGCTGGAGTCCGGCTGCAGGGCCTGCTGCTCTTCCACATCCCGCGGCGGGGTCCGGCGCGGCGCGGATCCATCGCGGGCGGCCACGGCGGGTTCCTCCTCAGCCTCAGCGGCGACGGCATCCGGGTCCGTATGCAGCACGTCCACCAGCCGCAGCCCGTGCCGCCCCCGCAGCAGTTCGTCCAGCTCAACCAACTGGGGCGTGGTCAGCATGCGCCGTCCCACATCCAGCGTGACTTCAGCACCCTCAAAGAAAAAACGCTCGGCAAGGGCCAGCTTCTCTGCCAGCTTCTCTTTGAGCGATGGATATTCAATCTGGTCATTCAAAACCGCCAGTACGCCGTTTTTGACTCCCTTGAAGACAACATCTTCCTGCCGCTTTCCCAATCTGAAACGCCTACCCCTCTTTCGCAGCCGAGGTCGCGCCGGACCGCCGCCCGCGGGCAGTTGCGGAGCGACCCGGTTGGCTTGGATATTCTGCAATGATTAACCAAAACCCTGCTCATTTCTAGAAAAAAACAAGGCCGCACGGGCCTCGTCTTTTCGCGCCTTCTAGACAGATTGGGACAGGCCTGGTTAGTCTGCGCGCACCGGCACCGACGGACCGCCCTCGGGCACGTTGAAGTATTGAGCCAGCACCGGCCGGGCCAGTTCCGCGGCGTAGCTGCCGTGGGCGCCGCCCAGAACCAACACGGAAATGGCAATCTCGGGGTTGTCATAGGGAGCGAAGGCAACGAACACGCCGTTGTCCACGCCGTTGGATGTCTCAGCCGTGCCGGTCTTGGCGCCGACCTTGATGGGGAAGCTGGCGAAGCTGCCCGAGGCTGTACCCCACTGGGCTGCGCCCAACATACCTTCCCGGACGATCTGCAGGTTCTCCGGCGATACGGAGACCTTCCCCGCAACCTGAGGCTCCGTCTTCTTCACCAGCTCACCCGAGGCAGTGCGGATCTCGTCCACCAGGTAGGGGCGGTAGCGCGTGCCGCCGTTGGCAATAGCGGCCACGTACCCCGCCAGTTGGAGCGGTGTGGCCAGCGTGCGGCCCTGACCGATGGCCTGCGACAGCGTATCGCCCAACTGCCAATCGTTGACGACCTGGCCGTTCTTGGGATCGATGCGGTTGTAGCTGTCCTTGCTGGCGTCCGCGCCCTTGTGCTCTCCCGGCAGGTCAATGCCCGTCGGCTGGCCGAACCCGAATTCTCGCGAATACTTGGCCATGCCATCCACCGTCAGCAGACGTCCGGCCTCATAGAAGTACGTATCAACGGACTCGACGATCGCCTTCCGAACGTCGACCACACCGTGGCCTCCCGGCTTCCAGTCCTTCGGGCGGTGCCACAGCCAGTACACGCCGGTGTCAAAGATGGTGAAGTCCGGGGTGATTTTGCCCTCCTGCAGGGCGCCGGACGCCACCACCATCTTGAAGGTGGACGCAGGCGGGTAGGCGTTCAGTGCATAGTTCAGCATGGGATGCCGCGGGTCCGTGTTGAGGATGTTCCAGTGGTCGGAGGAGATCCCCCCAACCCACCAGTTGAGGTCAAAGGAGGGGTAGCTGGCCATGGCCAGTACGGCTCCCGTCCGAACATCCTGGACCACAATGGCGCCGGCGCTGGCGCGTTTACCGTCGGGGCGGGTCTGAAACTCCCGGATCTTGTCCGCCAGGGTCTTCTCCGCCACCTGCTGCAGCTGGGCGTCCAGGGTCAGCGTCAGGTTGTTGCCGGGAACCGGGTCCGTGCCGCCGGGGAGGTCGGCAAACCAGCGGCCCAGGTGGTCGACCTGGACGGGGCGGGTGCCGTCCTGCCCCCGCAGGTATTCCTCGTAGTAGTCTTCCAGACCGGTCTTGCCGATGACGTCGCCGCCCTGGTAGCCCTGGTAGCGGTCCGACTGAAGCTGCGACTCGCTGATCTGGCCTACGTAACCGACCACATGCGAGGCCAGGGTGACGATGTCCGTGGGCCCCGGCCCGGGGACCGCCGCCGCGCCGCCGGCGGGCTGAGACAAGCCTGCCGCCGGGGAGGTGTCCACCAGGGTCGGGTAGGAGCGTATGGGCTCCAGCACCACGTCCACGCCGGGCAGTTCCGTCTTGCGCTCCTCCAGCTGCGTGTAGATTTCGGGCGAGATATTGGTCTCGACGCGCACGGGCTTGTACAGGCCGACGTACTTCTTGTGGTAGAGGTACTTCTGCCAGATTTCCTGCTCTTTGGCGGCCACGTCCGGCGTGTGGGAATCCCCCGCCAGGATTTGAGCCAGCAGGTGCACGGTGGGCTGGAAGGTCTTCTCACCGGTATAGAAGAGGGTAACGGAGTAGGACGGCCTGTTGGACGCCAGCACCACGCCGTGCCGGTCCACAATCATGCCGCGGGGGGCGGCCACGGGAACAACGCGGATTCGGTTGATGTCCGCGGCCTCCACCCACCTGGCGCCCTGCACAAACTGGAGGTTGGTGAGCTGCGCGATCAGCAGCAGGACAACCAGCACCACGGCGACGCCGAATCGGCGTGAGCGGCGCTCCACTTCTTTGGCGCCAACGGTGTTGGGATCGCGAACGGTCACACAGCTTCACCTCCGCAGAGTAGAGCGCGAGCGCGTCAAGGCCTCGGCCTCCACATACCAGGTGGGGGCGTAGCGGTACAGAACGCGGTACAGGAAGGGAGAAAGCACCGCGTTGTAGATGGCTTCGGGCACAATGACCTGCTTCCAGGCCTGGGCCAGCGGCATGTGCCGACCCACGGCGTACAGGGTTCCGTAGACCAACAGTTCGGAGAGAACCGTCCCCACCATGGTGAGCAGGAAGGGCATGGCCAGGTTCTCCTTGAAGACCTCGCGTTCGGCCAGCCCTGCCAGGGCACCGGCCACGGCCTTGGAGAACGCGTGCACACCTATGAAGCGTCCCACCAGCACATCCTGCAGGATGCCGCCCAAAAAGCCGACGGCGGCGCCCCGCACAGGCCCGTAAAGCAACCCGTAGGCCACCGCCAGCAGCAGCAGAAGGTCAGGTTTCACGCCAAAAACAATCACCTTGTCCAGCAGGGTGGTCTGCGCCACCGTCGCCGCCAGGGTGAGACCCACCGTCACCCACCACCTCATGGTGTAACACCCCCCTGCGGGGGCGTGGTGGTCTGGTCGGGCGGCGGTGTCGGCGCGGACTGGCCGGGCTGGGCGGGTGGCTGAGGCTGGCCGGGCTGCGTGGACTCCCCGGGCTGAGCAGGCTGGGCCGGCCGGTCCGGTTGGGCTGACGGCCCGCCCGGCTGCTCTGGAGCGGTCCCGCCCGGCTCGGCGGGAGTGATCGGGTCGGGCTGTGCCGCAGGCAGCGGGGGCAGACCCATGCCGTCCGTTGGCGACCAGACCACCACCAGGACGCGCTCCAGGTGGTAAAAGTCCACCGCGGGGGCAACAACGGCCTCGGTGACCAGTCCCTGGCTGCTGACCTGGGTCACCAGGCCTACGGGAATGCCCTTGGGAAAAAGGGAGTTCAGGCCCGAAGTCAGGATCTGGTCCCCCACGTTCACCCGCGCCTCCGGGTTGAAGAAGCGCATGGTCAGGTCCAGCTGATCCTGGCCGCGCAAGATGCCGGCATCGCGCGACTCAGCGACCAGAGTGCCGACGCCGCTGTCCCGGTCGGTCAGCAGCATGACGCCGGCGGTTCGGTCCGTCACCTTGAAGACACGGCCCACAAGGCCTTGTTCCGTAACCACGGCCATGTCCCGGGCAATGCCGTCACGGCTACCGCGGTTGAGGGTCAGGGTGGCAAACCAGTTGTCCGAACTCCGGCCGATGACGTCGGCGGAGAGATAGCGCAGGGGCGACCGCTTGACCAGGTCCAACTGCCCGCGGAGCTGCTCGTTCTCCACCTGCAGCTCCTCCATCTGGGCCTGAAGCCCGGGCTGCTGGGCCAGCACCTCTCTGAGGCGCTGGTTTTCCGTGCGCAGCCGGCCCAGTTCGGCAATGGCGTCAAAGGTCCCCGAGACGGCCCGAACCGCCCTGCTGCTGACAGTCTGGAGCGGTGCCATGGCATCGGTAAGCCATGATTCCGCCCTTGTCACAGCGGGGCGCTCCACGCGCGTGGCGCCCAGCAAGACAAGGGTGGCCAGGGCGGCCACCAGCACCACGTAGAAGGTCTTGGAGCGGAAGATTCGGGGCAACGCGGCCACCACCTGAGGGACGGCAGCCGACGTCCAGCGACGCCGGCCTGCCTGCCCAACTACTTACGGGACGTCCTGCGAATCATCTCAATCATGTCCAGGACCTTGCCGGTGCCCTTGACCACGCACAGCAGGGCCTCGTCCGACACGTGAACCGGCATGCCGGTCTCCTTGGAGACCAGGCGGTCCATGCCCTTCAGCAGAGAGCCGCCGCCGGTCATCACAATGCCTCGGTCCATGATGTCCGCCGCCAGTTCGGGCGGCGTCTTCTCCAGAGTGACCTTGATGGCTTCCACAATGGCCGCCACAGGGTCCGCCAGGGCGCTGCGCACTTCTTCCGCGCTGATCTTGAGCGTGCGCGGCAGCCCCGTCACCAGGTCGCGGCCGCGGATCTCCATGGCCTCCTTGCCGTCACCCACGGGAAAGGCTGAGCCGATGCTGATTTTCACTTCCTCAGCGGTGCGCTCGCCTATCATCATATTATACGAGCGCTTTACATAATGAACAATCGCCTCGTCCATTTCGTCGCCTGCAACGCGGATGGACTTGGAGGTAACGATGCCACCCAGTGAGATGATTGCCACTTCCGTGGTGCCGCCGCCGATATCTACCACCATGTTGCCGGTGGGTTCGTCCACGGGGAGGCCGGCCCCGATGGCCGCGGCCATGGGCTCCTCAATGATGTGCGACTCGCGGGCTCCGGCCTGCAGCGTGGCGTCCATGACGGCACGGCGCTCCACGCCGGTGACGCCTGAGGGAACGGAGACCACCACTCGCGGGCGGCGGAAGGCCCGGCCGGACATGGCCTTGCCAATGAAATACTGCAGCATCTTCTGCGTCACGTCGAAGTCGGCAATGACGCCGTCCTTCATGGGACGGATGGCAATGATGTTGCCGGGGGTGCGGCCAATCATCTGCTTGGCCTCCTCGCCCACGGCCATGACGTGACGGGTGTCCCGGTCGATGGCCACCACCGAGGGCTCCTGCAGCACGATCCCCTTACCCCTGACGTAGACCAGGGTATTGGCCGTACCCAGGTCGATGCCCATGTCGCGTGAAAACAGTCCCAGAACGCCCCCTGCCAACTCCAGTTCCCCTTTCTATGTGCCGGCCAGGCTGGCCGGATCCAGTCCACGTTCTCGAAATGAAGCGTAGCGGTTGTCGCCGATGACGATGTGGTCCAGCACTTCAATGCCCAGAATCCGCCCGGCCGCGGCCAGCCGCCCCGTCAGGTCCAGGTCCTCACTGCTGGGAGTGGGGTCGCCGCTGGGGTGGTTGTGCACCAGGATGACCGCCTGCGCACTGCGCCGGATAGCGCTCTTGAAAAGCTCCCTGGGATGGACCAGGGAGGCGTTCAGGTGGCCAACGGAAATCGTGTCGATGCCCAGCACCCGGTGCCGGGTGTCCAGAAGCAGGACACGGAAGTGTTCTCTGTCCAGGTGGCGCATGGACGCCATCACCAGGTGCGCCGCGTCTTCGGGGCGCCGGATGACGGGCCTTTCCAACCGGGTCTGGCTGAGGCGGTGCCCCAGCTCCAGTGCCGCCTTGATCCGGGCCGCCTTGGCGATTCCCACGCCCTTCAGGTCCGCCAGCTCCTCGGCCGGAGCGGAGGCCAGGTAAGCCAGAGCCGCTGTGGAGTCGTCCGGGGTCCGGCCCAGCGACAGAAGATCCTGCGCCACCTCCAGGGCGGTGGCTCCCGCCGTGCCCGTCTGCAGCACCAGGGACAGGAGTTCCGCTTCGGAAAGTGCAGCCGCCCCCAGACCCAACAGCCGCTCCCGCGGCCGCTCGCCTGGAGGCAGGTCCTTGACGGTTCGATGGTACCCGTGCCTCAATCGCCCTTTCACCCGCCTCACCGGAAAATCCGGTGAACCGGCCGCGGGGGCGCGGCGGCTACCGGGCAGCGACGTCTAGCACGTCCAGACCCAGGGACTCCAGCATGAGGGCCAGGCGGGGAAGCGGCAGGCCGACCACGTTGAAGTAGTCGCCCTGAATCCTCTCCACCAGCACGGAGCCCAGACCCTGCACGGCGTAGGCGCCGGCCTTGTCCATGGGCTCGCCCGAAGCAACGTAAGCGTGAATCTGCCCTGGCGTCAGGGGCCGCATTGTTACGTGGGTCTCCTCGTGCTGCACCAGGATGGGCCCCTCCGGCGTGCGGATCAAGGCCACGCCGGTGAGCACGCGATGCGTGCGTCCTGCAAGCCGCGCCAGCATGGAACGCGCCTCCGCTTCGTCCCGGGGCTTGCCCAGAACTTCGCCGTCCAGCAGCACAATGGTGTCTGCGCCCAGCACAACGGCCGGGCCCTCCACCTCCGCAGCCACGGCCCCGGCCTTCTCGCGGGCCAGGCTGTGCACCAGTTCGGCCGGATCTGAGGCGTCTACCCTAGATTCGTCGAACTGGGGCGGGATGACCTCGAAACGAAGACCAATCTGTGCCAGCAGGTCGCTCCGGCGCGGCGAGGAAGAAGCAAGGATGAAGCGCATGGGACCTCCCGACGGTTCCTAAGATGTCCGGCGCACGTAGACAAACCCCGCAAGAAGCCCAATCAGGCCCATCAGGTTCATCTTCAGAGAAAACCCCACGGTCAGCGCGAAGGCGCGGAGGTCCAGGGTGGCGGGATCCAGCCCGATGTTGGCTATGGACTGGCCGAGGAACTTGACCCCGTAAGCGGACGCCACCTGACCGATCAGGGTTCCGGCGACCGCGCCGAGAATCAACACAAAGATGGTATACCCCCAGGTACCGGGCTGCAACGGCTCACGCTCCTGCAGGACCAGAATGCTTGCAGAGTCTCCAGCTACTTCGAGCCCACTCTGCAAAACTCCTGTTTCTTCGTCCTGGCAGTTGGCCTCCAAGCCTTGCCCCACCGGCCCTTCGGCGAATGGGAATATTTTCCCCCAAAGCGAAGGATTCCCCTGACACAGGACGCCCTATACCTGTTCGTGAACAGTGGCCAGGAGGCGTCCCTTCTCGTTCAAAAAGACGAAGGTCCATGGGCCGTCCCCGCCCAGGTGGGCGCGCTCCACTCGGACCAGCGTGCGCGGGTAGGCCAGGGCCATGGTAACAAAGGCGCCGGGCGGCGGGTCCGTGCGGCGTATCCGCACCGTTACCTGACGGCCGTCCACCTCCACTCCTTCCACCTTGATGCCGTGGCCTCCGGAGCGAACCTGTCCGCGGTGCGCCGCTATGACCAGCGACTGGCTGAAGTCCACCTTCGGCTGCAGCCGGTCCAGTCCGTACACGCGCTTGATGGCGTCGTCGGAGCCAAAGACGAAACAGCGGGGCTCGGCGAACTGCGGCAGGTTGAGAGCCGCGTGGCCGAGTTCCTCAAAGGGGACCTTCAAGGCGCATCCTCCTTGTCCACCAGTTCACCGCGCAGGGCCCCCACCAGGTAGAGGGAGCCCGTGCAGAGCACCAGGTCTTCCGGACCGGCGGCCTCCAGCGCCAGGTGCAGAGCCCACCGTGGCTCACGCTCCACCAGCGGCGTAAACCCACGGGCGGCCACGCGGGCCGCCAAGTCCTCCGCCTCACGCACGGTGGCGTGTCGCTGTCCCGCGCCCAGCACGGGTTCGGTGACCACCACGCGGGAGGCCACGGGCAGCAGGGCATCCAGCACCTGCTCCACAGGCTTGTCCGCCAGCATGCCCAAAAGAAGCACCACGTTCTGATGGGGCAGCACATCGCGGACGGCGGCGGCGGCCGCCCGGGCTCCGTCTGGGTTGTGGGCTCCGTCCAGCACCACCAGCGGTGAGCGGCGCACGACCTCCAGACGGCCCGGCCAGCGCACCTGGGCAAGCCCGTGGCGAATCGCGTCCTCCGACACCGGCAGGCCCAGGCCGTTCAGTTCGTGCAGGGCCGCCACGGCGGTGGCGGCGTTGGCCTGCTGGTGACGGCCGATGAGGGCCAGGGGCACACTGCCGCAGGACCAGCCCGGGCCGAAGAAGTCCAGCATCTGACCGTCCGGTCCGGAGTGCCGCTCCCGCCAGGTCACGTCCCTGCCCACCAGGGTGAGCGGTGCGTGCCGCTCCCGGCAGACTGCGGCAATGACCTGCTCGGCCGGGGCCTCGCCGGCCGAGGTGACTACGGGCCGCCCTTCCTTAATGATGCCCGCTTTCTCGCCGGCAATGGCCTCCAGCGTGCTTCCCAGGCGGTCGGTGTGGTCGAAGTGGATGTGGGTGATGACGCTCAGCAGGGGGCGGGTGATGACGTTGGTGGCGTCAAACCGCCCTCCCAGCCCCACCTCCAGCACCACGGCCTCCACACGCGCGGCGGCGAAATGCAGGAAGGCCAGGGCGGTGATGACCTCAAACTCCGTGGGCGACTCCAGCCCCTCCGCCAGCATGGCGTCGACGGCGGGCCGGACGGCCTCCAGGTGGCGGACCACATCCCCGGCCGCGATCTCCCGGCCATCCACGCGGATCCGCTCCGTGAACCGCTCCAGGTGAGGCGACGTGTAGAGCCCGGTCCGATAGCCGGCCGCCCGCAGCGCCCTGTCCATCATCGCAGACGTGGAACCCTTGCCGTTCGTTCCGGCTACGTGCACAATCCTCAGACCCTCCTGAGGGTCGCCAAGGCGGGCCATGAGGGTGCGCATGCGGCCCAGGTCCAGCTTCATGCCGAAGCGGCTGAAACTTGCCAGGTAGCTGAGTGCCTCTGTGTAGTTCAAGATTGCCTCCGCAGACCACAGCCCCTGCCGCCCAGGTGGCGGCAGGGGCTGGTTGTCATGGAACCCGCCGGGCTAGCCCAGGAGAGCCAGGCGCTGGCTGATCACGTCCAGCTTGCCCTTCAGTTCGTCAGCCCGGCCCCGGTCCTTGGCCACCACCTCGGCCGGTGCCTTGGCCAGGAAGCCGGGGTTGCCCAACTTGGCCGTCAGTTTCTCCAGTTCGAGGGCGGTGGCCGCTTTCTCCTTCTGCAGCCGCTCCCGCTCCTTGTCCAGGTCGATCAGACCCTTCAGGGGCAGGTAGATTTCCAGGCCTCCGGCCACGGCCGCCGCGGCCTGCTCCGGCTTCGCCGCCGCACCGCTATTGTGGATCTCCAGCGAGGACGCATGCCCCAGGTGGCGAATATACCCTTCGCCGCGCTCCGCCAAGCGGCGGGCCGCAGCCGACGGTGCCAGGATGACAACCTCCGCCTTCTTGCCCGCCGGGACGTTCATCTCCGCCCGCATGTTGCGGATGGCCTTGATCACCGCCACCAGCTCGGAGAAGTCGGCCACATCAGCCTGGAAGCCTTCAGTCAGGGTCTGCAGCGCGGCGTGCGTGGCGCGAGCCCGGTCGGCCCGCTCCCCGGTGACCGGCTGGCCGGGCCGGCCATGGGCCTCTCCCACACCGCCCGGCCACGGGGCGACGATGAGCGCCGGCCCCTCGTGGGGCAGCGACTGCCAGATGGCCTCGGTCAGGAAGGGCATGAACGGGTGCAGCAGGCGCAGGGTCTGCTCCAGGGTGGTCCGGAGGGTCCACTGGGCGGCCCGCCGAGCGGCGGCCCCCTCCGGATCCTTGTTGTAGAGGCGCGGCTTGACCACTTCAATGTACCAGTCGCAAAACTCGTCCCAGATGAAGCCGTAGAGGGCCCGGGCGGCCTCGCCCAGCTCGTACTTCTCCATCAGTCGGGTGACGTTGTCCGCCGTGTCCGCCAGCCGCCCCAGGATCCAGCGGTCGGCCAGCTCCAGATTCGCCCGGTCCGGCGACTCCTCGGGGGAGAAGCCCTCCAGGTTCATCATCACAAAGCGCGAGGCGTTCCAGATCTTGTTGGCGAAGTTGCGGCTGGCCTCGGCCCGCTCCGGAATCCAGCGGCTGTCGTTACCGAAGCTGACCCCGGTGATCAGGGTAAAGCGGATGGCGTCGGCGCCGTACTGGTCGATGAGTTCCAGCGGATCCACCACGTTGCCCAGGGATTTGGACATCTTCCGGCCCTGCGCGTCGCGGATGAGGCCGTGGATGAACACGTCATGGAACGGCTTCCTGCCCGTGTGCTCCAGGCCGGAGAAGATCATGCGGGCGACCCAGAAGAAGATGATGTCGTAGGCTGTTACCAGCACGTTGGTGGGGTAGAAGTACTTGAGGTCCTCGGTCTGCTCCGGCCAGCCAAGGGTGCTGAAGGGCCAGAGGGCCGAGGAGAACCAGGTGTCCAGGGTGTCCGGGTCCTGCTTCAGGTTGGCGGAGCCGCACTTCTGACAGGCCTTCGGCCCGTACTCCTCGGCGGTCACGTTCACGTGGCCACAGTCCTGGCAGTACCAGACGGGAATGCGGTGGCCCCACCAGACCTGGCGGCTGATGCACCAGTCGCGGATGTTCTCCATCCAGTTGAGGTAGGTCTTGCTGAAGCGGTCCGGGACAAACTGGATGTCCCCCTTCTTCACAGCCTCAATGGCCGGCCCGGCCAGCGGCTCCATCTTGACGAACCACTGGGTGGAAGGCAGGGGCTCCACCACGGTGCCGCAGCGCTGGCAGACGCCCACGTTCATCACGTGGTCCTCAATCTTGACCAGGAAGCCGTTCTCCTCCAGCTCCCTGACGAAGGCCCGGCGGCACTCGTAGCGGTCCATGCCGGCGTACTTGCCGGCGGCCTCGGTCATCTTGGCGTCAAAGCCGATGACGGTGACGGAGTCCAGGTTGTGGCGGCGGCCGATCTCAAAGTCGTTGGGGTCGTGCGCCGGCGTGACCTTCATGGCGCCCGTGCCGAACCCGGTCTCAATGTACTCGTCGCCGATGATGGGCAGGCGCCGCCCCAAAATGGGCAGGATGACGAAGTTGCCGATCAGGTGGCGATAGCGTTCATCGGTTGGGTTCACCGCCACTGCGGTGTCGGCCAGGATGGTCTCCGGACGGGTGGTGGCCACGGTGACGTAACCGGAGCCGTCCTCCAGCGGGTAGCGCACGTAGTAGAGCTTGCCCTGCTGCTCCTCGCGCTCCACCTCGATGTCCGACAGAGCCGTCTGGTCCTGGGGGCACCAGTTGATCAGGTAATGGGCACGGTAGATCAGGCCCTTGTGGTAAAGGCTCTCAAAGACGCGGCGCACGGCCCGCGACAGGCCCTCATCCAGGGTGAACCGCTCCCGGGACCAGTCGGCGGAGGCGCCCAGTCGGCGCAGCTGCCGGGTGATCGTGCCGCCATACTGGTGCTTCCAGTCCCAGACCCGCTCCAGAAACTTCTCGCGTCCCAGGTTGTGGCGCGACAGGCCTTCCTTCTCACGGATCTCCTGCTCCACCTTGATCTGGGTGGCCAGGCCGGCATGGTCCGTGCCGGGCAGCCAGAGAGCCTCATACCCCTGCATCCGCCGCCACCGGATCAGGATGTCCTGAAGGGTGTTGTCCAGGGCGTGGCCGATGTGCAGCTTGCCCGTGACGTTGGGCGGCGGAATCACGATGGTGAAGGGCGTCCCGCCCGGGCGGGGCTCAGCGCGGAAGTAGCCGCCCTCCTCCCAGAACTTGTAGTAGCGGTCCTCCACGTCCTTCGGGTTGTAGGCGGTGGGCAGTTCAGTGGTCGGTTTCACGCCTGTCACTCCTTGTCTGCTGATCCAAACGAAAAGCCCTGCTCGTCTCGAGGACGAGCAGGACTGGCCTACCCGCGGTACCACCTGAATTCCCGCTCCCCGGCCACCGGCGAGGGATGCGGGCTCTTGCCCAGCGCTATCGGGCTGAACCCGGCTGCGCCTACGCACCCCCGGCGGAGGTCCTCCGCTTTGGCTTCGGCGCCGCGGCTCCGGGGCGACTTCGCGTCTGCGCGCTCAAAGGGCTTGCACCACAAGGCCCTTCTCTCTTGGAGCGTTCGACGGTACTACTCCCCATCCAAGCCGTTGCTGTTTGGCGAAATCATAGCGCATCGGCCTGCGTGTTGTCAATTTCCCGCCGCGGACTGTTCCCCTCGGTACGGTAGAGGACACGGGAGTCCAGTCGCCGCTTGTGCAGCCGCTCCACCCGGCCGTGATTCTGTCCGTCGCCCGCCAGGGGAGTGCCGATCAGGCCACCGGCGTCTCACTGGCGCTCGGAATGCGGCCTTCACGCCGGAGGAACACCTCCCGCGCCACAGACATGAGCAGGATGTCCTCCGTCCCCACCCGGCGGCTGCCGGCGCGAAGCACGCCCTCGCGCCGGAAGCTGCACTTCTCATAGCAGCGGATGGCCCGGCGGTTGCTGACGTAGACCCTCAGGTAGACCATGTGGAGGCCGAGACCCACAAACGCCAGACGCAGAGCCTGATTCACCGCGTCGGTGCCGAAACCGCGATTCCAATATTCCTTGTCGCCCAGGGTGATGCGCAGCTCGGTGGTACCGGCGCGCCAGTTGATCTCCTCCAGTTCCAGGTCGCCAATCAGGCGTCCGTCCAGCGTTTCAATCGCCACGGCCCGCGTGCGGCTGCTCCTTATGTACCTTCCCAACCAGTTCTCGGGGGATTCGAAAGCGAATTTTCGTCCACTGTACCTGGTCACCTCTTCGTCCTGATCCCACATGCCCACCAACGTCAGGTCCTCACGCCTGAGCGGGCGCAGGCGTACCAGGTCTCCTTGGAAAGGCAACAAAAACAACGACCCCTTTGCTGCAGTTGCGGCGATGACGGCGGGGCGGTCGCAGGCGCACCCGCGGCTCCCGGCAATTGCCTAAAATGCTTATTTGGCGGCGTTTACTCACGGCAGCAGGTATTCGACAAATAGTGAGGAGCCTCCTTTATGTAAATCTCACCACGCTGTCAAGGGCAAACGAAGAGCCCCCGTCCCGGTCTTTGGGACGAAAGGCTCCTGAATGATGTTCGTGTCAGTTCAGCCTGTGAACGATCTCGATCTGGTTCCCGCTCAGGCGATGGCCGGCAGCGAGTGAGCGGGCACCAGCCCATACCGCTCCAGCGCCGCGTCCAGAATCAGGTTAACCAGGCGCTCGTAGGGTACGCCCGCAGCCAGAGCCACCCGGGGCAGGTCCGAGAAGGCCGGCGTCAGCCCCGGCAGGGGGTTGACCTCCAGCACCTGCGGCAGGCCGTCGCGCCCCAGGCGAATGTCCACGCGTCCGACGTCCAGGCAGCCCAGGGCGCGGAAGGCGCCCAGGGCGGTCTTGCGCAGCAGCGCCGCCAGGTCGTCCTCCACCGTGGCCGGGCACAGGTAGTAGCCATCCGCGTCCCACTCCGTTTT
>JBLNCQ010000201.1:0-11676 GCA_050260815.1 Bacillota bacterium
GGGCCTGCCACACCCCCAGGTCATCCAGGAGGCGAAAGGCCGCCAGGGCCTCCCCCTCCTCGGCCGTGAGCCTCAGTTCCTGGCCCAGGCGCGGGCCGGAGATGGTCTGCAGCGCGCCGCCGGCCACCGCCTCCAGAGCCAGGGTACGCGTCCGCTGCTCCAGGTGAAAACCCAGTCGGGCGGCCAGCCGGGCCGCGCGGAAAAGGCGGGTGGGATCGTCCTCAAAGCTGGCGTCGTGCAGGATGCGCACCTGGCTGGCCTGGAGGTCGTCCAGGGCGTGGGGCGCCGCCGCCAGGTCCTCGCGGTGCAGGGCCACCTCGGGACCGTGGCCGACGCGGCGGAGAGGCCAGGCCAGGGCGTTGACGGTGAAGTCCCGCCGCAGGAGGTCCTCCTCCCAGCCGCCGGGCTCCACCACCGGCAGGGCGCCGGGGCGCTGGTAAGCCTCGCGGCGCCGCATGGCCAGGTCAATACGCACGGCGCCGGACTGCAGGGTAGCCGTTCCGAAGGGGTCGTGCTCCTCCGCCGCCAGGCCGACGCGGCTGCCTATCTCCCGCGCCAGGGCCATGACATCCTCGGGCTGGCCGCCAACCACCAGGTCGATGTCTGTGGGTTCGCGCCCCAGCAGGAGGTCGCGCACGGCTCCGCCCACCAGGGCAGCCTCCAGGCCCAGGGCATCCGCGGCATCGGCGGCATGGCGAAGCCACCGGGCCAACAGGGCCGGTACGAGGACGGGCACGGCGGCATCCCTCCCCCGCGGGTGGAACTACCTGCCTATTATAGCACAGCCTGCCGAAAAACCGCGGCACGCCTGCACGCTGGGCCTCGACGCGCCTGCATGCCGGGCCGGCGTTCCGCCGCGATGAGCGGGCAGAGCGGAGCCCGCTCCCGGGATGGCGGGAGCGGGCTCTGGCAATTCGCGTCGGACAGGCTGCGGCGCCGAGGACGCGGCCGACGGTACGACGTCAGGACGGCTCAGGCCACGCCCTCCCGGGCCGCCAGGCGGCGCGGCAGGACGTCCAGGGCCACCAGGTCCTCGTAGGTCTCGCGGCGGACCACCAGGTCGGCGCGTCCACCGCGGACGAACACAGCGGCCGGCCGGGGCAGGCGGTTGTAGTTCGAGGCCATGGAGTAGTTGTAGGCACCGGTGGTGGTGACGGCCAGGATGTCTCCGGGCTGCGGGTCGGCCAGTCCGATCTCGTGGATGAGCATGTCGCCGGACTCGCAGCACTTGCCGGCCACGGCCACCGAGGAGGTGGGTTCCTGGCGCATGCGGTTGGCCACGACGGCCTGGTAGACGGCGCCGTACAGCGCCGGGCGCGGGTTGTCGCCCATGCCGCCGTCGACCGCCAGGTAGGTGCGGATGCCCGGAATGTCCTTGATGGCGCCGACGGTGTAGAGCGTGGTGCCGGCCTCGGCGACGATGGAACGGCCCGGTTCCACCAGCAGCGTGGGCAGCGGGTAGTCCAGTTCCTCCGTCGCCTGGTGCACGGCGCCCGACGCCAGACGGCTCAGGTCAGCGATGGTGGGTGGATCATCCTGGGAGACGTAGTGCACGCCCAGGCCGCCGCCCAGATCCAGCTCCGTGAGGGTGACGCCGGTCTCCCGGCGGATCTGGTCCAGGAACCCGACCATGACCCGGGCCGTCTCAGCGAATGGCTCCAGCTCAAAGACCTGGGAACCGATGTGGCAGTGCAGGCCCATCAACTCGATATGGCGCAGACTCAGGGCCTTGCGCACGGCAGCCATGGCCTGGCCGTTCTCCAGGACCAGGCCGAACTTGGAGTCCACCTGTCCGGTCTGAATGTACTCGTGCGTGTGCGCCTCAATGCCCGGTGTGACGCGCAGCAGAATGCGAGCCTGCATCCGCCGTCGTGCCGCGGCTTCCTCCAGCAGGTCCAGCTCGTACAGGTTGTCGACCACAAAGCGGCCGACGCCGGAATCCAGGCCGAAGGCGATCTCCTCCGGCGACTTGTTGTTCCCGTGAAACAGCATGCGCTCGGCGGGAAAGCCGCCGCGCAGGGCGGTGAAGATCTCGCCGCCGGACACCACGTCCAGGTCCATGCCTTCCTCCGCCGCCAGGGCCGCCATAGCCGTGGTAATGAAGGCCTTGGCCGCGTAGGCGACCCGCGCCGAGGGGTAGTGGGCCTTAAAGCCCTGTTGGTACTGTCGGCAGTTGGAGCGGATCAGCTCCTCATCAAATACATACAGCGGGGTTCCAAACTCCCGCACCAGGTCAACGCTGTCGCAGCCGCCAATCTCCAGATGACCGCGCGCGTTCACCCGTGCTGTGCCGAAAAGCTGCACAGAAACGTCCTCCCTTGGCTCTTCCGGGTTGATGTTCGCGCTGTCCAGAAAAACAAATAGCCCCATCAAGGGGCTTGCGCAGGCTGCAGCCTCCCCTCTCCCCCGATCTGAGATAGCGCTTCACCGCTCGGGAGGGTTGCCCGGGTGGTGACAGTCCAGCACCTGTTTGATGCTGACCCAGCCCCGTCGCTGGTGGCGTGTCGGCGGGACTTCGGCGGCGGCTCCTTTCGGTCCGGGTCCAGGCGGCTCCCGCTCACCGGACGTACTCATAGCAACCGCGCCTCTACCTCACCTCGGAATGGAGATGAGGTAATTCCTATTCAAGTATGGCGTCATGATAACAGAGGCCAGGCAATGATGTCAACGCTTGCGGCCCGGACCGCAGGGCGGCCTGAGGCCGTGGAAGCGCAGGATTTCCTCCAGGGCCCGTCGCGTCAGGGGCGCGCCCATGTCCAGCCCGTCCGGGCCCTTGCCCAGGTCGCCCAGGCCCACCACCACCGGCGCGGCCAGCGTGGGCACCACGTCGACGGTGTCGCCCAGGAGCGTGGGCCGCCTGGGGGTGGGCTGGCCGTCCTTGTTGACCGGGTGGGGCACCACGTCGCCGCTGGCGGCCACGGATTCGTCCACCTGCGTGCCGCTGGTCCCGGAGGTGTTGGAAGCCACCGCCACCACGCCCAGCAATTGAACACCCGGATCCTGGCTCATCTCCGACAGGGCCCGCTCACCCGGCCCCAGTCCGGGGCGGCCGCGGTCGTCGACCATAAGGACCACCGGGTCCCAGGCGGCCTGCCGGCACAGCTCCGCCAGGGTCGTGCCGCTCAGGCGCGTGGGGTTGCCTGCGGACCGGGAGATGGTGCGAAGGCCCAGTTCCGCCGCCGCCATTTCCACAGCGTGGCGCGCCACCTCGTCGCCATCCGTCACGACGATCACGCGGATGGGTTTCGGGTCCACCTGCAGCCCTCCCTTCGCCGAACAGAAGAAGGGGAGGTCACCCTCCCCCTCGCCTTCTTCCGGGCATTCACTTACGGACGGTCGACGCTGAAAGCCACCTTGACGTTGGCCTTGTACTCCGTCAGGTTGCCGTTGTCCACGTTGGCCGTCCAGTTGGTAACCTCCACGCCGGTGATGCCGTGGACCGTCTGGGCGGCTTCCTTCACGGCGTTGGCCGCGGCCTCCTGCCAACTATTCTTGGATTCACCCACCAGTTCCAGGACCTTGACCACTGACATATCGCTGTCCCTCCTTCGTCTCAAGATGAATGTGAATCGCTTCCCCGGCCAAGACTCGCGGCGATGCGGGCCAGATGGGATCTCCCCGCATGAGCACGCGAGAACCGGTGAAGACGCCATGGACATAGATGCAGGTAGCCAGTTCCGGGATGATCTCCAGGTCGTCGGCCAAGCCCAATCCCCCCGGGAGAGTCTCTGCACTGCAGCCGTCGGCTATTCGAACAGGTGGGTGAGGGCGGGCTGCGGGTGCTCGGGTGCCAGCCGGACCAGGTAGGCTCCGTCCGGCACACGCAGCTCCGACCGGCCCGACGACCACGTCCAGTACCAGAAGCCGGCCAGGGTCAGCGCGGCCAGCGACAGAAGGGTCAGCACCAGGCGCGCGCCTCGCGGCCCCAGTTGCACAATCACAGCAATTCACCTCCCACGTCGCGGTTGTCTTAGTATGCCCGGTTCAGCGAAGGAAGCGCGACGGCGGCTCAACCATCTGAACGTCGCGCTCCAAAAGCCTGGACATGATGAGACACCCGGACATGACAGGGTACCTGGACATGACAAGGGCCCCCGGCCAATGGCCGGAGGCCCAAAGGATTCGTCAACGAGCGACGGCGGCCGGCGCCGACTACGAGGCGCCCAGATACTGCCGAAGCTGCCCCAGGGCGCGCCGCTCCAGACGCGAGACGTGGACCTGCGAGACACCCAGGCGGTCGCTCACCTGGGTCTGGCTCAGGTCGTGGAAGAAGCGCAGGCGGAGAACCTCACGTTCGCGCGGTTCCAGCCTCTCCATGGCCTGGCGTACCGCCAGGTGCTCAAACCAGGGTCCCTCGCCGTCGCTGCGGGGTGACTCGGAGAGGCTGTCCAGCAGGAACACCGGGTCGCCGTCGCCCTGGTGGATGACCTCGTGGATGGAGGCGGGCGCCACGGCGCTGTCCAGGGCCTCCAGCAGGCGCTCCATGTCCACGCCCAGGGCGGCGGCCACTTCGGCAGGGGTGGGATCCCGCCCCAGCGACTTGGCCAGTTCCTCTTGCTTGCGGCGGCCCTCGCGGGCGAGGTGCTTGAAGTCCCGGCTGACTTTGACCGGGCCGCTGTCACGCAGGTAGCGCCGGATCTCCCCGATGATCAGCGGCACTGCGTAGGTGGAGAACTGCAGCCCCAGGGACAGGTCGAAGCGGTCGACCGCCTTCAGCAGCCCCAGGCAGCCGATCTGGAAGAGGTCGTCGGCCTCCTGGCCGCTGCCCAGAAAGCGTCCCACTATGCTTCGCACCAGGCGGAGGTTGGCCTCCACCACCTGCTCCCGGGTCTGCCGGTCTCCCGCCTGCGCTCTGGCCAGCATGTCCAGCAGCGCCTGCCCCCGAGCCTCCGATTGGGGCAGGGCGGTGGGATCGGCATGTTCCATGGGCTACCCGCCCCGTCGGGCGGAGCCCTCCTCGGCCGCCGCCTCCGTCCGTTGCCCCGCTTGGCAGCGCTTGCGCATGGTCACGGTGGTGCCCTGTCCGGGCCGCGAGTCCACCTCCAGTTGGTCCATGAACGAGTCCATAAACACGAAGCCCAGGCCCATCCGCTCCGGGTCCGTGGAGAAGGAGGGCTGCCGGGCCTGGGCCACATCGGCGATGCCCCGGCCGCTGTCACGGACCGAAATCAGCAGTTCCCGGCCGTCGTGCTCGGCGGCGATCACCACGGGTCCCGGCCCCACCGGGTAGGCGTGCACCACGGAGTTGGTGACGGCCTCGGAAACGGCCACCTTGATTTCGTCCAGCTCCGCCAGTGTGAAGTCCATCTGGCTGGCGAAGCTGCCCAGGGCCAGGCGCGCCACGCCCACGTTCTCCGGCACCGCCAGTATCTCCAGTTGCATGGTGTTGCGAACCTCCACCCGTCACCCTCCTCAGGATGCCGCCAGAGCCTGGTGCTCCGTATCATAATGGGCGATGATGCGCAGCAGGCCGGACAGCTCCAGGATGGGCAGCAGGGCGGGTCCGGCGCCCACCAGAATCACGCGGCCCTGCTGCTGGCTCATGCGCCGGTAGCGGCCCAGAATGGCGCCCAGCCCGGAGCTGTCGATAAAGCTGACCTGGCTCAGGTTCAGCACCAGCGTGCGTGCCCCCGACTGATCTAGCGCCTTCTCTACCTGGCGGCGGAATTCCTCCGCCGCCACCAGGTCCAGCTCTCCCTGCAGACGTACCACCAGCGTGCGCCCGGTCACAAACTGCTCGATGGCCACGGCAGTCCCTCCCTTGGCAACCTCGGCCAAAGGGGTTCGCCCTGTCACCTGGGAATTCCTGCCAAAGACAAGACCCGCCGATGTGAACCGGCGGGTCATGCGTTTCGGCGGTCACATCCGTATCAGCCGGGTGAAGGTCATCCAGAAGGTGCGCAGCAGGGTGGCACGGGGAATCCCTTCCGCCGCCACCAGCGGTGTGCGGGCCAACTCCTTGCCGTCAAGCGTCACCACCAGTTCGCCCACGCGGTCTCCCTTGGCCAGCGGGGCCTGGACGCTGGGCGGCAGGACGGTCTGTGTCTTGACTTTCTTCTCCTGCCCCTTGCGCACGGCCACGCCGAAGTCCTGAGGAACCGTGGCCACCACGCGGTCGCGGGTGCCGCGGACCACGCGCACCGGCTGACCAACCGGCTCGCCCGTCCTAACCAGCGGTACGGAGGCGTACGTGGCGAACCCCAGGTTCAGCAGCTTGGTGACCTCGTTCTGACGGACGGTGGGCGTGGGCGCCGCCATGATCACGGCGATGAACCGGGAGGCGCCCCGCCTGGCGGTGGCCACGATGCAGTACTTGGCCGTATCCGTCATGCCGGTTTTGAGGCCGTCCGCCCCGTCGTAGAAGCGCACCAGCCGGTTGCGGTTGGTGAGGCGCACCGGCTTGCTGCGGTTGCCCAGGTTGACCGTGGTGTCATAGACGGCGGTCAGCTTGAGGAGTTCCGGATAGCGGACGGCGGCCCGCGACAGCAGGGCCAGGTCATAGGCGCTGGTGTAGTGGCCCTCCTGGTCGAGCCCGTGCGGGTTGGCGAAGTGGGTGTCGTTCATCCCCAGCTCCTGGGCCCGCCGGTTCATCAAATCGACGAAGCCCTCGGCGCTGCCGCCGACGAACTCACCGAGGGCCTGGGAAGCGTCGTTGGCTGAGGCGACAGCTACGGCCTGCAGCAAGTCCGATACCTTCATGCGCTCGCCCGGCTCCAGCCAGATCTGCGTGCCGCCCAGGGAAGCGGCCTCGGGGCTGGCCACCACCTCGTCGGTGAGCTTGATCCGGCCCTGCTCGATGGCCTCAAAGGCCAGGAGCAGGGTCATCACCTTGGTGACGCTGGCCGGCGGACGCCGTTCGTGCGCGTCTTTCTCGAAGAGCACCTGCCCGGACGTGGCCTCCATCAGGACGGCGGAGGGCGACTCCAGGGTCAGGGCGGGGGCCGGCGGCGCCGCGGGCGTGCCGCCGGTGGCGGCGACCGCAGGCAGGGGAGCGGATACCAACAGGGACGCGGCCACCACCAGGAGGCCAAGGGTGCGGACTGGACGGGGAAGCAAGCAAATCCCTCCTCAGGGATATCGTGCCCCGGGAGGGATGGAGGAATGCGGCGATTACGTCAGCCGGGCCTGCTCCAGCTACGCCAGCGGCGTGGTGCCTCGGGTGGTGACCAGAGCCCGCAGTAGCCGGGGCGCCGAAACGGCTTCCGGGCCCACGCGGTACGCCTGGCGAATGCGGGCGGCGGCCTGATCGGCGGCTTCCCGCGTGCGCGCGATGACCGTGGCCAGAGAACGGGACCCGCCCACCTGGTCGCCCACCTTGGCCTGGACCAGAATGCCCACGCCCGGGTCGATGGGGTCGGACTTGGCGGCGCGGCCGGCCCCCAGGGTCATGGCCGCCAGGCCCACTTCCTCGGCGTTGACGGCCTGCACATACCCGTCCGCGTCCGGTGTCACCTCCAGGCGAATCGGCGCCAGGCTGGCCTTGGCCGGCCCCTGCAGCCAGGCCGGGTCGCCGCCCTGGGCGGAAACCAACTCGCTCAACTTGGCCAGAGCCCTGCCGCTCGTCAGAGCCTCCTCCACCTGCCGCCGCGCCTCCTCCTGGGAGGTCCCCGGGCGGCCCAGGCGCACCATCTGGGTGCCCAGCGCCAGGCAAAGCTCGGTCAGGTCCTGGGGCCCGCGGCCGGACAGGGTCTCCACCGCCTCCAGCACCTCGACGGTGTTACCCACTGCGCGGCCCAGCGGCTGGTCCATATTGGTGATGACGGCCACCGTCTCGCGGCCGACGCTCTCGCCGATGGACACCATGGCCCTGGCCAACTCCTCCGCGGCTTCCTGCGTCTTCATGAAGGCGCCCGATCCCATCTTGACGTCCAGAACGATGGCTCCGGCGCCGCCGGCGATCTTCTTGCTCATGATGCTGGAGGCAATGAGCGGCAGGCTCTCCACGGTGCCGGTGACGTCGCGAAGGGCGTAGAGCTTCTTGTCCGCGGGAACCAGGCTACCGGTCTGTCCGGCCACTGCGATGCCGATGCGGCGGACCTGCTCCAGGAAGCGGTCACGATCCAGCGCGATGGTCAGTCCCGGGATGGATTCCAGCTTGTCCAGGGTTCCGCCGGTGTGGCCGAGGCCGCGCCCGGACATCTTGGCCATGGGCACGCCGCAGGCGGCCACCAGCGGCCCCAGCACCAGGGTGGTCTTGTCGCCAACACCGCCGGTGCTGTGCTTGTCGACCTTGATACCGGGGATGGGGGACAGGTCCACCACGTTGCCGGATTCCACCATGGCCTGGGTCAGGTCCGCGGTCTCCCGAGGGCTCATGCCCTGGAAGCAGACGGCCATCAGCCAAGACGACACCTGGTAATCGGGGATCTCCTCACGAACGTAGCCCTGGATGAACCAGCGGATCTCCTCGCCGGTCAGTTCCTCGCCCCGGCGCTTCTTAAGGATGACATCAACTGCGCGCAAGCTTCGTTCTCCTCCCGGCCCCTGTGCCCTCGACCGCCGCGCCCGCCCGGGGCCTGCTGCGGGTGCCTGTGCCGGCGGCCGCCACCGACCGGGCGGCAGCCGGGTAGCCGGCGGCCGTACTGCCTGGCGGCCTGCGAGGTTCAGCGGCTCCGGAGCAGGGACGGCGCAAAGCTGGCGCCGGCGGCCTGGTAGGGGACGCCCAGCAGGTCGGCCACGGTGGCGCCCAGGTCGGACAGCATGTTCCGGGTGCCCACGTTGGCCCCGGACTTGACAGGCCGGCCGGTGACCAACACGGGCACGTACTCCCGCGAGTGGTCCGTGCTGGGGGTGGTGGGGTCGTTGCCGTGATCGGCCGTGATGACCAGGACGTCGTCGGGACGCATCAGCTCCAGGATCTCCGGCAGGCGGCGGTCCACGTTCTCCAGCGCGTCGGCGTAGCCGTCCACGTTGTTGCGGTGGCCGTAGAGCATGTCAAAGTCCACCAGGTTGGTGAGGATGAGCCCCCGGTCGAACTGCTGCATCATGGCCTTCGTCATGTCGATGCCGTTGTCGTTGTTGGACGTGTGCTCCGAATGCGTGATGCCGGCGCCGTTGTAGATGTCGTGGATCTTGCCCACGGCCACCACGGGCAGGCCGGCGTCCTGCACGAAGTTGAGCAGCGTCTTGCGGGGCGGCGTCAGGGCGTAATCCCGGCGCCATTCGGTGCGGGTGAAGCTGCCCGGCTGGCCGACGAAGGGCCGGGCGATGATGCGGCCCACCATGTGGTCGCCCATCATGATGGCACGGGCGGCCTCGCACTCCCGGTACAGCTCCTCCAGGGGGATGACCTCCTGGTGGGCGGCAATCTGGAGCACGCTGTCCGCCGAGGTGTAGACGATGGGGCGGCCGGTCCGCATGTGCTCCTCGCCCAGCCGGGCGATGATCTCGGTGCCGGAGGCGACCTCGTTGCCCATCACCTGCCGGCCGAAGGCCTGCTCCAGCCTGGTGATGACGTCCGGCGGAAAGGCCTGCGGGTAGACGCGGAAGGCCTTCTCCAGAAGGATGCCCGCGATCTCCCAGTGGCCGGTCATAGTGTCCTTGCCGGGGCTGTGGATGGCCATCCTGCCGAAGGTGCCGGCCGGCGAACGGGCGGCCGGCACGCCCTCCAGGGGGGCGATGTTGCCCAGTCCCAGCCGGCCCAGGTTGGGCATCTTCAGCCCCCGCCGGGCCCGCGCGATGTTTCCCAGGGTGTTGGAACCAACGTCTCCGTAGTCTGCGGCGTCAGGCATCTCGCCGATGCCCACGCTGTCCAGGACGACGAGGATAACGCGATGGACTCCTGCCAACTGTCTCACCTCGCGACTATTGTACCACAGGGCCCGCAGGCGCTTCCCCCGACGCGCCTCCCCCGACGCGCTGCGGGCCTCCCACGGGGCCGGACGGCGGCGCGCAGAGGCCGGATCATCCGGAGAAACGAGAAGGGCCACGCGACGCGTGGCCCGGGGTGCTGCCGGCTTGCTTCGGCCCGCCGCGGGGGTCAGGCGCGGGGATGCGTCCGCGCGTAAACCTCTTTCAGGCGGCCGCGGGTGATGTGCGTGTAGATCTGCGTGGTGGAGATGTCGGCGTGGCCCAGCATCTCCTGCACCGACCGCAGGTCGGCGCCGTTCTCCAGCAGGTGGGTGGCAAAGGAGTGGCGCAGGGTGTGCGGCGTGATCTCCTTGTCTATCTTAGCGTCCTCGGCGTACTTCTTGACGATCTTCCAGAACCCCTGACGGGTGAGGCGGCGTCCGTGGTGGTTCACAAACAGGGCCTGCTCCTCGCGGTCGCGCACCAGGCGCCCGCGGCCGTGGTCCAGGTACTCGCGAACGGAACCCACTGCCATGGACCCCATGGGGACGATGCGCTCCTTGGAGCCCTTGCCGGTGCAGCGTATGTAACCCATATCCAGGTTGACGTCGGGCAGGTTCAGCGAGACCAGCTCGGAGACGCGGATGCCGGTGGCGTAGAGCAGTTCCAGCATGGCCCGGTCGCGGAGGCCGGCGGGGCTGGAGGGGTCCGGCTCGGCCAGGAGCAGCTCCACCTCGCGGATGGTCAGCACCTTGGGCAGGCGCTTCTCCAGCTTGGGGGACTCCAGGTTGGCCGTGGGGTCCTTCTCCAGGTACTTCTCCCGCACCAGGAACTGGTAGAACGCCTTGAGGGCCGCCAGGCGCCGGGCAATGGTAGCCGTCGCCTTCCCCTGCTTCTGTAAATGCAGCAGGTAGTCGACAATCTGCGCCCGGGACGCCAGGTCCAGAGCGTCGTCATCGCCGGCCTGAAGGTACTGCGAATACTGCCGCAGGTCGCGGCCATAGGATTCCAGCGTGTTCAGGGCCAGCCCCCGCTCGACGCTCAGGTAATTGATAAACTCATGGATGAGCTTATTCATGCGCATCCCCTCTGCACCATGGTGCTTACATTCTCTCGCAAACCGTACCAGAGTATTCGTTTTTTTCCACGTCACCTTGATTCTACATAATCCTCCAAAATCCTCTTATGTCCCGTAGCCAGGCCAGTTCGGACCTTTCCGGTCACCCGGGCGCCCTGCTGAGCCACAGCGCCAGGGCCTCAATGAGCCGGGGGAGCAGAAAGCCAAGCAGGGCCAGCAGAAGGGCTGCCTGAACCAACTGGCCGAAGCGGCTCACCCTCCCCCACCTCTCGCAGTTGCTCTGGTGGAATCTTATGAGGCCCTATTCCTCCCTAGAACAGAAACGGCCCCCCCCAAGTGGGGCGGGCCAGGCTGCAGACGCTGCGGAGCATTCCCAGAGGCGCGTCGGAAACGGTCAGCGGAGAACTTCTGACAGCGGAGCGTAAGGAAGGTTATGGGCCTCGGCCACGGCCTTGAAGGTAATCTGTCCGTCGATGACGTTGACGCCCCTGGCCAGGGCAGCGTCGTCCTCCACCGCCTGGCGGTAGCCCAGGTTGGCCAGCTTCAGCGCGTAGGGCAGGGTGACGTTGGTCAGGGCGTAGGTGGAGGTGCGCGGCACGGCGCCGGGCATGTTGGCCACCGAGTAGTGCACCACGCCGTGCTTCACGTAGGTGGGGTTGGCGTGGGTGGTGACGCGGTCGACCGTGGCGATGGAGCCGCCCTGGTCGATGGCCACGTCGACGATGACCGAACCCGGCTTCATGTTCTTGACCATGTCCTCGGTCACCAGGTGTGGCGCGCGGGCACCGGGGATGAGCACGGCTCCAACT
>JBLNCQ010000202.1:0-24743 GCA_050260815.1 Bacillota bacterium
CCGGCAAAGGGCTCAGCGGTGCGGCGCACCAGCAGCACTTTCAGCTGGCGCCGGGGACGACCGGCTACCTCAGGGGCGCCTGCAGCAGCGGGCAATACGGTGAACAGGGCGACGTCTACAGTGGTCCAGGAGCGGTCAGAAAAACGGGGATGCGCCAACGGATAGCCCCCCTCACGTCCACAGAGAATTGTCACATGAGAGGGGAGCGCCTGTCAACGCGTCGACCCTGGGCGGCGTCACCGGCGCGGATGCGGTGGCGACCGCCGGCGCTGCCGGCCTGGAAAATCCAGTATTGACTCCGTCTGTTTTTAGTGTCATACTGACACCGAAATACAAGGTCCCCGAGGCCGTACGGCACACCCGGCGCGGCGCGGGGGCTGCGGGAGGAGAGGGCGCATGCAGGCGGAGCGCCAGGGGCGGCGAGCCCTGCTGGTGGTCGACATGCTGAACGACTTTGTGGCGGACAAGGGCGTGCTGACGGCCGGTAAGCCGGCCCAGGACATCATTCCCTTTGTCGCCGCCAAGGCGCGAGAGGTGGCGGCGGAGGGCGGCAGGGTCTACTTCCTGACGGATAACCACAGCCCCGATGACCCCGAGTTTGGCGTGTTCCCGCCTCACTGCGTGCGGGACACGTGGGGAGCCGAGATTGTCCCGGAGCTGGAGGCGGTGCGGCAGGAACTGGGACCGAAGGCTGAACGCATTCTGAAGACGCGGTACAGTGGCTTCCACGGCACGGATCTGGCCGAGCGCCTGGAGCGCGACGGCATCACCCAGGCCGAGGTGGTGGGCGTGGCCACCAACATTTGCGTGCTGTACAACGTGGAGGAGCTCTGGAACCGCGGTTACCGGCCCATTGTCTACCGCGACGGCGTGGCCACCTTTGACCCGCCCGCCCACGAGTTTGCGCTGAACCAGATGGCCTCCGTGCTGGGAGCCATCGTCAAATAGCCGGCCAGCCCGACAGCCTGGCAAGGCGAGAGGAGAGACTTCCTTTGGCAGCCAACATCAACCCCAGGGCGGACAAGCCGCGGCTGGACAACCGCACTTTCAAGCTTGACCCCCGTATCGCGAAGGGCTACTACTCGGCCGTCTACTTCAACCGCACGCGGGAGATTGCCGCCAAGCACTTCCCCGACACGCGCGTGCTGATGCAGGTCTTTCAGAAGAACCACGCCGTGGTCTGCGGCACGGACGAGGCCATTGCCGTCCTGCGGGAGTTCTCCGAGAACGGGCGGGAGCTGGTTATCCACTCGCTGCGCGACGGCGACGAAGCCGAACCCTACGAGACCGTGATGACCATCGAGGGGCCCTATCACTGGTTCGCCCACCTGGAGTCCGTCTACCTGGGGATCCTGGCGCGCCGCACCCTGGTTGCCAGCAACACACGGCGGGTCGTGGAGGCGGCGGGCGGCAAGCCGGTGCTCTTCTTCGCCGACCGCTTTGACGTCTATACCAACCAGACGGGTGACGGGTACGCGGCCTACGTTTCCGGCTCCCTGGGCCAGGCCACCGACGCGATGGTGCGCTGGTGGGGCGACAAGGGCGTCGGCACCATGCCCCACGCCCTGGTGGCTCTCTGCGGCGGCGACACGGTGAAGGCCGCCCGGCTGTTTGCGGAGGAGTTTCCGGACATCCCCCTGATGGTGTTGGTGGACTACAAGAACGACTGCGTCAACACGGCCCTGGAGGTCTGCCGGGCCCTGCCCGACCGGGTGAAGGGCGTGCGGCTGGACACCGCGGGCACCCTGGTCGACAAGTCCCTGCATGACGAGATGGGCACGTTCCAGCCCACGGGCGTCAACCCGCAGTTGGTCCGGAAGGTTCGCCAGGCCCTGGATGCCGAGGGGTTCAACCACGTGCAGATCATCGTCTCCGGCGGCTTCACCGTGGACCGCATCCGCGAGTTTGAGGCCAAGAAGGTGCCGGTGGACGTCTACGCCGTGGGGTCCAGCCTGCTTAAGGGCAACTTCGATTACACCGCCGACATCGTTATGGTGAACGGCAAGCCCCAGTCCAAGGTGGGCCGCCGCTACAACCCCAACCCGCGGCTGGAACTGGTTGAGCCTTAGGGCCCTACCCTGCATGTCCCAACGGCTTCTGCCGAAACTAAAGGGCTGTAGCGCCTGAGCGCCGCAGCCCTTTCTTCTGCTTCTATTATACCAGATGCCGCCGTGCATGTTCAGTCTGGCAGCCCGACAGCGGGCGCGGTACACTGGGCCTTGCATCCTGACCAGGGAGGTCATGCCTTGGAGTTCGGTTGGAAAGGCGGGGCTGCTGCCCATGCTGCCCGCCTACTCTGGGGCCGCCGCCAACTGCTGGCGTCCGCCCTCATTCCGGCCGTCCGCCGTGCCGTTGGCCGTTTCATGGAGGCTGCGGGGGCGGGTGCAGCGCCGGCGGAAGGGAAGCAGGACGTGCCAGGCGATGCTGCGTTCTTGGAGGCCGCGAGCGACCTCTCCTCGGCCGCCAGCACCCTGCAGGATGAACTGGCCACTCAGGAAGCCATGCAGGAGGGTACGGACGAGGAGACCTCCCTGAAGGTCCACCAGGAGAGGCTGGACGAGGTCCTGAACACGGTGGAGCAGCTTCAATCCAGGGATGTGGTGGCGTGGCTGGAGGGGGAGGACCTTTGGGCCGTGCCCCGGCAGCCCCTGCCCCTCTTCGGGCCCGGGCGCCTGACGGCCCGGATGCCGCTGCTGTTTTCGTCGGCCACCCTGGAGCCGGACTACATGGCCCGGGTCCTGCGGCTGCCCGCGTACGACCACCTTCAGGTGGGTGTGCCCTTCAACCTGGCCCGGCAGGTCCTGGTGTACGAGGCCGCGAACCCTGCCGCCAACGCCGACCCCGACAGGGAGGAGGTGGAGCAGGTCCTGGCCATTATCCGGGCCGTTCAGGGCCGGACCCTGGTGCTGCTGAACTCGATGGCCGAGGTGCGGCGGTATCGGGAAGTCCTGGCGGCATCGGCGCCGCCCTGGCGAGTCCTGTTTGACGGCGACGCCGACCGTGGGAAGATGCTGGAGACCTTCCGACAGGACACGGCATCCGTTCTCATTGGGACGACCTTCTGGGAAGGGGTGGATGTGGCTGGAGAGGCCCTGTCCTGCGTCATCATCCCCCACCTGCCCTTCCCGGCCCATGACCCCCTCATCCGGGAGCGACGCCGGCAGGCTTCCGACCAGGGTCAGGATCCGTTCCTGGCTGTGGACGTGCCGGAGATGCTGCTGAAGCTGAAGCAGGGCATGGGGCGGCTCATTCGAACGGCCGAGGACCGGGGCGTCCTGGCCCTTCTGGAACGGCCCGAGCCCGATCGGCCGTGGGCCGAGGCCGTCGCCGCCGTGTTCCCCGAAGGGGCCGAGCGCACGTCCGACTTGGGCCGGTTGGCCGCGTTCTGCCCTCCGGCCAGGGTGGCTGCGGGGACACAGTCGAATGTGGCTGGAGCGACGCCTTACCGCTCGCCCAACGCGGCCGACCGCCCCGCCAGCCAGCCGGTGGAGTAGGCCCCCTGCAGGTTGTAGCCGCCGCTGATGCCGTCCACGTCCAGCACCTCGCCGGCGAAGTAGAGGCCGGGAACGAGGCGTGAACCCATCGTCCTGGGGTTGACTTCCCGCACGTCCACACCGCCCGCGGTGACCATGGCTTCGGCCAGGGGCCGCGGGCGCTTCAGCGTCAGGCGGATCTCGTGGAGCAGGGCGGCCAGGCGGCCGCGCTCCTCGCGGGTCAGGTGGGCCGCCTCGCGGTCCCCCGGCAGCCCGGCCAGGTCCATCACGGTCGAAGCCAGCGAGGCCGGCCACCAGGCGGTCAGGACGTTCCGGACCAGCTGCCGGGGGTGGTCGGCCAGGGCCTGCCGCAGGCGTTCCTCCCAGGCCTCGCGGGTGGAGTCCGGCTCGAGCCGCACCGCCAGTTCCACCTGCCCCGGGTGCTCCTCTTCGGCCAGCACGGCCTGATGGCTGGCGTTGAGGGTGGCGGGGCCGGAAATGCCGAAGTGGGTAAACAGCACATCACCAGGCGAGCGGGCGTAGGTCTTGCCGCCGGCTCGCACCATTACAGTGACGTCCCGCAGGGCCACGCCCCTCACAGCAGCCGGCCAGGACTCCCGCGCCTCCAGGCCAACGATGGCCGGGCGAGGCGGCACGATGCGGTGGCCCATCGCCTCGGCCCAGGCGTAGCCGTCGCCGGTGCTGCCGCTGCTGGGGTAGGAGACGCCGCCGGTGGTGATGACCAGGCGGTCGGTTTCCCAGATAAGCGCCGGGCCGACCTCCCGCACCCTGGCACCGCGGCCCTCCAGCCGGACGCCGGTGACGCGGAAGCCCGGCCGGTCGGGTTGACCCGCTGCAGCCGGCTCGCCCGCCGTGTCCGGCTCCTGGCGGCCATCCGGCCGAAGGCGCTCCACCGACTTCACCCGGGTGCCGGTGACCAGCTCCGCCCCGGCCGCGCGCGCCCGCCGCACCAGGGCCCGCACCACGTCGTGGGCGTCGGCGGAATCGGGAAAGACGCGACCACGGTCCTCCACGTGGGTGGCGACGCCCTCCTCGGCCAGTAGGCGGAGGATGTCGTCGTTGCCGAACGCCCTGAAGGAGCTGTACAAAAAGCGCCCGTTCCCGGGGAAGGAGTCCACCAGGTGGGGCACGTCGCCGGTGTTGGTGATGTTGCAGCGCCCGCCGCCGGACATGAGGATCTTGATGCCCGGCTGCGGGTTGCGCTCCAACAGGACCGTACGGGCGCCGCGCTCGGCGGCGGCAATGGCCGCCAGCAGGCCGGCCGCGCCTCCCCCAATGATCAGAACCTCTGTCGCCACGGCCGGCACCCCCGGGAATCAGTCATCGGACGCTCGCCCTCCGCCCCGGAGTCCGGAGGCCGAAGCCCAAAGGCTACGGGCGCAGGGCCGGCAGTCCCAGCATGGCGGCGTGGAGCCAGGGTGTCAAGAGGACAAGCCGGTCGTGGAGCAGTTCAAAGAG
Organism: Bacillota bacterium; assembly: GCA_050260815.1. GTDB lineage: Bacteria > Bacillota > Sulfobacillia > JAMDAP01 > JAMDAP01 > JAMDAP01. The sequence continues at coordinate 4,953 of JBLNCQ010000202.1, forward strand.
AAAGCCCACCGCCAGCCAGGCGGGGGCGTAGTCCAGCCGGATGAGGCCGCTCACGGACCACCGCGCCCGGCTGTAGTCCCAGGGACAGTGGCCCGTCAGGCGGCGGATGAGGAAACCCGTAGCATATTCGATAGCAAAGATCAGAACCACCCAGACGAGCCCGCGCAGCGGCCAGGCCAGCCCGCGGATGACGTCGTGCGCCGGCTCCAGGAGAAAGGCCGCCGACCCGTAGATGGGGAACATCCAGAGGTAGGTGCGTCCCGGCAGGTCCCAATCGCGCCGCAGCAGATGGCCCAGGCCTGTCCACAGGATCTCCAGGGCCCAGCCAAGCAGGCCGTACACAAGGAACCGGACGAGCAAGGGAACGATCACCTCGCGCGGGGGAAGGTCAGGCGGTTGTTTCAGGCTGGCCAGGGGGCGGGGCGGGGTCATCCTCCGGGGCGGCAAAGTCCTCCGCCCGCCCGGACGGGATGAACCAGGCCACCACCAGGCCGGCCAGGGCCGCGCCCAGGATCATCCAGTGAACGCCCCGCAGAGACTGGGCCAGGGCCTGACGGAATCCGGCAAGCAGTTCGGCCGGCAGCGTGGGCCAGGTCTCCGGCTCCAGCAGGTTGTTGACGCGCGACAGAACCTCCGCGCCGCTGGCCCCCGTCGGCACGGCCTCAGGCAGGGCACGCAGCCGTGCTATCAGGCGCAGGTTGAGCACCGTGCCCATCAGGGACACGCCCAGGGTGGAGCCCAGGTTGCGGAGGAACTGGGCGGAGGCGGTGGCAACGCCGCGCTGCCTCCAGCCCACCGCATTCTGGATGGCCAGGACAAAGGCCAGGGTCGAGAAGCCCAGGCCCAGGCCGGTGATGAACATCAGCGACATCAGGACCCAGAGGGGCAGGCCGCCGGCGCGGTCGACCAGCAGCAGAACGCTGGCGCCCACCACGTCGAAGGCCATGCCCAGCACGGCGCTGACCCGGTAGCCCAGGCGCAGGATGACCCGCCCGCCCACGGTGGAGCCGATGGGCCAGCCGATGGACAGCGGGGCCAGGATGGCGCCGGCCGTCGTGGCTGTAGCGCCCTGGACGCCCTGGGCGAAGAGGGGCAGGTAGGTGGTCATGCCGATCATCACGGCGCCGGCCAGAAATCCCGCCAGATTGGACACCGAGATGATGGGATTCCTGAAGAGCGACAGGGGCAGCGTGGGCTCCGCCGCCCTGGACTCCACCCTCAGGAAGACGGCCAGGCAGAAGGCGGCCACAACCAGGAGGCTGAGAATGTAGGGGGACGTCCAGGGATGGCTGACGCCGCCCTGGAGCAGCCCCAGCAGCAGCGTGAGCACGCCCACCGTCAGGAGGACGGCGCCGGGGTAGTCTACCCGGTGCTCCCGCACCTGGATCTCCTCGTGGAAGTATTTCCAAAGGAGCCAACTGGCAGCCGCCCCCATGGACACATGCCGCCATGTTGTCACCGGGTGATCACCCTTGCTATACTCAACTTATACACCCGGTGGTATCCTTACCCCGATTCCAGGGCCAGGGCGGCGGGTGCAAACGAGGTGGAGAACGTGAAAGGACTCGATCCCGAAATCAAGCGAAGCCTGATCAACCGCCTGCGCCGCATTGAGGGCCAGGCCCGGGGCGTACAGCGCATGCTGGAGGAGGAGCGGGATTGCATGGAGGTGCTTTCCCAGCTTGTGGCCATGCGCGAGGCCATCAACCGGGTGGGCATGCAGGCCCTGGGCTGTCAGCTTGGCACCGACGTGCGGGCCGAAATCACCGGCGGCGGCACAGGCGAGAAGGCCGTGGCGCGCGTGGTGGAGCATTTCCTCAAGTTCACCTGATCTCCCTTGGGACAGCGGGGACTGCGCCGGGCGGCGCGGTCTTCGTCATGTCCGGGTCTCCGCGCGGTTCAGGATGAGCTTGCCTGTCAAATACCCATACGGGTATAATGGCAACGCCGGCCGCTGGGGCCGGCGATCAAAGCGTGGGAGGGGTGCGCGGTGGACTATCACTACACAGTGACGACCGACAAGTCCTTTGACCAGGCCCTGCAGGACCTGGAGGCCAACCTGGGGGAGGCCAGGTTTGGCGTCCTCTGGGCCCTGGACGTGCCTGTCAAGCTTCAGGAGAAGGGCGTGGACTTCCACCAGCCCTACCGTATCCTGGAGGTCTGCAACCCGGTCAAGGCCAAGCAAGCCCTGGAGACCGACCCCATGGTGGGGTACTTCCTGCCCTGCAAGTTAACGGTGTACATCCGGGACGGCAAGACCGTCCTGGGCATGGTCCGCCCCACCATGGTCGCAGAGGTGGTGGGCAACCCCGGCCTGCGGGACTTTGCCGCCGAGGTGGACGGCATGCTGCGGGAGGTGCTGGACCGGTCGCGCTGAGGCCGGCGTCCCAGCGCCGGCGCCGGCGCGAGACAGTGCCAGTGCAGCAAAGGAGGACGGCTCCCGCCGCCCTCCTTTTTGCGTTCCGCAGCTTCTCATTCCACGACGATGGTTCCGGTCATGCCCGAGTCCTTGTGACCCGGCTGCGTACAGTCGAAGGTGTAGGTGCCCGGCTTGGTGGGCCTGAACTTCACCTTGCCCGATTGCCCCGCCCCCACCGCCACGTGGACGGTTACGGCGTGCATGTCCATACCGCTCATATCGTGGCTGGCGCCGCTCATCTCCATCGGGTCCTGAACGGGCATGTCCCCGACCGACAGGTCGTGAAGAACCGTGCCCTTGTTCTGCAGTTCCAGGACCACGGTTTCACCCGCCTTGAGGCGGACGGGGGTGGGGCTGAAGGCAAACTCTGTGGCAGAAAGCTGAATCGTTCTGGGTTCGGCGTTACCGGCGCCGCCGCTCGCCGCCCGGGAGCAGCCGGTCAGAATCAGTGTCAGTACCGCAAGGGAACCCAGCCAAGCAACAAGTCTCAAGGCGCATCCTCCCTGGTGGGCCGTTTCACACCTCCTTGTTTATCAGGTCCTCATGAAATTATAATGAAAACGCTTTAGTAACTTGCCAAGAAGGTGTCTGACGTGATCCAGGTAATTCCTTCGAGCCAACGCCACCACATGCAGAACGACTGGCTGTCCACGCGCTACAGCTTCTCCTTTGACCGCTACTATGACCCGGCCAACCTTCACTTCGGGGCGCTCCGGGTCTTCAACGAAGACGTCATTGCTCCCCACACGGGCTTTGGACTCCATCCGCACCAGGACATGGAGATTGTGACGTACGTGATCAGCGGCGAGCTGGAACACCGGGACAGCATGGGCAACGTGGGGCGACTGCGGGCCGGCGAGGTGCAGCGCATGTCGGCAGGCACCGGCATGATGCACGCGGAGACCAACCCCGGAGACGAGCCGCTGCACCTGCTGCAGGTGTGGTTCCTGCCCAGCCGGAAGGGCCTGCCCCCTTCCTGGGAGCAGAAGTCCTTCACGCAGGAGGAACGGTCCGGCCGTCTGCTGCCCGTTGTGTCCAGCCGCGACCTGCCGGGAGCGATGACCATCCACCAGGACGTGACCTACTACCTGGGCCGACTGGCGCCGGGGCTGTCGGTGCGGCACACCCCGGACCCGGACCGGCGATTGTACCTTTTCCTGATCTCCGGCTCGCTGAGGCTGGGTGACGGCACAGTGCTTCGCGCCGGTGACACGGCCCGCATCAAGGATGTGCCCGACCTCATCATAACGGCAGAAGAGAACGCCGAACTCGTTCTTTTTGATCTGGCCTAGGACAGTGGCCCCGGGGGCTGAGCAGCCCGCCGGGGCCTTTTTCTGAGTCGGCCGGTCCCTCCGGCGGCGGGTTCCTTACTCGCGGGCGCCACGGAGGAGCCCCAGCCACTGGCCCAGCTCCTCCTGCGCCAGTTTGCCCAGGAAGGGGCGGTACTCCCCGTTATCGCCCGGCTGGTCATAGTCCTCCGGTGGGAAGGAGAGGATGGTCCCCTCCGGCCGGTCATCGTTGGGGAAGACCCAGTGCGGGTAGTACCCCTCGGCGTCGTACTCTCTGCCCCAGCCCAGAGCGTCCGTCTCGTCCGCATCGTCGCTGGTGTGGTAGTTCTGCTTCTGCAGCACCTGGCTCAGCTTCTCCAGGTTGACGCGGAAGGGCAGGCGCACCTGGACCATGCCCTCCACGATGGCCCAGGAGAGATTCTCACCCCCGGCCTGTACCGGCTCCCAATCCTTGTGCTGATTGACTGCCATGGCCTCATCTCCCGTCAGGATATTGGAGCTTTGACGCCGGCGCCGCCGAGCCGGCGGGCGGCGCCGTGTAGCCCGGCCCGAGCCGGGGCAGTTTAGGGCCTGGAGGTGGCTCCTGTTTGTGACCCTGCCGCGCTTTAGCCGCCCGCTGTGGATACTCCTGGCTGGTGTTCTTCTCAGCCACTTGGGCTACTACATCATGATTCCCTTTCTGGTTGTCATCCTTACGGCCAGCCGCGGCCTCTCCATCACCGGCGCCGGCCTGGTAATGGCCGTCATGTCGCTCTCCTACCTGCTCTCCGCCCTGGTAGGCGGACCTCTGGGCGATCGGGCAGGGAGGCGCGCAGCCATGCTTTGCGGCCTGGCTCTGCGCACCACCGGACTGGCCGGCTACGCCTGGACGGCAGGGTTCCCGGCGCTGCTGGGAAGCGCGGCCTTGGTGGGGCTGGGCGGCGGCCTATTTCTGCCCTCGGCGAAGGCGGGCGTCGCCGCTCTGGCCACAGACGAGAACCGCACTGCCGCCTTCTCCGTCCGCGGCGTGGCGGCCAACGTGGGCACCACCGTGGGGCCGCTCCTGGGCGCCGCTCTGGTGCCGCGCTTTCCTGCCGCCGTCTTCTGGGTGGCGAGCGCGCTCCACCTGGCCCTGGCCCTGGGCACTTGGGTCTTCTACCCGCCGGACTGGCCCAGCCGCGCCGCCGTCCAGCGGCGCCAGGGTCGGCAGGGCAGGCAGGTCGCCACCCTCTTCCGCGACCGGGCATACGTGGCCTTCAGCCTGCTGTCCATCGCCATCTGGGCGCTCTACACGCAGCTGACCATCTCCGTTCCGCTGCGGGCTCTGGACCTTGGCCTGGGCACCGCCGCCTCCGGCGTTATCTGGTCGCTGTCCAGCGTGGAGATCATTGTCCTGCAGGTGCCGGCCAACAACCTGATCCTCCGGCGCCTGCACCCTCTGACGGCCATCGCCCTGGGCACGGGGTTCCTGGGCCTGGGACTGGGCATGGTGGCCTTTACGTCCACGCTTACCGGATTGTTGGCGGCGGTAGGCGTCTTCACCATTGGCGAGATGCTGGTGATGCCGACGGCGGACACGGTGGTCTCCGACCTGTCGCCCCCCGCCGGCCTGGGCGCCTACTTTGGGGTGGCGGCGTTCGTATGGGGGCTGGGAGAGGGCTCCGGCAACCTGATTGGGGCCCGTCTGATGGACATGGCTGGACGGTCGGGGCGCCCCTGGCTGCCCTGGCTCCTCTACGCGCTGGCAGGCGGAGTGCTGGCGGCAGCGACGATGGTTGTCCGTTACTGGCCGGTGGCGCGACAGGCTCTGCGGCGGCACCGCCGTGCCGGCGCAGGGCCCGCGAGAGCCCGCCTGGAGCCGGCGGAGGACGTCTCCGGCGAGCGCGCCTCGGAGCGGGCCGCCAGTGATGACGGGGATCACAACGCCACGGATATTCCGCCGCCCTGGATGCTGCCGCGGGAGGGGCAGGGGATGCCGCCGCCGGAGGAGCCGGCGCGGTTTGATGGGGGGAGGGCAGGAAATCGCTTCCCTGAAGGCGAAGCTTGACCCCATGTTCTACCTTTTCGTCTCAATTCTGACCATTGGTGGGTTCTACCTGCTCCTCAACGGGGAGTGGGTCTTTCACCTGCATCAGAATCGGGCCAAAGGAAGACTGGCAACCCTTGTGTTCTTCCTTCTGGCCGTGGGCTGGGACGTAGCCCGGCCGCCTTCCGCCGCCGTTCTACCGGACCTCTATCCCCTGGTGGCGGTGGCAGCGGGCATGTTCATGGGAACCGGGCAGGGAGCGGTGGCAGGCGCGAAACTGGCCCTCGCCTCGGCCCTGCTGCAGCAGTGGCTTCACGGGGGAGCAGGCCTGGCAGGCGCCTTCATCCTGTCGCTGGTCCTCTTTATTTTCATCGGCGCCATTACGGGTCGCTTCTCCGACCGCATGCGCACCATGGCCTTTACCGACAGCCTAACCGGGCTGCCCAACCGGCGCTATTTCTTTGAGGAACTGGAGGCGGAGGTGGCGCGCGCCCTGCGCTATCGCTTCCCGCTGTCCATCCTGATCATTGACCTTGACTACTTCAAGTCATACAACGACCGCCTGGGCCACGTGGCCGGCGACATCGCCCTCAAGCGACTGTCGGACATGCTTCGTACCGGCAGCCGGGAGGGCGACATCATGGCCCGCTACGGCGGCGAGGAGTTCATTGTAGCCTTGAGCCACACGGATACCGAGGCGGCCAGGCTCTATGCCGACCGCCTGCGCGAGAACGTGCAGGCCCTGTACGGCCACGGACCCGTGCAGCTGACCGTCAGCGTCGGCATTGCCTCTCTGCCCGGCTACTCCACCCTGGACGCGCTGGTTCAGGCCGCGGACGCGGCGCTGTATCAGGCGAAGGAAGGGCGCAACCGGGTGGTGGTGGCGCCGCCCTCCACCCGGTCGGCGTAGCGCCCTAGACCTTTCCAGGCCTCCCTGCGGCACCAACGAAGGAGCGTCATCGACGCCCCTTCGTTGGTTTCTATGCCGAGCCGGCGGAGTGAGGGTCCGAGGCCAGGCCGCACCCTGCCTGACGGGATCAGCGCAGTCTGGTCTCGAACCACTCCACAATCTTCTGCAGCCTCAGCACCCGGTGCTGCGGGGCTCCGCCGGGGCGGAGCGCTCGGGAATGGGGGACTCTGTTCGCGCCCGCAGGCGCGGCTTCCTTCAGCCGCTACATGCCGGAGGGACCCAAAGGAGACGCAAGCCCTTGCGTCGAAAGGAGTATACTAATTATGTCTAACCCTGAGGCAGCCACGTTGCAAAAGGGATGACTGTCCTTGCTCCTGCCGCCGGTGTACGCATGGGGTCTGGCCGCGGTTAGCGGCTTTGGACTGGTCGTCTGGGCGGGCCCCCGGCTGAGGGGCTTCTTCCGTCTGGTCGGGCGCGAACGCCGTACACATGCTGCATTCCTGACCGTGAAGGCGAGGGCCACAAGAATGGGCGACGACATCTTCCCCTGGAGCGTTGAGGAGCTGGAGGCCAGGCTGAAGGAACAGGGCTACTTCCTGGACTCCGCCAACCTGAAGAGGCTGCGAGCCTACCTCCGGCAGGGCAAGCCCGTGGGCCTGCGAGGCGAGCCCGGCATCGGCAAGTCGGAGCTCCCGGAGGCCCTGGCCAGGGCCATGGGCGCTCGGTTCCTGGACGTGGCCTGCCACAGCCAGCTTGAGTCCAGCGAGGTAGGCGTCTCCTGGAACGCCTTTCGCCAGATCGTGGACGCCCAGACGCCGCGGGAAGCGGGGGACAACAAGCCGGACCTCTACTCCATGGAGTACCTGAACCACACGCCCCTCCTGGAGTCGCTGCTGAGTACCGAACCGACGGTCATCCGCATCGACGAGGTCGACAAGCTGAACGAACAGACCACCAACTTCTTTCTGCGCTATCTGGACAAGAAGGAACTGGTGGTTCACGATGCCTCCGGAGGTCCCAGGACCATCAAGTCCCGGGCGCCTCTCTTCATCTTCCTGACGTCCAACGAGTACCACGAGCTGGACCCGGCCTTTCACCGCCGCATAGCCTGGCTGGCCCTGTCCTTCCCCACGCAGGAGCACCTGACGGAGATCCTGGCGCATTCCGCCGGAGTGCCGCTGGACTTTGCGGCACGCGCGGCGCGCCTGGTCTGCCACCTGCGGACCCTGCACCTCAAGAAGAAGCCCTCCATCGGCGAGGCTGTGGAGTGGGTCAGGTCCCTGGTGGACGAGTCCGACGGGTACCTCAACTCAGGGGTGATTGACCTCACCCTGGGTTTTCTGATCAAGCACGCAGACGATGAGGAACTGGCACGGGAGGCCTTGAGACGTTGGCACGACGTCCAGAGCAAGGCGGCATCCGACTAGGACCAGGCCCGCGGCGGATCGATCCCATCGAGACTCTCGGGCGGCTCCTGGCGGCCCTGTGGCAGTGGTTTGCGGACTTGCTGGCCGGGCTGTCCTCCCAAGTGGTAAACTGGATACTGGCCGGGTACCACGTGTCCGGCATGATGCTGTCCCGGCGGAACCCCAACCGGGTTTTCGCCATGTCCGGGCAGGAGGGCGAGCCCCTCGCCCCTGACCTGGGAGGCGTGCTGCTGGATCGCCAGACGCGGGACTATGTGATCCTGGCGCGCGCTCTCTCCGACCTCAAGGACGAGGACCTGAAGCGAATTCCGGAGCTGGTCCGCCGGCTGGCCGACGCCTGGGTGAGGGAAGAGGAGCGCATGGTGCCGCGGGAGCGGCACGTGCAGGTAGACCTGCGCCGCACCTTGCGGGTGAACCTGCCGCGCTACGGCGGCCATGTTCTTAACCTGTACTGGGAGCTGCGGCCACGCGCCGAGCGGGTGGGCGTGGAGCCCGCCAGGCTGCTGGTGATCGGCGACGTGAGCAACTCCATGACCCGTTACGTGTCGGTGCTGTTGTACTTCTTCCATTCGCTGGGCCGTCACTTCCGCGTCGACAGTTGGGTGTTCTCGGAACGTCCCACCCACGCCACGCCCTGGATGGCATCGGGTCTCACCTACGGTGAGAAGGTGAGGAACCTGGTGGCCCATGCCCGTTCCTGGGACGGCATGACGGTGTTGGGATCGTCGCTGGAGGAGATGCTGAAGGAAGTGGAGATCGACCGGGACACCTACGTCATCCTGGCCACCGACGGGCAGGTTCGCATTCGCGACGGCGAGTATCCCAAGATTGTCCGCGCCATGGACTTGATGCGCAACCGGGCCCGTGAGGTGCATATCCTGACCCCGTCACCCGAGTTCGCGGAGAAGGGGAAGGAATACGCGGTGGCCTTTGAACAGCTGACGGCCGTGCCCCTGGGCATGATCCACGTGAACCCGCCGCCCTTTGAGATGAGGGTGACGTGGTACGGCACCCTGGCCGCCCACGCCGACCGGGTGCGGCTGGTTCGATCCGGCAACGACCTGGTGGAGTATTGCCGAGACGTGCTGCGCGATGCCAACCCGCGCCGCCCGGCTCGCCGATAAGGAGAACCAGCCTATGACCTCGAAGAACCGCCTCACCGCTGTAGCAGTGCTTCTCAGCGTCGCCCTCTTCGGCCTCAAGCTCTGGGCCGGCCTCGTGTCAAGCAGCATTGCCGTCATCTCGGACGCCCTCAACTCCTTCCTGGACATTGCCTCTTATTCGATCATCGCCCTGTCCACCCGGGTGCAGGATCAGCGGCCGGACCGCGACCACCCCTTCGGCCATCGACGGGCCGAGCCCCTGGCGGGCTTCCTGATTGCCGTCTTTGCCTCGCTGCTGGGCGCTACGATCATCAAGGACGCGGTCATGGACCTGTTTGAGCCATCCACGACCATCCGCGCCGCCGGCCCCACGGCCGTGCTGTTTGTATCCATCGGCGCCAAAGTGCTGCTGGTGGCTGCCTACCGCCGCGAATGGCGCCGCACGGGCAGCCCCGCCCTGAAGGCCAGCATGGTGGACAGCCGTAATGACATTCTCGCTTCCGCCCTGGCCCTGCTCGGCTTCTGGATCGGCGGCTGGTGGGACAACGTGGCGGCCCTGCTGATCGGCGGCTGGATCTTCTCCTCCGGCCTGCGCGTTGGCCTGGAGAACATGGGCTACCTGATGGGTCAGGCGCCGGACGCGAAGGTAGTCGAGGGCATCCGCGCCGCCGCCTCAGAGGTGCCGGGCGTGGCCTCCTGCCACACCGTCCGGGCCCACTACGTGGGCGACCAAGTGCAGGCGGAGGTGCACGTGGAGGTCCCCGCCGGCCTCAGCCTGCGCCAGGCCCATGACCTGGGCGTGGTCGTACAGGAGCGGATTGAGAAGATGCCGGAGGTGCTGCACGCCTTCGTCCACATTGACCCGGAGGGGCTCCAGGAGGACCCGCAGCGCGAGTATTACCTGCCCTGGCGGCAGAGAGGCTCCGGGGCGGCCCCCGCGACGTCCCATCGTCCATCCGACTGAACGCCAACGACCCCGCCCGGAGGCGGGGTCGTTGCTTGGAACGCCTATCCCTTCGCCAGAAGAAAGTCGCTGCAGACCTGGTTGAACCGGGCCGGATGCTCGGCGTGGGGAAGCAGGCGAGCCTGGCCGAAGACGCGCCCGACTGCGCCGGGGTTGGCCGCCAGGAAGTCTACGAGGTTGGTGGCCGGGTTGTGCGAGGCCTGCTCTCCCCACAGGACCAGCAGAGGTTGGTGCAGAGCCTCATAGGCGTCGCGCACGTTCCAGTCCAGGTGCCCCGCCAGCAGGGCGGCCGGCGCGTAGCGGCAGCCGGTGCCCTGATGCGCCGCGGTATGGTACTGGTCAATGAGCTCAGGCGTCACCAGCCGCTGGTCATAATAAAGTTGCGTCTGCAACTGGTAGGTCAGGCCGGAGCGTGACGCAAGGCGGTCGTAGAGCGCCTGCCCGTGGGGGCTGATGAGGCGCTGGAACAGAGAGGGATCCAGCCTGCCCGCCAGGTACGGCAGCGGCGTCAGCCCGGTGGGGCAGATCAGGACCAGACGCACGAAGCCGTCCGGGTCCTCCGCGGCCGCACCCACGGTGAACGCGGCCGCATAGCCGCTGGCCACCGCGTCAGCAGGCTTGCCGATGACCTCCCGGCGGAAGGCCAGCAGGAGCTCGGAGTAGAGCCGGCCCGTGTAGTGGAGCAGCGGCTTGGAGGACTGCCCAAAGCCCAGAAGGTCCAGTGTGAACACGCTGTGTCCGTGGGACAGGAGCTTCGCCGGCGCCGCCCACTCCGACGACGACCCACCCACGTTGGGAGCGTGCACCAGCAGCAGTGGGGGACCCGAGCCCTGTTGGGAGTACCAGATGTCGTGGCCTTGCCAGGCGAAGTGCCCCTCTGTTGACACCGTGACCTTCCTCGCCTTCGGGTATCTACCTCAGGGTATGCCCTGCGGCGCAGCGCCGACACCGGGGCGCAAGGCCGCGGCAGGCGTCCGGCCGCCGTCCCCTGATGGGCAAAGGAATGTAGCCGGCTGCGTCGAATTACTCCTGGACTCTCATGCTCTTCAGGACACTTACAGAGGGAGCGAGAAACCTATGACCCAACGCGTTGTCGACCTCTTGCTGGAGCTGGTCCAGATTGACAGTGCCAGCCTCCGTGAGAGGGCGATGGCCAACGCCCTGACGGCCAAACTCGCTGAACTGGGCTTTGAGGTTTACGAAGACAAGGCCGGTGAAGCGGTGCGCGGGTCCGCAGGCAACCTTCTGGCGCGCCTCCCAGGGACAGGCGGCAAGGCCGGCCACGACCCTGTGCTATTTTCTGCCCACATGGACCGGGTGAGCAACGGGCTGGGCATCAAGCCGGTGGTCCGCGACGGCGTTGTATATTCCGACGGGACTACCATCCTGGGCAGTGATGACGCCGCCGGCCTGGCGGCCATCTTGGAGGGCGTGCGCGCCGCTAAGGAGACCGGCCTGGACCGTCCCCCCATTGAAGTTGCCTTTACGATCTGCGAGGAGAGCGGGCTACTCGGCTCGCAGAACCTGGAGTACGGCTGGCTAAAGGCTAAGCAGGCCTACATCATGGACTCGGGCGGGCCCGTTGGCACGGTGATCGTGCAGGGACCCTACCAGTCGCGCGTGACCGCGGTGGTGCTGGGGAAGTCGGCACATGCCGGCGTGGCGCCGGAGTCCGGCGTCAACGCCATTCAGGCCGCGGCCGTGGCGCTGTCGCGGATGCGCCTGGGGCGGATTGACGCGCAGACTACGGCCAACGTGGGCGTCATTCAAGGCGGCACGGCCACCAACATCGTGCCCGACCGGGTGGAGGTGCGGGGCGAAGCTCGAAGCCTGGACGGCTCCACGCTCCGCGTCCAGGTGCAGCACATGGTCAGCACGTTTGAGCAGGCGGCGCAGGAGTTCGGCGCGCGGGCGGAGGTGGAGGTGGCCGAGATGTATCCCGGCTTCCACCTGCCGGAGAGCGCTCCGCTGGTGCAGCGCGCGTTGAAGGCCATCCGCGCCCTGGCTCTGGAGCCGCAGACCCACGCCACAGGCGGCGGCAGCGACGCCAACATCTTCAACGGTCATGGCATCCCGGCCGTCACCCTGGGCCTCGGCTATGAGTCCATTCACTCCAACGCCGAACACATCCCCATCAACCAGCTTGTGCTGGCGGCACAACTGGTGACGCAGCTGATCATCGGCTAGGTACCGTGGAGGAGCAGCGCCTCCACAAGCCGGGGGGCGTGAGTTACCGCGGCCGGGCGCCCTTGGGGCTGCCCGGCCAGTTTCTCAGCTTCAACGGGGAGGGATCGCACGTGCATCCCATTACCGTTCGTCCCGCGCGTCCGGGCGATTTTGAGGCGGTGTCAGCGCTTCTCGCCGAATTGGGACGGCCTGCGGTGACAAAGAATAATCGCGGCAGGTTGCAGGAGATTTATGGAAGGCATCTGAGCCGCCACGATACCGCGTCGCTGGTGGCTTTATACGGCGACCGCATCGTTGGTTTCGTGTCTCTGGAGTTCCGGGACAGGCTGAACAGGGAGAGTCCCCAGGCCTGGGTGCCAGACCTCATTGTTACCGAGGGGGCGCGCGGGACCGGTGCCGGCAAGGCCTTGTTGCATGACCGACGAGGGCTTTTTTCAGCTATAAATTAATATAATTTGTTGCTTATGCCTCGTCATTCGGCTATGATGAATGCCAGGTAGGTCCTTCCTCTGGGAGGACCTGGATTTTGCGAAAGACGAAAGAGGAGGTACGTGAAGCATGGCCGTTGAGGTTGGCGACGAGGCTCCGGACTTCACCCTGGCAGCCACGGGCGACAGGGATCAGATCACCCTCAGCGAACTGCGGGGCAAGCCCGTGGTGCTGTTGTTCTACCCCTTTGCATTCAGCCCGGTCTGTACCGAGGAGCTCTGCGGCGTGCAGAACGAGTGGGACTCCTACGCCACGCTGGGGGCCCAGGTCCTGGGCATTAGCGTCGATTCCCTCTACACGCAGAAGGCCTTCGCCGAGGCCAACGGCATCAAGTTCCCGCTGCTAGCCGACTTCAACAAGGAAGTCAGCCCGAAGTACGGCGCGTTTTACGAGCAGCTAGGTCCGTGGAAGGGAGTGGCCAAGCGCTCCGCGTTCGTCATCGACAAGGAGGGTAAGGTTGCCTACACCTGGATTTCCGACGACCCCAAGGTCAAGCCTGATGTGAATGAGATCCGCCAGGTGCTGAGCGGCCTGAAGTAACACTGCAAACCAAAACACGGCCGGGCCCCACGAGGTCCGGCCGCTTTTTGCCATCCAAGCTGTCAGAACCCCTGCCGGCGCCGCACCGTCTATATAAGGCGTGCGACGCGAACCGGAAGGGGGACGCCCGTGGACGCTATCTACAGTCTGAAGGTAGAGCTGCACAGGGTCCTCCGGCTCTTGCGCTGGATCCGGGAGGCCCCTGGGTACGCCCGGCCCCAGCCGGAGGCAACCGGGATGGACGTCCTGGTCTACCGGCATCAGTCCCCACTGGTTCGTGACCCCAGCCAGGCGGAAGCCGAACTCCAGGCGGGAAAGGTTCAGAACTTGAGCCTGACGGTCCCCCGGATTGACGGGACCGTGGTTCATCCCGGACAGGTATTCTCCCTGGCCTTCCTGGCCGGCAAGGCCACGGGCCGAGCCGGTTTTCGGCCTGGGTTGGAGCTGCGGGACGGACGAATGCAGCCGGGGATCGGTGGCGGACGCTGCCAGATCAGCAACCTACTGTTCTGGATGGCCCTTCATCTAGGCTTGGAGATTGTCGAGCGGCACCGCCACGACTACGACCTCTTCCCGGACGCCGACCGGACCCTGCCCTTCGGCAGCGGAGCCACGTTCTACTGGAATTACCTCGACCTACAGGTGCGGAATCCCCACCCGTTCCCCATCCGCCTGCACCTGAAGCTGACCGACACCCACCTGGTTGGCGAGGCCTACGCGCCCCGGCCTCTGCCCTACGAGGTTCGGGTGGTGGAGACGGACCACCGGTTCTACCGCGAGGGCGGCGTCGTCTGGCGCGAGAACCGGCTCTGGCGGGAAGCTCTGGAACCGGGCTCGGCGCGCCTTCTGTGGCGGGAACTGGTGGCCGAGAACCGCTGCCGCGTCCTCTACGCGGTGCCGGACGCGCTCCTGGCCGATGAGAGGGCTGTGCCCCGGGAGCAGGAACTCGCCTGACAAGGTACGAGGAGCCCCATCCACAGGGACGGGGCCCCTCAGATCCTGCTACTGGGCCTTATACGTGCCATCTTCCCACTTGCGCATCTTCTGCTCCAGCTTCTTCAGCATGCCGGCGCCGAAGGTGGCAATGATGCCCTCGCGGAAGCTCTCGTAGTCGTCATACCCGTACTGTTTGGCCATGGCCAGTTCCAGGGCCTTGCGGTCGCGGCCTTCCACGTGCCATCCCTCCGGGCCTAGTGTACCCGGTCCTGACCCGATATACCGTTGGGGCGGCCGGTACGCAGTCGGGCCGCGAATGCCGGCGTCAGGCCGGGAAGTCGGCCATCATCTTGTGAATTTCCTGGGTGATGCGCAGGGCGTCCTCATACTTGCGCTGCCAGATGTTGCGCCCGAAGATCAGCCCCGACGCTCCGGCCTCCATGACCATGCGGGCCTTGGCCACCGTGTCGGCGTCCGACTTCATCTCGCCGCCGGCAAAGATGACCAGGCTCTTGCCCGCGGACCGAATGACATGAGCCGTGGCCTCCTCCGGCGTCATCTGCAGGGAGTTGTAGGGCTTGGGCGCCATGGCCAGCTTCTCCGGGTTTACCTGCGGCAGGTTGATCTTGATCACATCGGCGCCCAGCTCGGCGGCCACCCGGGCGGCATAGTCCACGGCATACACCGTGTCCTTGCCCCCGCGTGCCTCAACGGCCTCGCCGCGCGGGTAGGACCAGACGATAATGGGCATGCCGCAGCGCTCCGCCTCGCGGCGCACCTCGTTGAACTGCCGGATGTCTTCCGCCTGGGACGGCGACCCCACGTACAGCGTGTAGCCGATGGCGTCAGCGCCCAGCCTCACGGCGTCTTCCACGGAGCCCGTGAGGGAAGAGAAGGCGGCCTTGTCCGAAGGCACCTCGGTCTTGCCGTTGATCTTCAGCACCAGCGGCACTTCGCCCGCCCACTGGCGCATGTAGCGCTCGGCAATGCCGACGTGGAAGACGATACCGCTATACCTGCCCTCCCGGGCGATGCGAAGCTGGAACTCCGGGTCGGCCGAGTCCGGGTTGACAAAAAAGTCGCGGGGGCCGTGCTCCAGGCCCTGGTCAATGGGCAGCAGGAGCAGCGTGCCGTTGGCCGGGCCGTACTTGTAGAGCAGCCGGTACAGGCGTGCCTTCTTGCCGGTCGGCAGATCCAGGTCGGCCAGACTTGGACGCCTGGCCGCAGCGTTCTGGGCCACGGGAATCCCCTCACTTCCTGTTGTCCTTGGAACCAGCATACACTCCAGGGCGCCCCACGGCATCCGTTCTGAGGGCGAATGCCCAGGACGGGGGGTCAGCGGCGTCCGCCGCGGGGTGGCCTGTCCGGCGCGGCGTCAAGGCGGCGGGAGCACCAGCGGTGCATGCGGCGCTGATTGCGGCCGCTTCCCTGCGCCGCCACAGTTGTGCCCGCTCGCATCAGGTTTCCGCAAACGGCGCAGGCCTCATCCTCCTGGAGCCTGACCGTTTCAGCGGAGACCGCCCTGGTGCGCGTTTTGGCGGGCCGCTCACGGGGGAGCCATCCGGCCTCGCGCATGAACGCCAGCACGGCCTCCCGGTTCGCCGTCACCACGTAGACCTCCTGCACGGCGCCCTCACCCTTTCCCAGGAGTCGCAGGCCCTGGTCGGTAAACCGCTGGAAGGTCAGCGTGGGCTGCGAGGGGGAGGGATTGTGAGCAATCTCTGCGGGAATGATGGCCTGCACGTCGGGGCACTGTTCCAAGCGCTCCAGCAAGGGCACGATGCTGCTGACGATGCTGTGCTCGCGCTTGATCTTCCCGGCCCGGAACTTGTTGACCAATGTCTCACCCGCCAGTCCCCACAAGTATATCCCAGCGGCGCCTGCAATGCGCGAAGGGCCCGGCGGCTGACAACCGCCGGGCCCCGACCCGGTGCGCCTACTCCCGAGCCGTGAGGCGTGGCATTTGCTCCACGGGAAGCTGCAGTTCCACCAATTCGGAGCCGCGGAAGGCGGTCAGGGTGACCGTCTCGCCCGGCTGGCGCAGCGACATGATGCGCCGAATCTGGCCCACGGTGCTGACGGGCCGGCCCTGGCAGCTCAGGATCAGGTCGCCTTCCTCCACGCCGGCCTTGCTGCCCGGGCCGGAATCGGCCACATGGTTCACCAGCAGGCCGCGGTTGGACGGCAGGGAAAACAAGTCCGCCATGACCTTCTCCACCACCTGCTGCTGACCGGAGAACCCGAGCCAGGGGTGGGTGGCCTCGCCGTAGTCGATGATCTGGTTGGCCACGCGGGCTACCACCTCACCTTCCACAGCCAGTCCCAGTCCCTGAGACCAGGGAATGCCGGCCAGGCCCACAATCTGGCCGTCCAGCCAGGCCAGGGCGCCGCCCACGTTGCCCGGATGAACCGCCGCATCGGTGATCACCAGGCCGTCCACCGGGAAGCGCTCCGGCCGGTAGATGGTGCGGTCTGCGGCGGACACCACGCCGGTGGTCACGTTGTAGTCCCCGAAGGCGTTGCCTACGGCCACCACCACCTGTCCCGGCCGAATCTGCTCGGACTTGCAGAAGGTGGGCAGTTCCACCTGCAGGCGGCGGTCCGTCTTCAGGACCGCGAGGAAGTACAGCGGATCCAACCCGAGGACGGTGGCGCCGTAGCTCTTGCCGTCCGCGGTGGTAATGGTGACCTCGTCATCCTTGGCGGCAATCTGCGCGGTGGTGACCACGTGGTGGTAGTCCACGACCACGCCCGAGCCCAGGGCAACGCTGTTGTCCGAGGGCGTTACCGCCTGCACGTTGACCACGGCGGGCCGCACGGAGTCCATCGCTGTGATAATTGCTTCCGACCAGGGGTCCACGGCCCTCACCTCACGTTGCCCGGCTCACGCCGGCAGGGTCTTGACGGCGAGCCGGTTTGTTCACCTTATTGTACTACATTCTCTTCCCATCACAACCAAAAACCCCGGCGCAGCGTCCGGGGAGAACTGGGTATGGGCAACCCGGGTCCGCTGGCGGACCGCGGCCGTGTGGCCACCTGGACGGGGCACCGGTGATGATCCTCGCCCGGCCATCGGGTTGCCTATGGCCCTATGGTATGCGTGCGGGCCCGGGCGGGTCAATCAACGGGCGGTAAACATTCGGTTAAGGGTCCGTGGCCCAAAAGCATGTCGTAACAGGGACTTGGCCGTTTGCCGCTGCACCCTTTGAGGCTGTCCCAAGTTCGTGTATCATTAAGAGTACATCTGCCAGGGAGGTGCCCCTTACGGAGCAGGATCCATCGCTTGACGCCATCGTCCAGGCCCTGGGGCGGCTCAGCCCTGCGGACCTGCGCGTGGTGGGCGACGCAGTAGCGGCTCTGCGGAAGGCGCCGATTGACAACCACCTGTTCCTGGTGGACTTCTGGGGCATCAAGCTGGAGCAGAATTCGGCCGGGGACTGGGTGGGCACCATGCCCATCACGCCCCAGGTTCTCAACCCGCTCCAGATTGTTCATGGCGGCGCCAGCTACACCCTGGCCGACACGGCGATGGGCTGGGCCGTCTGGCAGCAGTACCAGGGGCAGAAGGCCGTGGTGACGGTGGAGATCAAGATGACCTACCTGGCTCCGGGACGCGGCCGGGAACTGAGGGCCGAAACCAGGATTCTTCGCGCCGGCGCCACCCTGGCCTACACGGAGTGCCGCATCCAGGACGAACGCGGGCGCCTGGTGGCCATGGCCACCGGCACCTACTACGCCTGGGACCCGTCCGCATCGCTGCCGGATTGATAGCTGCCGCACTGAATGAGGGGGAACGCGCACTGCGAGACCTGCTGCGCAACCGCAAGTTCTTGTTCATCTGGGGCGGCCAGGCCGTCTCCTCCGTTGGCGACTGGATCCGGAACATGGCCATCACCTACTGGGTGTACGACGTTTCTGGCCACTCCCCGGTGGCCACGGCGGCGGTCATGGTGGCGGAGTATCTGCCCATGCTGGTTCTGGCGCCTGTGGCCGGCGTCTTTGTGGACCGGTGGTCGCGGCGGCGCACCATGCTCTGGGCTCATGTAGGCAACGCCGCCCTCAGTCTGTCGTTTCTTGCCGCCCTGGGACTGCGCAGCCTGCCTCTGGCCTTCGTCACTGCCTTTCTGGCCAGCACGGTCACCCAGTTCTACAACCCGGCCCGCGGCGCCATGATCCCGGTGATCGTGCCGCGCGGCTCCCTGGTGGGAGCCAACAGCCTCAGCCAG
This sequence comes from Bacillota bacterium, assembly GCA_050260815.1. Lineage (GTDB taxonomy): Bacteria > Bacillota > Sulfobacillia > JAMDAP01 > JAMDAP01 > JAMDAP01. The sequence continues at coordinate 23,448 of JBLNCQ010000202.1, forward strand.
ACCACGGGCAATCTGGCCCTGGTTCTGGGGCCCATGATCGGCACGGGCGTGTACTTTGCGCTGGGACCCGCCTGGTCGTTCGGGCTGGACGCGGTCTCGTTCCTTCTTTCCGCCCTGGCGATTCTGCTGGCCGCCCTGCCTGAGAATGTGCCGACCGTCGGTGGACGGGGCATCGCCTCCGTGGTTCTGCAGTGGCGGGAGGGGCTGGCCTTCGTCCGCGGCAACCGCCCCGTGCGAACCGTGCTCGTTGCCTTCTTCATCCTCATGCTGGGCGGGGGTGCGGCCAACGTCAGCGATCTCTATCTGGTGACGCGCAACCTGCGCCTGCCCGAATCCACGCTGTCCCTGGTCATTGCCGCCCAGGGGCTGGCGTCCGTGGTCGCTTCCCTGGCCATGGCCGCGGCCGCTCGGCGCCTGGACAGCCGCGCCCTGCTGTGGGGCGGCCTCCTGGTGCTGGGGGTGGCTGTGACCGGCCTGGGCTTTGCCGCGAACCTGACCCTCGTTCTGGTGTGGACGGGCCTGGCCGGGGTAGGTGTGGCCATGTCGTCGGTGGGGCAGGGGACCATCGTGCAGGTGGCGGTGCCCGTCGATTTCCGGGGGCGCGTGTTCGGCGTCATGGGGCCCATCATCACGGCGGCCACCCTGGTGGGCGCGGCCCTGGGTGGCCTGGTGGCCGGGCATTACGACGTGCGGGTGATTTACTGGGTCAACGGGGCTCTGTCGGTTCTCGGGGCCGGGCTGGCCTTTCTGGGCTTGCGGCAGGGGCTGCAGCCGGCCGACGAGAGCCCCATCTCGGAGCCCAGCGTGGGCTGAACTCAGAAAGGGGGCCGTACCATGATCGACTCTGCAGCCGTATCCAGGCTGGCCGACATCCTGGTCAACTACTCCACCGGGGTGAAGAAGGGCGACCGGGTGCTGATCCAGGGCACGGATCTCGCCAGGCCACTGATGGAGGAGGTCTACCGCCTGGTGCTGCGCCAGGGGGGCCACCCCACAGTCCGGCTGGACGTGGACGCGCTCACGGAGGTCTTCTTCCGCGAGGCGTCGGACGCGCACCTGGACCGCCTGGACCCCATTACCGAGTTCGTCTTCAAGAACTCGGACGTCCTCATCAACATCCGCTCCAGCCATAATACCCGCAGCCTGACCGGCGTTGACCCGGCGCGGCAGCAGCGCTGGCAGCGCACCATGGCCCCGCTGCAGTCCTACATCATGGACGGCCGGGTGCGCTGGTGCGTCACCGCCTTTCCCACGCAGGCCCAGGCACAGGACGCCGGCATGTCGCTGGACGAGTAC
>JBLNCQ010000203.1:0-13453 GCA_050260815.1 Bacillota bacterium
CGGCCTGCCCGTCTTGGGCTCGGTGGGGGGAATCTCCAGGTAGCGCAGCAGGTCGCCCATCACCACGCCAAACACCGGCGCGGCAATCTGACCGCCGTAGTAGGGAACGCTGGGACCGGGCTCGTCAATGACGATGGCCACCGCGATCTGCGGCTTCTCCACGGGGCCAAAGCCAACGAAGGCGGCGGTGTGCTTGTCGGAGGAGACGCGGCCGCCCACGTTCTTCTGGGCGGTGCCGGTCTTGCCGGCCAGGCGGTAACCGTCCACGTGGGCCATCTTGCCGGTGCCGCGGGAGATGACGTTCTCCAGCATGGCCGCCAGGGTGGTGGTGGTCTGCTGGGACAGCACCCGCCGGACGGGTTCCGGCTCCAGCTTGCGCAGTACCTGCCCGTCCGGGTTGCGGATCTCCAGGCCGAAGTGAGGGCGCATCAACTCGCCGCCGTTGGCGATGGCCGTGGCGGCGTTGAGCATGGCTATAGGGGTCACGGTCAGGGTCTGGCCAAAGGACATGGCCGCCAGGTCGATGTTGGTGGCCGACTTGCGGGGCGGCACCAGGCCGCGCCCCTCGCCGGGCAGGTCGATGCCCGTGGGCTTATCCAGGCTGAAGGCTTCGATGTACTTGTAGAACCGGTCCAGCCCCAGCCGCAGGCCGATCTGCACGAAGCCCACGTTGGAGGACTTCTCGATGACCGTGGCCAGGTCCGGAGAGCCAAGGCCGGCGCCGTCCCAGTTGTGGAAGGTGTGGTCGCCGACCCTGATAGAGCCGGGGTCGTTGAAGGTGTCGGCGGGACTGACCGCGCCCTCGTTCAGCGCAGCGGCGGCCGTGACCATCTTGAAGACGGAGCCGGGGTACAGGGTGTCGGCCAGGGGCCAGGGCCGGCGGTCGGAGGCCTTGTAGTCGCCGTAATGGTTGGGGTCAAAGGCCGGCGACTGGGCAAAGGCCAGGATGCCGCCCTTCATGTCTTCCACGATGATCGCCACGCGCTGGGCGTCGGTGGCCAGGCGCACCTGCTCCACGCCCCGCTCGGCAATCAGTTGGACGTTGGCGTCCAGCGTGGTCACCAGGGTATTGCCGTCCTCCGGCGCCTGGTACTGGTGGGCGGCGCCGTTGATCCAGCGCCCGCGGGAGTCGGTCTCCGTGGCAATGTAGCCGGGACGGCCCTTCAGGTCTTCATCGTACTCCACTTCGAGCCCTTCCAGGCCCTGGTTGTCAATGCCGGCAATGCCCAGCACGGCCGCCGCCAACTGCTTGTTGGGGTAGAACCGCTGCCCCTCCTGCGTCAGCTCCACGCCCGCCAGAATCTGCTGGTCCGCCGGCTTCTGGCTGTCTTCCTTCAGCGCCTGGCGAATGGCCTTGGACTCCGCGTCCGAGATCTTCCGCTTCACGTAGACAAAGCCCACGTTCTGGTCCAGCCTGTCCAGCAGCTTCTCCTCGTCCAGGGCGAGGAGGGATGCCAGCAGGCGGGCCGTGGCGGGCTTGTTCTTGAGCATGAAGGGCGAGGCAAAGACCGTATCCACGTTGACGCTGATGGCCAGCGGCTGGCCGTTGCGATCCAGGATCTTGCCGCGCTTGGGCTGAACTTGAATCTCGTGCATCCGTACGGCCAGGGCCTCCTGCCTCAGCTCCTCGCCGCGCACCAGTTGAATGAAGGCCAGGCGGCTGATGAGCAGGCTGGAGATGACCAGGGAACCGACGAACAGAAGGAGCATCCGCTTGCGATAGTTAATGCCCAAAACCGTGTACAACCGCAGAGCCCCCTCAGAAAACCAAGGCGGCCCGCAGGCCGCCTGCCATCACTTTCCTTTGGCTTCCGTTCGGACCGGTCCGGCCAGGAGCCGTGAGAGCCCCCTGCCGATTCGGTCCAGGGCTGCGGAAAGCGTGAACCCGCCGCGGCCTTGTGCCACCTGCGTGGAGTTCGTTCCCCCCTGGTCCGGCTCCTGCGCCTGGGCCACCAGAGGGGCGGTAGTGGCTTGCTGGAAATCCTCCGGCGACACCATGCCCAGTTGCGTGGTGGCGATCTCCATGATGCGGTCAGGCCGCTTCAGTTCCGCCACCTGCTTCTCCAGCGCCTCGTTCTGCTCGTCGACGGCGGCGATCTGCTTCTTCATATCGGCGATCTGATAGCTGACCGAAGCCATGGCCGAATACTGCGAGACCATCAGCAGGGCGCCCAGGACCATCACGACCAGGACCGCAATGTACGCGACCACGGCCTGCTTGCCCAGCCTGAGGGCGCGGCGGGCGGGCTGCGGCCGCTGCGCAGAAACCGGCTGGACAGGCGCGGTAACCCCCTTGTGACGGGGAAGCTCTGGCGCGTAGTCGATCACGTAGGCCGCTGTAGTCCTAGACAATGTACTCGCCCTCCTGGCCTTCTATTCAAGGCCCCGGCCCGAAAGCCGCCGCGCTTTCGCGGCCGGGGGCGGCCGGCGTTGGGGTGCCGGTACTGCCGGCTCTATGCCCCTAACCCAGCCTGTAGTTGAGGAAGCGGATCCCTCCGGTGGATCCGGCCTCCGGAGCGGGTGTGCTTCTTGGCGAGCCTGCTGCGCCGCGCCGCTGCTGCTGGGCTGCCCTACTCGGCGGCCAGCTTCTCCGCCACCCGCAGCTTGGCGCTGCGGGAACGTGGATTGCGGCTGACCTCCTCCTCCCCGGCCGACACCGGCTTGCGGGTGACCAGCCGCGCCCGGGGCTTACGCCCGCAGACACAGATGGGAAGGTCGGGCGGGCAGATGCAGCCCCGAGCCCAATCCTGCATCGCCTGCTTGACGATGCGGTCCTCCAGCGAGTGGAAGGTGATCACCGCCACCCGGCCGCCCGGCCGGACCAGCTCCAGGGCCTGACCGAGCCCCTCTTCCAGCGCCCCCAGCTCGTCGTTGACGGCAATGCGCAGGGCCTGAAAGGTGCGGCGGGCCGGGTGCGGCCCGCTGCGGCGGGCGGCGGCGGGAATGGCCGCCTTGATGACCTCCACCAGTTGTCCGGTCGTCTCCAGGGGGCGGTTCCTGACGATGAACTCGGCAATCCGCCGGGCCCAGCGCTCCTCCCCGTAGTCCTGGAGGATGCGCGTCAGATCCGGGACCTCCAGCTCGTTCACCAGGTCCCTGGCGGTGACGGGCCCGTCCGGATCCATCCGCATGTCCAGGGGAGCGTCCTGGTGGAAGCTGAACCCCCGCTCCCCCTCATCCAACTGGGGCGAGGAGACGCCAATATCGAAGAGCACGCCGTCCGCCTGGTCAAAGCCCGCCTCGCGAGCCGTGTCCAGCAGGCGGCGAAAATTAGCCTTACGTAGGGTAACCCGGCGTCCGAACGCGTTCAGGGTTTCGCCTGCCGCCTGGAGCGCGGCGGGGTCCTGGTCCAGGCCCAGCAGCCGGCCGGATGGGCTGGATGCCGCCAGGATGGCCCGGCTGTGACCGCCGCCGCCCACCGTGCAGTCCACGTAGCGGCCCCCGGTGTACGGCCGGAGGCCCTCCAGCACGTCGTCCAGCAGCACGGGCAGATGGTGGAAGGACTCCTCATCCTGCTTCATTAGCTAAATCCCCAGGTCCACGATCTTCTCGGCGATCTCCTCATAGGACTCGCCGGCCTGGTCCTGATACCGCTTCCATTCCTCCACCGACCAGATCTCAGCGCGGGTGTTCACGCCAATGACCAGCACGTCCCGGTCCAGTTTGGCGTGGTCGCGGAGGGTCTGGGGGAGGGTGACCCGCCCCTGCTTGTCCACCTCCACCTCCGTGGCTCCGGAGAACATGAAGCGGGCGAAGGCGCGGGCGTTGGCGTTGGTGAGTGGCAGGGCCTTGAGCTTTGACTCCAGGTTGGCCCATTCCGACTGAGGATAAACAAAGAGGCAGTTATCCAGGCCCTTGGTGACCACGAACTTCTCGCCCAGGGCATCGCGGAACTTGGCCGGGACGATGAGGCGGCCCTTGTCGTCGACGCTGTGCTGGTACTCGCCCATGAACATCCCGGCTCACCTCCTGCCCCGTGCGATCACGTTCCTGCGTGGGAGTCGACCCGGTTCCCCGGGGGCCTCCACCGGCTGACCGGTGTCCCCCACTTCCCCCCACTTTCCACCACCGTACAGGTCTTATTCTCCCCCCGGCCTCCAATTCCTCCCTCCCCGAACACTCCAGATGAAGATTTTTTGCGGGTTTTGGGCGGTGGAGGGTGGCCACAAGGTCTGGTGTTATCTTCCACCCGGCACCACAACCGGTGGTCGGCGGCCGGCTGCCCGGCTCGCCCCGTTGGGTGGCGGGCTCACCAAAAGAAGAAGGGCCCCGCCCCTTCGGACGGACCCTTCCCAGCGGCAGCCTGTGGTTCGCGCCAACCTCCCGTTTGTTTCGGCCTCTCGATCCGAGTGGTGGCAGTGTGATCAGACAGCCAGTCGCTTCGCTTCTTGTTTGGAGAGGCGGACCCTGGCCAGGACGATGTCGTCGCATCGGGGGCAGCGCAACTGCATCTTGCTCAAGACCGACAGAGCAGGACGGAAGGTCACACGCCGCAGGCCCTGGGTTCCGCACCGGCAGCAGACGAACTCGACCGATACCGCCGTCTCCTCCAATCCAGCAGCCTCCTTCTGGCTTCATCTCAGCGTATAGTATTCACCCCCGGACGTCCTACTTTCATCCCTGTGTCCGCGGGGAAAGAAAGAGGGCCGCAGGGGTCAGCCCCCTCGGCCCGGTATGCAGGCGTCACTCGTGGGCGGACGGCCCGGCGTCTGCGGGCGGGTCCGCGTCGGCCGCCGGTTCCGAATCAACGGACCCCGCCCCCTCGTCGCCATCGGGGAAGGGCTCCTCCAGCGGCTCCGTGCCGTCCAGCACCCGCACCATCAGGCGGCGCCGGGCCGGCTTGGCCTCGCCCGCCAGCTCGCGCAGGACCACCCGCTGGCCCGGAGCCAGGAACAGACGCCGGTCCACCACCAACAGCGTGACCTGGTTGCGGGGATGGCCGTCGCCGTCGACGCCGGGAGCCGGGCCGGCCACCTCCAGCGTGGTATCGCGGTACGGTGTGAACAGGTAGCAGAGGCCCCGGCCGACCTCGCTCTGATAGACAATCTGGTTGACCGGCTCCGTGAGTTCCACCGTTGCCCCGGGGGAGCCGGCGGGAACCAGGAGCGACCGCGTAACGTCGGCTTTCCACTTCAAGACCGCATCACCATCAGGTTGCCGGACTCATAGCGGGCGAGTCCCTGGTAGAAAACCCAGCGCGCCAGGAGCAGCGATGATGCCGCCACCAGGGCAAGGAGCGCCATCAGGTCCCAGCGGAACTGGCGAATGATGGTCACCGGCACCGCCCCCAGGAAGAAGGCGGGGATCACAGTATAAAGGAAGACCTTGGCGGCCCCCCGGAAGATGCCGGGGGGATAGGTGGAGAAGCTCACCAGGGCCCCGCCCAGCTGGTAGGACAGCATCTCGGCGTTGCCGATGAAGAAGCTCAGCGAGTGGACGATGATGTTGTAGGAGAGCAGAATGGCCCCGCCCATCACCGAGGTGACCACAAAGATGGCGGCGCCCTGCCACGTAGGATGCGTGAAGAGGACGAAGACCAGAGGGCCGAAGAGCAGGTCGCCCACCGCCGAGACCCACAGGTTCGAGACCAGGGTGTGGGACAGGACGGGGCGGGGCAGGGCCAGGTAATAGTCCAGCTGACCCTGGGCGATGAGCTGCGACAGGTTGATGGTGTTACCGAAGGGGCCCATGGCTAGGCCGAAGCCGAAGGTGAGCACGGCCCACATCATCATGACGTCCGTCCTCTCCCAGCCGTTCACCACCGGGAACTGGGTGAAGTACAGGGCCCAGAAGGCCAGCCACAGGCCGTCATTGATGAACATGCCGATGACCTGAGAGACAAAGCTGGCCCGGTACTCCATCTGCACCTGCAGGTTGGTGGTCACATAGGCGAGCAGGAACCTCACCCAGCCCACAAGACCGTGGCCGCGGCCGCTATCCTCCGTTGACATTGATCCGGCTCACCCCCAGTCGAAAGACGGTACTTGCCGTCACCACGAAGACCACAAGCCAGACCCCCTGGTAAAGGGCCAGGCTGCCCAGGGTCTGCCAGCTGAAATCCACCGCCAGCCGGGCGGGGCCGCCCACCACGTGGGGGAACGGCAGCACCTCGGCAATGCGGCGCAGCACCCCCGGGAACGCCTCCACCGGAAGCAGCAGGCCGCCCAGCAGCCACTGCGCCCTTTCCACCAGCAGCCAGAGGCCGCGCGTGTCCTCCAGCCAGAAGGCCAGCAGGGCCACGGTCGCCATCTGAAAGAACTGGATGGAGGCGCCGGCCAGCATCGCCAGCAGGGCGGCGGGGATGGCCTCCGGCTGCCAGCGGATGCCGCCCACCAGGGGCCAGGCCACGGCGGCGCCGGCGGCAAAGTTGATGGGAAGAAGGAAGAGCCACTCCGCCAGGAAAGAGGCGAACTGAAAGAACAGGTAGGAATAGGGCCGGTTCAGCGAGTACGCCACGTCCCCCGCCCGCACCTCGGCGTCGATGCGGCCGTTGAAACGGGGGGCCGAGGTGATGATGGTCTCGGTGAGCACCAGGTACCAGATCATCTGCGGCAGCGTGAACCCGCCGATGGTGCTGCCCACGCTGCGAAAGGTCACGCGCCAGAGCTGGATGAAGATGAAGATGTGGATGACCATGCCCAGGCTGCGGAAGATCTGGTCGTAGACGTAAGCCAGGCGGTTCTGCAGGGTGACCTTCAGAACCTCCACGTATTTGGCGATCATGGCTTACGGCCTCCCGAGGGGGCGCCGCTGAGGACGGTCTCAGACTCAGCCTCGGCCTCGGCCTCGGCCGAATCAGCCGGCGCCTGCGCCGACGCTGCGGCCTCCGCGGCCTCCGGCTGCGGGGCCTGGGCCGCGAAGATGGAGGAGATGATGTCCTCCATGGGCGGGTCCTCAATGGTGATGTCGGCGACGCTGTACCGCGCCAGCAGGGTGGCCACCACGTCCTGCGTGGCGGCAACGGCGCCGTCCACTTCCAGCTTCACGCCGTAGTCGCGGGCCTTGAGCACCCTGACGCCCGGCAGGTCCAGCCCCTCCCAGGCATCGGCCAGCTTGAGGCTGATGACCTTGGTGCGCAGGTGCTCCCGCTTCAGGTGGTTGACCGCGTCGTCATAGATGACCTGCCCGTAGTTGATGATGACGACGCGCTTGCAGAGCTGCTCGATGTCGCCGGCGTCGTGGGAGGTAAGGAATACGGTGGTCCGCTCCTCCCGGTTGGCCCTGCGGATCAGGTCGCGGATCTTCTGCTTGGCAATCACGTCCAGCCCGATGGTGGGCTCATCCAGGAAGATCACCTTGGGTCGGTGCAAAAGCGACGCGGCAATCTCGCAGCGCATGCGCTGACCCAGCGACATCTTGCGCACAGGAATCTGCAGCAGGTCGCTGATCTCAAAAGTCTCCACCAGCTCATCGCGGCGGCGGCGGTAGTCAGTCGGGTCCAGCTCATAGATCTTGGCCAACAGGTTGAAGGTGTCGGTGGGCGGCAGATGGTACCAGAGCTGCGACTTCTGGCCGAAGACCGAGCCGATGTGAAAGGCCAGCTGCTCCCGCTGCCGCCAGGGGTTGTAGCCCAGCACCGCGGCGTCACCCGCCGTGGGATGCAGGATGCCCGTCAGCATCTTGATGGTGGTGGACTTGCCCGCGCCGTTCGGCCCAATGAAGGCCAGGGCCTCGCCCTCGTCCACCTCCAGCGTCACGCCTTTGACGGCTTCCACGGAACGATAGGCGGGGTGGAACAGAGCCTGCACGCTGCCGGACAGGCCTGGGGATTTTTCCTTGACGCGGAAGGTTTTCTGCAGGCCGCGCACCTCGATGGCCGGCACCGCCGCCACCCCCTGTGGGTAAATTTCACACATCGTAGCATGGGCGGCTCAGGGCGTCAATACAGAAATGCATAAAGAAAAGCGAGAGCCTTGCCGCCCCCGCCTGATGCATCTCCCTGCGCGACTTTGCCACGGCGCTGCGGGCTGGTGGCAGCGGGCTAGTATTCGGCGGGAGGGTCCTTGCTGACCTCCTCCAACTCCCGCGGTTGACCAATAGTCATGGCCAGGTGGGCAATGCGGGCCGTGTCCTCCACCCAGAAGGCCACCTTGAGGGCAGCATCCACAGACTCGCCCACGGCCACGGCGCCGTGGTGCGACAGGAGCACCGCCTTGCGATCACCCATGGTCCGGACGGCACCCTCTCCCAGTGCGTCCGAGCCAGGAAGGGCGAAGGGCGCCACGTTGACCGCACCGCCACAGAACAGCTGCAGTTCAATCAGCAGGTTGGGGATGGGCCGGTCCAGCGTGGCGAAGGCCGTGGCGTAGGGCGAGTGGGTGTGTGCCACGCCGCCGACGTCGCGGCACGCCCGGTAGAGGTGGGCGTGCAGCCGCCATTCGGACGAAGGCGGCAGGTCCCCCTCCACCACCTGGCCGTCCAGGCCCATCACCACCAGGTCCTCAGGCGCCATCAGCACATAGTCCAGCCCGGACGGCGTGATGACCATCAGCCCGGCCTCACGGTCGAACTGGCTGTAGCTGCCCGACGTGGCGGCGACCAGGCCGCGGTCATAGGCCTTGCGGGCCGCGGCGGCAACCCGCCGGCGGACTTCCGAATATCGCATCTCTAGCTGCCTCCCTGGCGGCGATGGGGTACCAGGACCTCCTGGTCCGTCACAATGAGATCCAGACTGCGGTCAAAGGGATCGGCGGGCAGGGCCCCCACCACCTGCTCGGCAAACGCCAGGCCCACGGCCACGCCGCGCGACGCCGGGCCGGCCAGGAAGCGGTCATAATAGCCTCCCCCGTAACCCAGGCGCCGTCCCCGCCTGTCAAAGCCGAGGCCCGGCACGACCACCAGGTCGATCTGCTCCGGCGGCCAGGGCTCGGAGGCAGCCGGCGCAGGTTCCAGGATGCCGTAGGCGCCCGGCTGCAGGTCCTCGGGGAAGCGGCGGATGCGGCAGGCCAGGAGAGACTTCGGCTGGCGCTGGACCTTTGGCACCAGGACCACCTTGCCATCGGCCAGGGCAGCCTGGATCAGGCCCCCGGTCTCGACTTCCGTGCGAAAGGACACGTACACCATCAGGCTGCGGGCCTGGCGGTACGCGGGCAGCCCCAGCAGGCGGGCGGCCGCCTCATGAGACCGTGCCGCCCGCTCCGCCGGCGAGAGGCCTTCACGAACGGCGGCCAGCCTCAGGCGCAGGGAAGCCTTGCTTTCTGCCCCGGGGTTGGCCGCCGTGTGCTCCTGGTTTGTCACCTACACCCCTGCCTTGGGGAGCTAATCTGTAATCTCCGAGAAGTGGACCACGGTGACCGTGTCGTCCAGGTGCAGCTGCCGGTCATAGATGCGTGAGAGGAAATCCAGCGCGTCCTGCGGCGTGTGCATGTCGGGGCTCTCGCCCTGCAGCTCGCGGTCGGTCAGTTCGCCAATGGTCTTGACCGTCACCCGGTCGATGACCGCCGTGAAGACCTTCTTGCGCTTCCTGAAGCGCTCGCCGTAGGTGACCAGTGCCACGTCTCCCTCGCTGTACTTCCCCGTCTTGTCTCCGAGCCGGATGGTGCACGTCTTGTCCCGGCACACCAGGAACCCATGGTAGACAGTCGAGTAGAAGTTGAGAGCCTTCATGCGGCGGACCCCTCCCTTGTGAAGGTCGTTGCGAAGTTCCCTTAGTGTTCGCCGCACTGGGGGGATTTCCTTCCACTCTGAGTGAAAGCGTGACCTTTCAATTGGGGGACTTCGTGCGCACGCTGGCGTCGGCCCGAACACGCACCGTCGCCTGTTGGTGCAGGGCAGCCAGGAAGTGCAGCGGTACGTCCAGCCGAATGTCAACGGAGACGGTGGGGTCCGTGAGGATGCGCCCGGTCTGACGGTGCCGCGCCGGGGCCGTGCTGGACGCGTTGTAGACCGTGGCCTCCACCTGCAGGGAACGCCCCAGGTCCAGGCGGGGAAACGACGCGGCCACATTGCGCCGGGCAAAGTCCAGGGCGTCTGCCCGCGCGGTAGACTCCACCAGGACCACCTGTCCTGCCGCCAACTGCTCCAGGTCAACGTCCTGGGCGCCTGCCAACGCCCCCAGTTCAGCAGCCTGGTAAGCCAGGTGACGGCCCACGAAGAGCAGTCCCACGTCCGTCACAAGGCCGGCGACAAGCAGCAGTATAGGCAGGAAAATGGCCACAGCCACCACGCTGGCGCCGTCCTGCCCAGCGAGGCAGGGTGTTGCCCACGCCTCGCGGCGAAACCGCTGTGCGAGCATTCGAGGCTGGCACCGGGGGCTCATCGAACCCTCTCACTGCGGCTGACCGCCTCAGCGTGAAGGTGGATCGGCCCTCGCGCCAGCGACTGAATCATGGGCGATGTGAACGTGTAAGGGTAGTCCACTGTGACGGTGATGCTGCTGCCCAGCGAGGCCTGCCTGGGGCTGACGGAGATGTCTGCCTGGCTCGCGTCGATGCGGCCCAGGGTCAGCTGTGCCCGCACCCTTTCCAGCACGGCGGCGGTTTCCCCGCCCTCAATGGCGGCGCGGCGCGCGCCCTCCCTGGCCGCCGCCGCGACGGTGAGCCGAGCGTTCAGTGCCAGGCCCACGTCCAGGATGCCGAAGAGCAGCAGGAAGAGCAGCCCCGCAGTCAAGACGAACTCCAGCATGGCGGCGCCCTGTTGCCCGCGCTCAGGGCCGTCCGCCAGCACGTCCCAGCGCTTCTTCATCAGCCGGCATCAGCCACCCTCTGGATGATTTCCGAAAGCTTCCCCTCCAGGGTTGTGCCCAGGGTGCTGAGGGTGCCAATCAGGACCACAACCACAAGCGCCAACACCAGGGCGTACTCCGCAAACTATAAAGGATGCCCTGTGGGGAACCGGAAACCACCCCGCAGAGGGTGGATACAATAGCAGACCCACGCCGGGGTCCCCGGCTTTCACCGTTGCGCTCCGCGCTCGCGCCGCTGGTAGTAGCGCCGGGAGCGCATGCGCTGCTCGGCCAGGTGCTGATCGCAGTACACGTGGCCTGGCTCGGGACGTGCCGTGCAGTTTTTGTGAGCGCAGAGCCCGGCCTGGACCTGGCGGCGGTAGTATTTCCGAGCTTGGCGCGCTTTGACGACGAGCTGCTTCTGCCAGCACGTCTCACAGACGCCACCGTGGACGGCCGACCGGGTGTGGCAGCGGAAGCACGTGCCGGTCTCCCGCATATTGCGATACGTCTCTCTGCTGCGTCGGCGCAGGTACTCCAGGTGCGCGGCGCAGTACGGCCTCCCCGGCTCTCGTGGCCGGTCACAAAACAGGCACTTGTTCTGGCGCTCCTTGCGCAACTCCCGTGAGGCGTTCCAACGGCCGAACCTGTCGTCCGGACGGGTGACCCCCTCGGCCCGGAATGCAGCCTCCTGCAGGTCACGGGCCTTAGGCACCTCGGGGAAATCGGCCGGCGTCCAGCGCCCCGGGTACAGTGACAGGAGCAACAGGGACGGGGATCCACGGTAGACGCGACTGAGCAGGGTGCTGAGTCGGTGGCGGTCGAACCACAGCCGCCGGCAGGCCATCGGGGCGTTGTCCAGCGAGTGTCCATCGCGCCGCAGCAGGGCCTCCAGGACGGCGCGGGCGTTACTCTCGACGCGCCAGAACCCGTCGGGCAGGCGGGGAAAGGCGCCTGCCCGCCAGGCGTCGTAGAGGGTCACGGGATCATCGCTCGGATAGCGGCGTGCTTTCATTTCGCCCGCTCGATTTTGGGCCTGCCGGCTGGGCGCCGCTGATCATACCATTGCTGCCAGGCTTCCCGCGTGGCCACCCAGGGGGCGTTGATGGTGCCTGGCCGCGGTTCGCGGCGAGCGCCAGGCACCCGGCCAGCGGCGGCTGCCTGGGCAGTGGTGACACGGTGGACGCCGAACTCCCGAGCCGCCTGGGTTGACGTGATCAGATCCTCCATCGTCAGGCCCGCTCCGACGTCTCATCGTAGCATTCCGGGCAGGCCGGGCCGAAGGAGGCGCTCATCAGCATGGGGCGGCGAGTCGGGCGCCCACAGGAGGGACATCGGATCTCCTCGTCGGCGACCGGCGCAGGAGGCAGCCGCTGCTCGGACTCCATAGCAGCCAGGCGCCGGCGCGCCAGTTTCATCCGGATGATGTGCTCGGGCTCATACTCGGGTAGCGCGAACTCGCCGTACACCAAACCATAGGCCATCCGGTTGATTTCGCCATCGTCCAGGGGCTCCTGGTTGGCGGCGGCGCAGGCCGCCTCATAGGCGCCGCGGCTCAACTGATCCGGCACGTCCGTTGCCGCGCCAATCCGTTCCTCCTGCTCCAGCCGCTCAATGGCCGCCTCGCGGGTCGCGTGCCGGTTGCTGGCGCGGCTGAGATCGCGCCCCCAGCCGCGCTCATCCCTGTACGTCCAAAACGTCTCCCCGAATGCCTGTGCCCGCAGCACTGTGAAACTCCTGCCGGTGGCGGCCATATAGACCTCGCCCGCCTCATTCTGCATCCGTCGACGCCTCCTGTCCTGTTCTCTGACTATAATCTACAACATATGTTGCGGATTAGTCAAGGGGTTGCGGCGGAAAATGAAAAAAGGCCCCGGCGCAAGGCCGGGGCAACAAGAGTTCATGTGCCGTTGCGGCTAGGGAAGTGCAGGACCTTGCCGCCCCGCGGCCGAGACCTCGGGGTGGACGCCTGCGAACCGATGGCCACCCACAGGCCAGCAGCCCAGGGCGGCGACAGGTAGGCCTTCAGCTCCTGGGCCAGAATCTCCCGGCGGCGGCGGTGCAGCTCCTGGATGCGCTGTCTCTGGTCGTCCATGGGCGGGGGTTCGACGGGCTCTGTGCCACCTCCTCCCCTGGCCGGCAGGACTCCGTCGAAAGAGGTAGAACTTTCCCGCTAGATTCTACCAGCTTGGTGGGGAGGGTTGCCTGTGGAAGAAGAGGAGCTGCGACGTGAACTGTGGGGAGCAGCCAGACAGCTGATGGAATGGCGGGCCCAGGGTGAAGAGGTCATAGCAGGCATCAAGAGAGTGATCCTATACGGCAACCTAAAGGGGTCTTTCGCCCTAGACCTAGCCACAAACGGAGAGGTCCGCTTCGCGTTCGCAGGGACCCCCATGTACTGCCGCTACCTGCAGAACTATCGGCGGTGTTTCGTAGAGCTAGGGACCTGGCGCGAGGGCAGCCGGGGCCAGGGCAAGGACGCGGCCGCCATCATGTATAAGCCCTTCAAGGACTGGAGCATCGGCGGGTCCGAAACGATCGATGTGCACGAGGGAGATCTGGCCGATTCATTTTACCAGGCAGTCTTGGAGGTTCTGAGGACGGACGACGACGCCCATCCCTAAAAACCACCCGAAAAGGAAGTGGGCCCCGGCACTTGGCCGGGGCCCATCTTCATGCCGCCGAGCTGTTGAACTTGCCGTCATCTAGCCAGTCCAGCGTCTTGTCAAATAGGTGCTGCGCCGCTCTGCGTACGTTTTGCTCCGTGAGCAACGGCCTCAGCCAGGCCAG
>JBLNCQ010000204.1:0-20093 GCA_050260815.1 Bacillota bacterium
GCCCCGAGGACGCACGCCTGCTGGCCGACAAGGTGGCCGGGCTGCGCGTCTTTGACGACGCCAAGGGCAAGATGAACCTGTCCCTGCAGGACGTGGGCGGCAAGGTGCTGGCCGTCTCCCAGTTCACCCTTCTGGGTGACGCACGCAATGGGCGCCGCCCCAGCTACAGTGAGGCGGCGGCGCCGGAGGAGGCTCAGGGGCTGTACCGGCTCTTCGTGGAGTCCCTGCGCCAGGCCGGGCTCACCGTGGAGGAAGGCGTCTTCCGCGCCATGATGCAGGTGGAACTGGTCAACGACGGGCCGGTCACGCTTTTGCTGGACAGCCGCCGGCTGTTCTGACCGGAACCCCTTCGCCCCTCGCCCCCAACCGGAAGGAGGCCCCTCGTGATCTTCGAAACCCTGGCCGTTGGGCCGTTCCAGTCCAACTGCTACATCCTGGCCGACGGTGCCGGAGGGCCGGCCGTGGTCGTCGACCCCGGCGATGAGGCCCGCCGCATCCTGTCCGTCATCCGCAGCCGGAGCCTGACGGTCAGCCACATCCTCCTGACCCACGGGCACCTGGACCACATTGGTGCCGTGCGGGCCGTCAAGGAGGCCACTGGGGCCGCGGTCTGCATCCATCCGCTGGACGCGCCCATGCTGGACAGCCCGGAGCAGAACCTTTCCGCCGGCTCCGTCCGGCCCGTGACCGCGCCGGGACCGGACCGTCTGCTGGAGGAAGGGGACGAACTCCTGGTAGGGGGCCTGCGCATCCGCGTGCTGCACACTCCGGGCCACACCCCCGGGGGTGTCTGCCTGCTGCTGGACGACCGCGTTCTCAGCGGCGACACGCTCTTCGCCGGGACCATCGGCCGCAGCGACTTTCCAGGCGGCGACATGGACCAGCTGCTGGCGTCCATCCGCACCAGGCTTTTGCCCCTACCCGACGACCTGCTGGTTTACCCCGGCCATGGAGACGCTACGACGATCGGCGAGGAAAAGCAGGGCAACCCCTTTCTGAGCTAGCGCCCAAATCCCATGCGAACGCCGGACCTTTTCTCTGACACCCGCCGTCGGCGGGTGTCCTGCTACCAGGCCCCCATGTCCGCGCGGCGGGACGCGGTGACGTCGAGCTTTCGGGGACAAGCTACCAATGTTTACAGGATGTTGATGAACCCGTCATGGATGCTTGAATCCCGCCGGATACCATCACACCCATGGGGGCCAGTAGGTCCCCGGGTGGCTCGAAGCCTTCCCTGGCGTTGAGATCGGGGCCCCTCGCATAAGGAGGATAACCTTTGAAGCGCAAGGCGCGGATGATCGCCGTCCCTGTGGTGGCCGTGGTTCTGGTGGCGGCAGGCGTTCTGTGGTTCCGAGGCCGCAGCAAGCCCGCTGTCCAGAACGTGTCCACGGCAGCAGCCCAGCGCGGGCAGATTGTGGTGTCTGTCTCGGATTCCGGCAGCGTGGCGGGCAACGTTGAGGTCAACGTCCAGGCCGAGGTGGCCGGGACCGTGAGCCAGATCAACAAGGACGTCGGCGATCCGGTCAAGAAGGGCGACGTGCTGGCGGTCATGACCAATCCGGATGTGCTGGACGCGGCCCGTCAGGCGCAGACCGACCTGACGCTGGCCCAGGCCAACCTGGATGCCATGGTCAACCCCAAGAGCAACGCCAGCCAGCTGGACATCAGCCAGGCGGAGGCGCGGGTGGCGGCGGCCGAGGCCACGCGGACCAGCCGCCAGCATGACCTGGAGAACCTCACGGTCAAATCCCCGGTTAGCGGGACGATAGTCAGCATGAGCTACAAGCAGGGCGATCAGGCCAGCAGCGGCCAGGTCTTCGCTACCATCAGCGACCTGGACCACCTCACCTTCGTCCTGCCGGTGACGGAGAACGGCATCCCCTACGTGAGGGTGGGCCAGACCGCCAACGTGGTCATTGGCCCGGGCAATGAAAGCAGGCAGGGCAAGGTGATCGATGCTGACAAGGTGGGCTACATCAGCAACGGCACCCGCCTCTACGACGTGACCATCTCGCTGGACGGCGGCTTTACGCCGGACGTTCGTCCCGGCATGAACGGCTACGCCATCATCAACTCCATGGCGGACGGCGGGCACCAGGTCGAGGGCAAGGGCACGGTCCAGTCCGGACAGAACTTCGACCTGCGATTCGGGGTCAGTGGCACTATCAGCCAGTTGAACATTCGGCAGGGTTCCGATGTCGTCGCCGGCCAGGTCCTGGCCGTTCTCACCAACGACCAGGTGGTGGTCTCGGCCCGGCAGGCTGAAGTGGACTACCAGACGGCCGTGGCGAACCTGGAGGAGTTGGTTCACCCGCCGGTGACCGCTACGGACCTGCAGATTGCGTCCCAGCGGGCCAAGGTGGAGCAGGCCCAGGCCGCGGCAGCGGCCCGCCAGCGCGACGTTGACAACCTGACGGTCCGTGCTCCGATTGACGGCGTGGTCACCGTCCGTAACGTCAGCGTTGGCGACAGGGTGGGCTCAGGCAACGCCGCCGCCGCCCTCTTCACGGTGGCCGACTACTCCCGGATGCAGGTCACCATCAACGTGGACGAACTCGACATCGCCAAGGTCAGTGCGGGGCAGAAGGCCGCGGTCACCTTTGACGCTCTGCCGGGGAAGACCTACCCGGCGGAGGTCCTGCGCGTGGCCGCCGCCGGCACCCAGCAGCAGGGCGTGGCCACGTTCCCCGTGACCCTGGGCATGGCCAACCCGGGCGAGGTTCGCTCCGGAATGACGGCCAACGTGGAAATCGTGATCAGCCAGAAGGACGACGCGCTGCTGGTGCCGCTGGAGTCCGTGGTCAAGCGGGGCAACAGGTCCTTTGTACGGATGATGGTCAACGGGCAGATGACCCAGGTGCCGGTCACCACCGGCCTGGCCAACGACACGGTGATTGAGATCGTCAGCGGCCTCAAGGAGGGCGATACGGTGGTGACCAGCGCCTCGGGGTCTGCCCAGCAGAATGGATTCGGCCTGAGGGTGCCCGGCGTGGGCGGATTCGGCGGAGGCGGCAATGAATTCCGGACGCCGGCCGGCGGCGGTACTCGCCCTGCCGGCACCAGCGGCAACCGCACCCGGTCCAATTAGGAGCGTGGTGAGATGACAGCCACGAACATGCTGGACATCACGGGCCTGACCAAGGTTTACCGCACCGGTGACGTGGCGGTGCACGCCCTGCGCGGCATTGACCTGGCGGTGGCACCCGGGGAGTTCATCGCCATCATGGGCCCCTCCGGCTCGGGCAAGTCCACGCTGATGAACCTGATCGGCTGCCTGGACCGCCCCACCGACGGCTCCTACCGCCTGGTGGGGGAGGAGGTCTCGCGCCTGGGCGACAACGAGCTGGCGGAGGTGCGCAACCGCCGCATTGGATTCGTCTTTCAGAACTTCAACCTGCTGCCCAAGCTGACTGCGCTGCAGAACGTGGAGCTGCCCCTGATGTACCGCGGCCTGAGCACGACGCAGCGGCGCCAGATGGCCACGGAGGCCCTGACCCGGGTGGGCCTGGCCCATCGCCTCCACCACCGGCCATCCGAGCTTTCCGGCGGGCAGATTCAGCGCGTGGCGGTGGCCCGCGCCCTGGCGGGGCAGCCCGCCATCCTGCTGGCCGACGAGCCCACTGGCAACCTGGACACCCGCGCCGGCGAGGAGGTCATGATCCTCTTCCAGGAGCTGAACCGCAGCGGCGTCACCATTGTGGTGGTGACCCACGACGATCGCATTGCCGCTCACACGCACCGCGTGGTGCGGCTGAGGGACGGCCGCATCGTCAGCGATGATGCGGTGGCCGACCCCCTCGATGCCGTGAGCGAACTGGCCAAGCTGCCGCCTCCGGAGGATGAGGGCATGGAGGCGGCGGAGCACGCCCGGGGTGCGGCTGTGCCCAGCGGGGTGGCCGCCTCCGGCCGAGCCGGCGCCGCCGCAGCAAAGGAGGCGGGCGCATGAGGCTCTGGGAGTCCGTCAAGATGGCCTGGGCCGGACTGGCCGGCAACCGCATGCGCTCCCTGCTCACCATGCTGGGCGTGATCATCGGCGTGGGCGCCGTCATCGCCCTGGTGTCGGTGGGCGAGGGCACGCGGCAGCAGGTGACCAGCCAGATCCAGAGCCTGGGCTCCAACCTGATCATGATCTCCGCCCGCCCCAACACTGCGGCCAGGCTGTCGGTGGAGGACGCGGCCGAGCTGGAGCGCCGCGTGCCCACCCTGGCCCGGGTCATCCCCGACGTCAGCCGCGGCGGCGTCACGCTCAAGTGGGAAGACCAGACCTATGACACCACCGTGGAAGGCACCACCGACGGCTACCCTGAGGTTCGCCAGTCGCCTCTGCAGGCGGGCCGTTTCCTGACGCCGGACGACGTGACCAGCCGGAGGAAGGTGGCGGTGATTGGCTACAAGGTCTTCACCGACCTGTTCGACGGCCGCATGCCCCTGGGCCAGCGCATCACCATCAACGGTGAGCCCTTCACCGTGGTGGGACTGATGGCCACCAAAGGCCAGAACCAGGGAGCCAACCTGGACGACCGCGTACTCATCCCCATCACCACGGCCCAGCGTCTGCTGGGGACCAACCGCGTTTCCATGCTCTACGCCCAGGCGAAGAGCCCAGACCAGGCCAAGGCGGCCGTGGACCACATCACCGCCATCTACCAGGCCAAGTACCCCACGCGCAACCCGGGCCGCGACGACGCGATGCAGGTCATCAGCCAGGACCAGATCCTGTCCACCGTGGGCAACGTCACCCAGATTCTGACCCTGATGCTGGGCGGCATCGCCGGCGTGTCGCTGCTGGTGGGCGGCATCGGCATCATGAACATTATGCTGGTGTCGGT
Source organism: Bacillota bacterium (assembly GCA_050260815.1). Taxonomy (GTDB): domain Bacteria; phylum Bacillota; class Sulfobacillia; order JAMDAP01; family JAMDAP01; genus JAMDAP01. The sequence goes on from JBLNCQ010000204.1 coordinate 4,830, forward strand.
AACCGAGCGGACCCGGGAGATCGGCATCCGCAAGGCCCTGGGGGCCAAGCGGCGCGACATCCTCAGCCAGTTCCTGGTGGAGTCGGTGATCCTCTCCGTATCGGGCGGCGTCATCGGCATTGCGATGGGGTCCCTGGGGGCCTATCTGATCAGCCTCTCCAGCCTCAAGACCCAGGTGACGATGAGTTCCGTGCTTCTGGCGTTCTTCTTTGCCGCCGCCGTGGGCCTCTTCTTCGGCGTCTACCCGGCGGCCAAGGCGGCCAGCCTGGACCCCATCCAGGCCCTGCGGTACGAGTAGCGCCGCAGCATTGGGCGGCTGGTTGAGCTCAAGGAAGTAATACAGACGGCCATTGCTTGATGGTGTGCTGAAGCGGTCAGGCTTACCTGACCGCTTCACTTGCTCTCAGCGCTCTCATCAGACCGCTCTCTGCCACAGCTTCAACGTGTCCCCCGGTAGGGGCCGGATTGCTGTTCAGAGTCACCCCTTCGCTTCTGTCCTATGCGCTTCGCCCCTCGGAGCAATCACGAACCCGTGACAGTCCAAAACCCATGCGGGAGGGGCCTTTCGCTCTGGGACAGAACGCCGGGCAACCGTGTGAAGCCTTGAAAATGCTGGGCCCGCCCAACTTACCACGAGGTCGTGACATTGAGGAAGGGCGGTGAGGAGGGGCCTCAGGCGCAGCTACCAAGGAGCAGCCACGAAGACGCAGCCACTAGGACGCAGGCGGAGCAGGCGGTGCCGGAGGCCGCTGCCGCCCGACCAGCGCGCGAATCCAGCGAAACGCCTTCCAGACCACGAACCCCAGGATGGCCAGGTAGAGGAGCAGCGGGAGCAGCGCCGCAGCCGCCACCACGGCGGCCCGCGAGAACTCCCACAGGCTCCTGGTCATGCTCAGGAAGGCCTCCCGAGCGTCCTGCCCCAGCCCCGGCCGGACCGCCGGGGCACCCGGCTTGACCTCGATGAGGTCCAGGGTCGCCGTGGACATCTCCACCTGATCCTTCAGGAAGTTGAGCCGCCCGGTCATGGACTCGATCTCGCCCCGCACCCGCGACAGTTCCTGCTCCAGCCGGATCAGGTCCTCCAGGCTCTTGGCCTGCGCCAGGATCTCGCGCAGCCGGGCCTCGTGTTCCTTCTGGGTGGTGATGCGCGCCTCCAGGTCCAGGTACTCGGCGGTCACGTCATCAGTGTAGATGCGTCGGTTCCGCAGGGTTCCCAGGTCCTCCAGCCGGCCCAGAAACGTGTTGAAGCCGCTGAAGGGCAGACGCAGGACCAGGTGGGCCCGGCGCTCGTTATCCTTGGCGCCGGTGACGTTGGAATCAGCGGTGTACCCGCCGGCTGCGGCCACGGCCTGGTCAACCCTGGCCATGGCGTCTGTCAGATCCGCCACTTCGTATGACAGGTCGGCATTCTGGATGATCTTGCGCTGCGCCTGGGGCACGGGCGTCCCCAGGACGCTGCTGTTCATCCCGCCCGCCTTGCCCGCTTCGACGGCGGGCGGGGTCGACCCCGTCGGAGAGGCGGGCATGGCCCCCTGTCCCGACCCCGCTGATGCCCTGTCGCCGGCGGGTGCCACCCCCGTGGCGACATCCTCGTTGGGCGCTGCCCTCGATGGGCTGGCGCCACGACTGCATCCCGCAGCCGACAAAGCCAGAATTGCCACCAGCAGTACCGCCGTGCCCAGCCGCGCGCCAAGCGTCCACTTCCTGGCCACGTTCGACTCCCCCTCGGTTAGCCTTCTCTATCTGACCAGCAAGACGGAATTGGCGAGCGCCGGGTTTCGAACGGACAGGCACCGGCTGGGCCTTCTGGGGCGGAAAACGCAGAGGCTCCAGTAAATACCGACGTCGCGCCGGGCCCCGTCCGGCGCGCCGCAGCCTCGTCCGAGGCATACTATGAAACACAATCCGGGAGCTAAAGGGGGGTGGCGGCGATGCCCAGCCTCAAGCAGCGTCTTCGGCAGCTTCAGCTGCGTCGTGAGGAAGAGAGTCGCCGCCAGGTGAGTGCCTTCAACGCCCACCGGTTTCTGGAACTGGCGTCTGCCGGCAAGGAAGAGGCGGAGATTGCCCGCGAACTGGGCGTCAGCCCGGAGCTTGCGCGGCAGGCCCTGGCCCAGATTACCGAGCCTTCGGTGTCGCCCGGACGCCGCACCTGATGGGCAGATGGGGGCCGGCTGGAACAGGCTGTTCGGGGGAGACCCGCACGCGTTGGCGGGTCTCCTTTCCTTGTCCTTGCGGCTTGTCCCGGAAAACGGTAATCTATAAGCTATGGAACAAGGGGGGAAGGGCATGGCCATCACCTCGCTCACCGGCATGAAGGACGTCCTGCCGGTTGACCAGGAATCCTGGCTGTTTATTGACAACTGGCAGCGCCTCGAGGAGTTGATGCGATGGCAGGGCCGCCTGTTCGGCTTCCGGGAAATGCGCACGCCGCTGCTGGAGATGACGGAGCTGTTTGCGCGCGGCGTCGGCGACACTACGGACGTGGTGACCAAGGAGATGTACTCCTTCACCGACCGGGGCGACCGCCCCATCACCGTCCGTCCGGAGCTGACCGCCGGCCTGGTGCGCGCCTTCATTGAGCACAAGCTCTACGCCCTGCCCCAGCCCACCAAGGTCTTCGGCATTGGCCCGGCCTTCCGCTACGAGCGGCCCCAGGCCGGACGCCTGCGGCAGCACCACCAGTGGAGCGTGGAGGTCTTCGGCAGCCAGGACCCGGCCACGGACGCCGAGGTTATTCAGATCGGCATCGACCTGGCCTCGCGGCTGGGGTTGGAGGGCCTGACCGTCCACCTCAACTCCATCGGCTGTCCGGTCTGCCGCCCCGGCTACCGGGAGAAGCTGAAGGACTACTTCCGGCCCCACCTGCCGGAGCTGTGCCCGGACTGCAACGAGCGCTTTGAGAAGAATCCCCTGCGCATCCTGGACTGCAAGGTGGATCGGGACAAGCCCTTCATGGCGGGGGCGCCGAAGAGCATTGACCATCTCTGTGAGGAATGCGCAGGCCACTTTGAAGGCGTGCAGAAGCACCTCCAGGCGTTGGAGATTCCCTTTGAGATTGACACCGGCATCGTCCGCGGGCTGGACTACTACACCAAGACCGTCTTTGAGGTCATCTACCCGCCGCTGGGGGCTCAGAGCACCGTGTGGGGCGGCGGCCGCTACGACGGGCTGGTGGAGACGCTGGGCGGGCCGCCCACGCCGGGCATTGGCTTTGGCATGGGCCTGGAGCGCGTCCTGCTGACCCTGGAGGAGATGGGGCTGACCCTGCCGCCGCAGCCGCCGCTGGACGCCTTCGTCGCCACCATTGGCGATGCCGCCAGGAACGCCGCCCTGCCCCTGGCCGCCCGCCTGCGCCGCGCCGGCCTCTCGGCCGAACTGGACGTTCTGGGCCGCAGCCTGAAGGCGCAGATGAAGTACGCCGACCGCCTGGGCGCCCGCTACGTGGTGATTCTGGGCGACGACGAGCTGGCCCAGGGCGAGGCCCAGGTCAAGGACATGGCCGGCTCGGAACAGCATCAGGTGCCCCTGGAGGACCTGGCATTCTGGATCGAGGAGAGGAAGGCTGCCGCCGGCGGCGGTCGGCCAACCGACGGCCCACCAGCCGGGCACTCGCAGAACCCGCAGACCCAACCCGAGAACGGAGGAACCCACCGTGGCTGATCTACCTGCCGCCGAAAGCCTTCGTGGCATGAAACGAACCCATCCCTGCGGCAACCTGACCGAGGCTGAGGCCGGACGGGAGGTTGTCCTGAACGGTTGGGTCGCCCGCCGCCGCGACCTGGGCGGGCTGATCTTTGTGGACCTCCGGGACCGGTCCGGCGTGGTGCAGATTGTCTTCCACCCGGAGTTCAGCCCGGAGGCCTTTGCCAAGGCGGACCAGGCCCGCACGGAGTACGTTCTGGCCGTTCGCGGCGAGGTTCGCCGGCGCGAGCCGAACACGGTGAACCCCAACATCTCCACCGGTACCATTGAGGTCTATGCCCGGGAGGTCCGCATCCTCAATCCGGCCAAGACCCCGCCCTTTTACATTTCGGATAACGTCGACGTGGATGAACTGGTGCGCCTGAAGCATCGCTACCTGGACCTGCGCCGGCCGGAAATGCAGAGAAACCTCATCCTGCGCCACCGCATTACCAAGCACGTGCGCGACTTCTTCGACCGCAACGGGTTCGTCGAGGTCGAAACGCCCATGCTCACCAAGAGCACGCCGGAGGGTGCTCGCGACTACCTGGTGCCCAGCCGCGTCAACCCGGGCAAGTTCTACGCCCTGCCCCAGTCGCCGCAGCTCTTCAAGCAATTGCTGATGGTGGCGGGCATGGAGCGCTACGTGCAGATCGTCCGCTGCTTCCGCGATGAGGACCTGCGCGCGGACCGCCAGCCGGAGTTCACCCAGATTGACGTGGAGATGTCCTTCATCGAGCGGGATGACGTGCTTAACCTCATGGAGGACCTGATGGTGGGCCTCTTCCACGAGGTGCTGGGCGTGGAGATGCCCCGGCCGTTCCCCCGCCTCACCTACGCCGAGGCCATGGACCGGTTTGGTTCGGACAAGCCCGACCTGCGTTTCGGCATGGAACTGGTGGACCTTTCCCAGGTGGTAGTGGAGTCCGGCTTCAAGGTGTTCGCGCAGGCGCTGGCCGCCGGCGGCCAGGTGAAGGGTATTAACGCTAAAGGATGCGGCGGCTACTCCCGCAAGGAGATCGACGAATTGACCGGGCTGGCCCAGAACTTCGGCGCCAGGGGCGTTGCCTGGCTGTCCGTAGGCGAGGGCCGCGAGCACCGCTCGTCCTTTGCCAAGTTCTGCGCCCCGGCCGAGGTGGAGCAGATCGTCGCCCGCCTGGAGGGACAGCCCGGCGACCTGCTGCTGCTGGTGGCCGACCAGCCCAAGGTGGTGGCGGAGGCGCTTGGCCACCTGCGCCTGGAGTTCGGGCGCCGGCTGAACCTCTATGACCCGGCCGGCTTTCACCTGTCCTGGGTGGTGGACTTCCCCCTGCTGGAGTTCGACGAGGAGGAGAAGCGCTGGGTCGCGGTGCACCATCCCTTCACCTCGCCCCTGCCGGAGGACCGGGACAAGCTCCTCACCGACCCGGGCAGCGTGCGTGCCAACGCCTATGACATGGTGCTCAACGGCGTTGAGCTGGGCGGCGGCAGTATCCGCATCCACCAGCGCGAGCTGCAGGAGCAGATGTTCAGGGCCTTGGGCTTTACCCCTGAGGAGGCCTACGCCAAGTTCGGCTTCCTGCTGGACGCGTTTGAGTATGGCACGCCGCCCCACGGCGGCATTGCCTTCGGCCTGGACCGCATGGTCATGCTGATGGCCGGCCGCCAGTCCATCCGCGACGTCATCGCTTTCCCCAAGACGGCGCGTGCCACGGACCTGATGACCGAGGCCCCCAGCGACGTCTCCCGGCGCCAGTTGGACGAGCTGTCCATTCAGGTAACGCACTCCTGATGTGAGGCAAGAGTGCCTGTCAACACAGCATTTTTCACGAATTGTCAACTTGAGCGGCCAACTCGGAATGTGTTATGATGGGTCCGGAATCGAACCTCGATGCAGATCCGCACCCTGCTGTGCGCGTGTAAAGCCGCTCACGTTTTGAGCCTTACATCAAAACATGGGGAGCCCCCGCTCTCCCGTTGGAGCATAAGCCCCCGCGTCGGGCCAAACCCCGGCGCCTGCCCGGGGACATGTGAGAACGGGAGGCAGGCACCCACCTGCGTGCGCGCAGGTTCAAAACAGCGGTGGACGGCATGGTGGGGTCACTCCTCGGGTTCGATTCTTTTTCGATTTCGGGAGGGGTACACTTTTGGCGAGCGAGAATCTACATACCATCACACAGGCGAACTTTAACGACGAGGTGCTCAAGAGCGCCCAGCCCGTGCTGATCGACTTCTGGGCCCCGTGGTGCGGCCCCTGCCGCATGATCGCCCCCATTGTGGAACAGCTCGCGGGTGAGCTGGCCGGCCGCCTCAAGGTGGGTAAGCTCAACGTCGACGAGAACAGCGCCATTGCCAGCCAGTATGGTGTGATGAGCATCCCCACGCTGATGGTCTTCAAGAACGGCCAGCCGGTGGAACGCGTGGTGGGCCTGCGGTCCAAGAAGGATCTGCAGGCGGCCATCCTGTCGCACCTCTAGAAGGCACGCGTCCCGCCATGCCTCGCGGCAAAGGGCAAGCAGCCGCCCCTGGACACGTCCGGCCGGCGGGCATATAATAGGGCCAATAACTTCATCGGGCGCGGTGATGGGCCAATAGTAGCGGCACAAGCGACGTGAAGCGAGCCGGGGATGGTGCAAGCCCGGTCGCCGCCGCCGTGAAACGGCAGCCCGGAGCGCATGAGTCAAGGCGGGCGCAGACGGCTATCCAGCCGGCGCGCCAAGTAGGGTGGAACCGCGGGAAACAGCTCCCGTCCCTTCAGGGGACGGGAGTTTTTGTTTTCGCATGAATCCCGGCCACCTCGGCCGCCCCGGCCAGGAGGCACGGACAAGGAGTGACGGACATGGGCAGCGTCAGCATGGAGCAACTGGTGTCCCTGGCCAAACAGAGGGGCATCATCTTCCCCGGCTCGGAGATCTACGGCGGCCTCGCCAACACCTGGGACTACGGCCCCCTGGGCGTGGAGCTGAAGAACAACGTCAAGCGGGCCTGGTGGAAGAAGTTCGTGCAGGAGTCCCCCTACAACGTGGGCCTGGACTCCGCCATCCTCATGAACCCCCAGACCTGGGTGGCCTCCGGGCACGTGGGCAGCTTCAACGACCCCATGGTGGACTGCAGGAAGTGCAAGGGCCGCTTCCGGGCCGACAAGCTGCTGGAGGAGGCCCTGGCCGCCAGGGGCCTGCACGAGAGGATCGAGGGCCTGAGCCTCACCCGCCTGGGCGAGATGATCGACCAGCATGACATCAAGTGTCCGGACTGCGGCGCCCACGACTTCACGGAGGTGCGCCAGTTCAACCTGATGTTCCGCACCTTCCAGGGCGTGACCGAAAGCTCCGCCAACCAGATCTACCTGCGGCCGGAGACGGCCCAGGGCATCTTTGTCAACTTCAAGAGCGTGCAGCGCACCATGCGCCTGAAGCTGCCCTTTGGCATCGCCCAGATCGGCAAGAGCTTCCGCAACGAGATCACGCCGGGCAACTTTACCTTCCGCACCCGCGAGTTTGAGCAGATGGAACTGGAGTTCTTCTGCAAGCCGGGCGAGGATCTGACGTGGTTCCAGTACTGGCGCCAGTTCAGCCACAATTGGCTGCTGTCGCTGGGCGTGAATCCGGAACACCTTCGCCTGCGCGATCACGACCCGGAGGAGCTGTCCCACTACAGCAAGGCCACCACGGACATCGAGTACCTGTTCCCCTTTGGCTGGGGCGAGCTGTGGGGCATTGCCGACCGCACCGATTTCGACCTGAAGCAGCACCAGCAGTACTCGGGCGAGGACCTCAGCTACCTGGATACGGAGACGGGCGAGCGCTTTATCCCCTACTGCATTGAGCCCTCGCTGGGCGCGGACCGCGTCACCCTGGCCCTGCTGTTGGATGCCTATGAGGAGCAGGCGCTGGCCGATAACGACTCGCGGACCGTGCTCCACCTGCATCCGGCCCTGGCGCCCATCAAGGTGGCCATCCTGCCGCTCTCCAAGAAGTTGGCGGAGGGAGCCCAGGCGATCTACACCGACCTGCGGCGGCACTTCATGGCCGACTACGATGAGTCCGGCTCCATCGGCAAGCGCTACCGCCGCCAGGACGAGGTGGGCACCCCCTACTGCGTCACCTATGACTTCCAGTCCGCCGAGGATGGCCAGGTGACCGTCCGGGATCGGGACAGCATGGAGCAGGTCCGCCTGCCCATCGCGGATCTCAGGGCCTACCTGGAGGAAAAGATGGACTTTTAAGCCAGAATTTCCTGTTCTCGACAAAATTCGACAAACTAGCCCGGAGTCGGTGTGGTAAGGTGGTCCTGCCTGGGACACCAGGCAGCCAATTCCATATCACGTCTCGACAAAGGCTAACCTTCCCGAAAGGGGAGGGGCGCAAAACTTCGGGTCTACAGCTTCCCGCAGGGGAAGCCAGGATGGCTGGGTTACCGGAACGCAGCTCACTACCGCCGCTGCGAGCCCGCTCCGGTACCCACTCCGGAGCGGGCTTATGTCTTTGCCGGTGACGTGGACGCCCCTGCCACTACTCCGGGTGCAGGGGTCTTTTTTTCTTACAGAGAAAGGCGGAGGACTGCATGAGCCGCAGCATCGATCTGAGGAGCGACACCGTAACCCTTCCCACCGAGGCCATGCGCCGGGCCATGGCCGAGGCGGAGGTGGGGGATGACGTTTATGGAGAGGACCCCACCGTCCGCCGCCTGGAGGAACTGGGCGCGGAGATGGTGGGCAAGGAAGCCGCCCTGTTTGTGCCTACCGGCACCATGGGCAACCAGGTCTCCGTCATGACCCACACCCGGCGCGGTGAGGAGGTCATCCTGGAAGCTGAGTCGCACATCTTCTACTATGAGGTGGGCGGCCTGGCGGCGCTCTCCGGAGTCCAGTCCAGGACGGTGCCCGGCGTCCGCGGGGCCATGGACCCGGCCCAGGTGGAGGCGGCGGTGCGGGAGGAGAACATCCACTTTCCGCGCACGGCCCTGGTCTGCCTGGAGAATACCCACAACCGGGCGGGCGGGACCGTAGTGCCGCTGGACAACATGGCCGCCGTGGCCGAGGTGGCCCACCGCCACGGCGCCGCCGTGCACCTGGACGGCGCCCGCCTCTTCAACGCCGCCACGGCCCTGGGCGTGCCGGCGGCCCGGGTGGCCGCCCCGGCTGATTCGGTAATGTTTGCCCTGTCCAAGGGGCTGGCGGCCCCGGTGGGGTCGCTGGTGGCGGGCCGCCGCGAGTGGGTGGAGCGGGCCCGCAAGAACCGAAAGCTCCTGGGCGGCGGCATGCGCCAGGTCGGCGTCCTGGCGGCGGCCGGCATTGTGGCCCTGACTACCATGGTGGAGCGTCTGGCCGAGGACCATGCCAACGCCCGCCGGCTGGGCGAGGGCATTGCCTCCATTCGCGGCCTGGCGGTTAACCTGGACACGGTGCAGACCAACATGGTCTCTTTTGAAGTGAACAAGCCGGGGCTGACCGCCTCGGCGCTATCCGCCATGCTGGGGGAGCAGGGAGTCAAGGCTAACCCCACAGGCCCCACCCGCATCCGGATGGTGACGCACAAGGACGTCTCAGCGGCGGACGTGGACCAGACGCTGATGGTCCTGCAGCGCCTTCTGGCCTAGGCCTCTATGCCCGCGCGGCCCCTGACGCCGCCCCCGCCCCGGCGGTTCAGCGACCCCTGTTCGGGGTTTCCTGTCGGTAGGGGATAGGGATGTAGCCCACGCTGGGGCGGCGGCCGGCGGGCTGGGGATAGAGGTCCATCAGCTCGTAGACCTCTGTTGGCAGGTCGTCGTTGACGGTCAGCCCAAAGCTCCGCAACTGGTCGATGTCGATGGGGTAGTCGTGGGTCCAGCGCCCCTCGGTGAAGGCCTGGGCGATGGTCTCTGCCTGATTGTCGGGCATCCGGTCGCGGATCAGGTCGAAGACGGAGCGCCGCACCTGCTCCAGGGCCTTGGAAGCCACGTCAGCCAGGATGAGCGTCTCGTCATCCATTTCGGCAATGGGCTTCTCCGCCTTGACCTTCAGGATGGAGGCGGCGGGGAAGTTGCCGATCTGCGGATCCACCGGCCCGAGGACGGCGTTGGGGTCCATCACAATCTCGTCCGCAGCCAGGGCCAGCAGGGTGCCCCCTGACATTGCGTAGTGGGGGACCAGCACCGTGACCTTGCCGGGGCGCTTCTGAATGGCCCGGGCGATCTGCTCCGCCGCCAGCACCAGGCCGCCGGGTGTGTGGAGGAGGAGGTCGATGGGCATCTCCGGCGGCGTCAGGCGAATCGCCCGGAGCACCTGCTCCGAGTCCTCGATGTTGATATAGCGGGCCAGAGGAATGCCCAGGAAGCTCAGGGCCTCCTGCCGGTGAATCAGGGTGATCAGGCGCGAGCCACGCCGCCGTTCAAAGTCGCGGACGATCTCCTCGCGGCTGCGGGTCACGCGCCTCTGACGCAGCATGGGCAGGAGGAAGGTCGCAAATAGGAATAGGAGCCAGATGAGGCTGGAAAGCAGTCCGCTAATGCCCGTATTCATAAGCGTAGTATGCCCGGCGAGCGGGCCGGCGTCGGGCGAGGAGGGAGCGCCGTGGATTTCGTCGGCGAGAGGGACAGGGAGGGCCTGGCCCGCCTGGGTCCGGACAACCATGTGTTGGTGGCCGAAGCGGACGGGCGGGTGGTCGGCTTCGCCCGCATGGACAGCCCACATAAAAAGAGAGGGGACCGGCCCTGGCGGCCGGTCCTCTCTGTAGGTCGGTGTTGATGCGGGTGTTACTCAGCCTTGGCCGAGACGCCCACAAAGTCGCCGTTGTCAGCCTTGTACAGGACGGTGAAGATGCTGCCGGCATAGGCCTTCAGCTGGTCGTCCTTCAGGGGCTCGGCGGCGGTGTAGGTCCAGGTGATCTTCAGCTCGGACTTGGCCTTGACCACCTGCTTGGTGACGTCGTCAATCTTGGGGTCCTGAACGGACTCGGCGGCGCCCATAGCGGTGTCAAAGGACGGAGACGTGCGCAGCTCCAGAACGCGGAAGTTCTGAATGTCCTTGTCGCTGTCGTTCTTGAGGACGCCGGTGAAGGTGACGGTCTTCTTGTCCTCGGACACGGTGGCGCTGAGGGTGATGCTGGGCTTCACAACCTGGGCCTGGTCGGTCCCGCTGGCCGGGGTCGGGGTGGTAGAACCGGTGCAGCCGGCAACCAGTACGGCGGCCAGGGAAAGGACTGCCAGGATAGTTAGCAGCTTGCGATGGCTCATCGTTCGACTCTCCTCCTGACTCAAGCTTCAAACCCCAAAACCATTCGCGGATGCATAGGGATTTCCTGCTTGTGAAGATTCGCACTATAGTCCGCCAATGCTGACAACTCAGGGCTTTAGGGCGGGTTGTTCATACAGGGCGGACAGGCGCTACCAGGCGATTCTAAGCCTGCTATGCAGGTCCGGCCGCAAGGTGCCGGGGCGGCTGAAACCGTGGTAGAATGAAGCGGTCAGGACGGGAGGCGTGGCTTGTGGATCTCTTTGACTACGCGCGCGAGCAGGCCAGCAAGCAGGAGGGCCCCCTGGCGGCGCGCATGCGGCCGCGGACGCTGGACGAGATTGTCGGGCAGAAGGCTGTGTTGGGGCCGGGCCGGCTGCTGCGGCGGGCCATCGAGGCCGACCAGTTGGGCTCGATTATCCTCTATGGGCCGCCCGGCACGGGCAAAACCACCATTGCCAAGGTCATTGCCGCAACCACGCGGCGCCACTTCGAGCAGTTGAACGCCGTCAGCTCCGGCGTGGGCGACATCCGCAAACTTGTGGACGAGGCCCGGCAGCGCCAGGGCATGTACGGCAAACGCACCATCCTCTTCGTCGACGAGATTCACCGCTGGAGCAAGTCGCAGCAGGACGCCCTCCTTCCCTTTGTGGAGGAGGGGCTCATCACGCTGATCGGGGCCACCACGGAGAACCCGTTCTTTGAGGTCAACCCGGCCCTGGTATCGCGTTCGCGGGTGTTCCGGCTGGAGCCGCTAGGTGATGACGACATGGCGGGGCTCCTGCGCCGCGCCCTGACGGACAGCGAGCGGGGCCTGGGCGGCCTGGCCGTGGAGCTGGAGCCCGCCGCCCTGGATCACCTGGTTCGGGTGGCCGGGGGCGACGCGCGCTCGGCCCTGAACGCGCTGGAGCTGGCGGCCACCACCACCCAGCCCGGACCGGACGGGGTCAGGCACATCACTCTGGACGTGGCCGAGGAGTCCATCCAGAAGCGGGCCATTCGCTATGACAAGGGCGGAGACAACCACTACGACACCATCTCCGCTTTCATCAAGAGCATGCGCGGCTCCGATCCGGATGCCGCCCTCTACTGGCTGGCGCGCATGATCTACGGGGGTGAGGACCCGCTGTTTATTGCCCGCCGCATTGTCATCTGCGCCGCCGAGGACGTGGGACTGGCGGACCCGCAGGCCCTGGTGGTGGCCAACGCCGCCATGCTGGCCGTGGAGCGGGTGGGCATGCCGGAGGGGCGCATCCCGCTGGCGGAGGCCGCCGTCTATGTGGCCACTGCTCCCAAGAGCAACGCCGCCTACATGGGCATCAACGAGGCGCTGGCGGCGGTGGAGGAGGCGGCCATTCAGGGTGTACCCATGCACCTACGCGACGCCAGCTACCAGGGGGCCGCCCACCTGGGACACGGGCAGGGCTACAAGTACGCCCACGACTACCCCGGGCACTACGTGCCCCAGCAGTACCTGCCGGATGAGATGGTGGGTCGCCGCTTCTACCGCCCCAGTACCGAAGGCGCGGAGGCCCGGCTGGGCCAGCGCCTGGAGCGGCTCCGGCAGGAGGGTTCGCGGCCCGATTCCTGTTGAGAATCATTCTTGACACCCCCATTTCCGGGTGATAGGATTCTGTTTGAAAGTAGAGAGCACTGCTCGGAATTGTACGTAATGGGGGCGTGCGTGAACGTGAAGCTGTCAACGAAGGGCAAGTACGGAGTCAAGGCCTTGTTTGAACTGGCCATGCACCAGGGAAATAGCCCGGTGTCGTTGAAGACCATTGCGGAGAGGCAGGACCTGTCCGAGCACTACCTGGAACAGCTGGTGGCCCCGCTGCGCAAAGCGGGTCTGGTTACCTCCGTGCGGGGCGCGCAGGGAGGCTACATGCTCAGCCGGCCTGCGGACCAGATTACCGTGGGGGACATCATCCGCGTTCTGGAGGGCCCCATCGGCTACAGTGACTGCGCCACCGAAGCCGGAGCGCAGAACGGCTGCGAGAACGTTGACAACTGCCTGGCTCACGGCGTTTGGGAGAAGGTGCGCGACGCCATCGTCAGGGTGGTCGACGGCATCACCCTGAGCGACCTGGTGCAGCAGGCCCGGGAAGAAGCGGAGCATCAGAACCTGGTCTACCAGATCTGAGCGGGCCGTTTCAGGCGCACATTAAAGGCAGTTGACAACGGCGGGGCCTCGGCCTCGCCGTTTCCATGCACGTGAGGAATTCGTCCGCTTCCCCTGGGCAGCGGGCCAAGCACGCCCAGGCGGGGGCAGGGAGAGGATGCACATGCGCCGGGTTTACATGGACCACGCGGCAACCACGCCGATGCACCCAGAAGTCGTTCGGGCCATGGCCGAAGCGATGGCTCAGGTTTTCGGAAACCCGTCCAGCCTGCACGCCTGGGGGCGCGAGGCGCGCAAGGCGCTGGAGGAGGCGCGGGAGAAGGTTGCGGCGCTGATCGGCGCGGACGCCGGCGAGATCATCTTCACCGGCGGCGGGACCGAGGCCGACAACCTGGCCATCAAGGGCGTGGCCCGGGCCAACCGGGACAGGGGGCGCCACATCATCACGTCGGCGGTGGAGCACCACGCGGTCCTCCATGCCTGCGCCGATCTGGAGAAGGAGGGCTTCCGGGTCACCTACCTGCCCGTGGACGGGCAGGGGCGGATCAGCCTGGACGCGCTGACCCAGGCCCTGTCGGACGACACCATCCTGGTCTCAGTGATGGCCGCGAACAACGAGGTCGGCACCCTTCAGCCCATTGCCCAGCTGGCCCGGCTGGCCCACCAGCGGGGAGCGTACGTGCACACCGACGCCGTTCAGGCGGTGGGCCAGATCCCCGTGGACGTGCGGGAGTGGGACGTGGACCTGCTGTCGTTGACGGGGCACAAGTTCTACGGGCCCAAGGGCGTTGGCGCGCTCTACGTGCGGCGCCGCACCAAACTGCTGCCCATCATCAGCGGCGGCGGCCAGGAGCGGGGTCTGCGCAGCGGCACGCAGAACGTGCCGGGCGCCGTGGGCCTGGGCAAAGCGGCGGAACTGGCCCGGACGTCGCTGCCGGAGCGCACCCGCCACGCAGCCGGGCTGCGCCAGCGGCTGTGGGAAGGTCTTTCGCAGCGCGTTCCCGGGGTGATGCTCAACGGGCACCCGTCGGAGCGGCTCCCCGGCAACCTGAGCCTGAGCTTCCCCGGCGTGGAGGGTGAGTCGCTGCTGCTCAACCTGGATTATCGGGGCATTGCCGCATCGGCTGGGTCTGCCTGCGCCGCCGGCTCGCTGGAGCCGTCCCACGTGCTGCAGGCTATGGGTCTGCCGCGGGAGGCGGCGGTGGGGTCGCTGCGGCTCAGCCTGGGGCGGGACAACACGGAGGAAGATGTCGACTACGCTCGCGAGCAGATTGCCGCCGCCGTGGAGAAGCTCCGAGCCCTGCAGGCCGGGAGCCCTCTGGCCTGAGGCCGGCGGCCCGCCCGATTCGACGCAAGAAAGGTGTTTAGCTGTGGAGAAGAAGCGCGTGGTCGTGGCCTTGTCCGGAGGCGTGGACAGCTCGGTGACGGCAGCCCTGCTCAAGCGGGAGGGCTATGACGTCATCGGCGTCACCATGCAGACCTGGCCGGACCTGAGCGACGAGGTGGAGGAGATCCGGCAGGGCGGCTGCTGTTCCGTTGCCGCCGTGGACGACGCCCGCCGCGTCGCCGACAAGCTGGACATCCCCTACTACGTTCTCAACTTCAAGGAGAACTTTCAGGAGAAGGTCATTGACTATTTCCTGCGGGAATACACGCACGGCCGCACTCCCAACCCCTGTATCGCCTGCAACCGTTACGTCAAGTTCGACGAACTGCTGCGGCGCGCCCAGGCGCTGGACGCGGACTACATTGCCACTGGTCACTACGCCAAGGTGGAGCAGGACTCAGACTCGGGACGGTTTGTGCTGCGGAAGTCGGTGGACAGCGGCAAGGACCAGACCTATGCGCTGTACAACCTGACCCAGCCGCAGCTGGCGCACACGCTGATGCCCCTGGGCTATTATGAGAAGACGGTGACGCGGCGCATCGCCCGCGAGTTGGGACTGGCCACGGCCAACAAGCCCGACAGCCAGGAGATCTGCTTCGTTCTGGACGACGACTACAAGCGCTTCATCGCCGAGAAGGCGCCGGAGGCCGTCAAGCCCGGGCCCATCCTGGACACCCGGGGCCGCGTCCTGGGCACCCACACGGGGCTGCCCAACTACACCGTGGGGCAACGCCGGGGCCTGGGCCTGACCGCCTCGCAGCCCCTCTACGTGGTGGACCTGCTGCCCGAGCAGAATGCCGTGGTGGTCGGCACCGGCGAGGAAACCCTCTCCGACCGGCTGGAGGCGGACGATCTGAACTGGATTGCCTTCGAGCGGCCGGACCG
>JBLNCQ010000205.1:0-13680 GCA_050260815.1 Bacillota bacterium
GACCACTGGTACGCCACCATTGGCGATGCCACAGTGGCGGACGCCATCCTGGACCGGCTGGTGCACCAGTCCCACAAGTTGATCCTGAAGGGGGAATCCATGCGGAAGGTGACGGGGCCCCGACCGGCGAACGTTCCGACGAACTAGAGACCCAGGCCCACCGTCGCTTCGCTCCGACTGTCGGCCAGCGCTACCCCAAAGCGGTGGTCGGTTTCAGCCGGAACGCATGGTCGATTTGAACCGGAATCACTGGACGATTTGAATCGGAACAGGTGGTCGATTTCGCCGGAATACGAAGCGTGTAGAGGGAGCGCCTGAGGTGCTCACAGAGGCGGACATGCGCGCCTTGGGATACCGCGAGCCGCATGGGCAGTACTTCTGTTTGCCCCTGGCCGAAGCGGAGCCTGTCGAGTGGGCGAGGGAGCTTACTCCGCTTGGCGTAACCGAGCTCGCCAGGTCCTTCGGCAGTAAGGGTGGACCTGTGGCGGTGAGCTGGCTCGACCTGGTGAACGCGCTCCATGAGGGGGCGCAGGGGTGAAACGTTGCGGTCTTACTCTGGCGATCCTGACTGGTATATACTACCTTCAGGATGACTCTGGCCGGGCTCGTCAAAGGGGGCTAGGGAATGGACTTCGGTTCACGCGATCCTATACTCGTGGTCCGGATGGACGGTCCTGGCGTACGCGTTGGGAGAATCCCCTTAGCCGACCTGGTTCTCTTCGGCAAGCACTTACAGATGGCTGTCGACCGCGTCGCCAGAGTTCTGACGGGGGAGGAGAGGAGTGTCCGTCGGGGGAAGAAGCCGAAGTCAGTAGAGGCTTCCTGCACGCTTGAAGTGGTGGCGTTCCAGCCAGGAAGCTTTCAACTCGCACTTGATCTACCACGTGACCAGTTGCAGTTTCAGGAGATAGACTTGGGTGTGCAGGCCCTAGAACACCTGATTGGCGGGCTGGTGGAGGTGGCGGGCAACGCCCCAGCACTCCCAGTTGGCTATGATGCAGGGGTCCTTATTAGCTGGCGAGAAGCTGGAAGGCTCCTAAGCCGTGGCCTCAGTCGAATTGAGTTCACGCTCAATACTTCCCCAACCCCGAAAGTTGCCTGCTATGACTCTGCGGTCCATCGTCGGGTGCTACAGCACATTCTTGAACCGGTGAAGAACAAACGGTCTTTTGAGGGTCGCCTCCTGATGGCAGATTTCAAGGAAACAGCTCGCCGCTGTCGGCTGAACACGGCAGCCGGTGAAAGTATCACGTGTTCGTTTGATGATGACCAACTGGACCTGGTGCTAGAGGGCCTGCTTCATCATGTGCGAATCACAGGTGAAGCAGAAACTGACCGAACTACGGGTAGGATGGCCGTGCATATTGAGGATCTGGAGGTGCTCGAAGCCGAACCCATCTATGATGCTCCAAGCATGAGAACACGCGAGTCAGGGTTTTGGGAAGGGGAGAGCATCGAGGCGCTGGCGGACAAACAAGGGGTTCAACCTGTAGGCAGGCTCGAACAGCTATACTGTGATTTCTGGCCCCAGGGCGAAGACCTCGACGACGTCCTGGACGAAATTTATGAACAGCGCCGTCTAGACCGAGACCGGGGTACCTTCTGATGGACTACGTCGTGGTGGATACAGACGTTGTCTCGTTTCTGTTCAAGGGGGACACACGGGCAAGCCTTTACCGGCGACACCTTGAAGGCAAGATCCCCGCTGTCTCCTTTATGACTGTTGCTGAACTACTTCGGTGGTCCTACAAGAAGAACTGGGGCGAACGTCGCATCCGGCAGTTGGAGGAGCGCCTGCGGAACTACGTAGTGCTGCCTTACGACGTCGAAGTCTCCAGGTGGTGGGCCCGGATACAGACCGAACGCGAGAAAAACGGGCGACCCATCAGCACAGCTGATGCGTGGGTCGCCAGTTCGGCGATGAGGCATGGACACCCGCTCATCACGCACAACAGAGGTGACTTCGAGGGGATTGACGGCCTGGTATTGATCTCTGAGGCCTCATAGCAGCCAATCCAGCCAGCTTACCCAGGGCCCCGGTTGGCCGGCTAATGTATCGCACGTTCCGGACGGCCCCGCGTTAACCAGGGCTACGGTGCCTGCCGGCGTTGCGGCGAGCAGGGCGTGCACGGCCCCCCTAGACGCCGGCCCCTCTCATCTTTGACGAAAAGAGCCCCGGCCGCCGCGGCGGCGCAGGGCTCAATTTGCATCATCCGACGGACCGACCCACAGTAGCTTGACCTCAGACTGCTGGCGGAACTCCGGATCACCGGTGACCAGGACGGCCCCGTACTTCTTTGCTAGCGAGAAGGCGAAACAGTCCGCATAGGACATGCGGTAACGCGCCTTGCAGTGAGCGGCCTGCAGTGAAAGAGCGCGGTCGGCTTGTTCTTGCCTGAGAGGCAGGCTATCCAGGAGCGCGAGTGCCTCCTGTGCCGCGTGCAGTGAGTCTTCGCGTTCAAGAATGTAAAGGACCTCACCCAGGTTCACGAGCGAGACGAACAGCTCAGCCTCGTCATTGCCTGCCTGGGTGAGGAGGCGGGAGACAGTCTCCCCGCCTTGCTCGCCCTGCAGCCACGCAACGATGGCGTAACTGTCCAGAACGTATCGATTGTCGCTCACCGGTTTCGCTCCCGGGACTGTTCCTGCCTACGTTCCAGCAGGAGACGCTCCGTGAGTGCCCGCCCGCGGAATAACCCGAAACCTTTCCGTACCGGGTCCTCGGGAACGGGAACAATGGAGAGAACGTCGCCGTAATCGACGAAGCGCACGGGGGTTCCTGCCTCCAGGCCGTACTTCTGACGAAGATCTTGTGGAATCACGACCCACCCCTTCTCCGAGACCCTGCGAGTCTGCGACTCCAGCGCGCCAGTCGTCATGCTGCTCCCTCCTTTGATGTCATCGGCTCGCCGTAAGGTACAACTGAGGGTCAATGCAGTATTACTGTTTGTGCCGCTAGTATAACTCATGATAGAAGCTGTTGGCAATTGGCTTTTCGGCTCGTCGAAAGGGGGCCGAAAGGTGACTCGAGGCTGACAACCGCCCAACCCATATTCTCCAACATAGGAGGCCACCCCATGGACGACAACCTGAAGCTGTACCAGGAGCTGACCGAGGCCCCGGGCGCCCCGGGGCAGGAGGACGAGGTCCGCGCCATCATGCGCCGCTACCTGGAGCCCTTCGGCAGAATTGTGCAGGACAATCTGGGCAGCATCTACGCGGAGAAGATCGGCCAGGCCGGTGGCGTCGGAAGCGCACCCGACCACGCCCCACGCATCGCGGTGGCGGGCCACATGGACGAGATCGCCCTGATGGTCACGCGCATCACGGACGAGGGGTTCATTAAGTTCACCGGCCTGGGCGGCTGGTTTGACTACGTCATGCCGGCCCAGCGGATGACCGTCCACACCCGCAAGGGCGTCATCACCGGGGTGGTGGGCAACAAGCCGCCGCACACGATGTCGGAGCAGGAGCGCAAGAAGCCGGCGGACAAGAAGAACATGTACCTGGACATCGGCGCCGCCAGCCGCCAAGAGGCGGAGGAGGGCGGCGTCCGGCCGGGCGACCCCATCCTGCCCATCTGCCCGTTCACGACCATGCTGAACCCCAAGCTGATGATGGCCAAGGCCTGGGACAACCGCGCCGGCTGTGCCGCCGCCGTCCTGGTGCTGCGGGAGTTGGCGCGCGGCTCCCACCCCAACGTGGTCTACGCCGGCGGCACGGTGCAGGAGGAGGTCGGGACACGGGGCGCCCAGACCAGCGCGGCGCTGGTGCAGCCGGACATTGCCTTCGTGCTGGACGTGGGCATGGCGGGGGATATCCCCGGTGCAGAAGGGGGCGAGGTGACGGCCTCCCTGGGCAAGGGGCCGATCATCACCCTGTACGACCCCAGCCACGTGCCGCACCGCGCCCTGCGCGAGTTCGTCTGCGAGGTCGCCGACGCCGAGGGCATTCCCTATCAGTTCGACGTCCTGGCCCACGGCGGCACCGACGCGGCGCGCTTCCACCTCTGGAACAAGGGGGCCCCGTCGCTGTACATCGGCTTCCCCGCCCGGTATGTGCACAGTGCGGCGTCGGTGGTGCATCGGGACGACCTGGAGAACGCCGCCCGGCTGGTGGCCGCGGTGATACGCAGGTTGGACGCCGACGCCCTCAAGCGGATCCGCGGGTTCTAGTCAATCAGACAAGCGGGTGCTCCCGCCTCTGCCTCTGTTCGGTAGAATGAGGCCGAAGAACTTCTATGGAGGATTGGCGCCGTGCTGAAACGCTATCCACTGATCACCTTCATCGCTACTACCTATGCACTCACCTGGCTTGCCTGGCTGCCACTTGCGCTCCGGGGGCCAGTCTACGGCGACCGCCTGTCTTACCTGCATTTCTTGGGGAGCATGGGACCCCTGGCGTCCGCCTTCGCGGTGACGGGCCTGGCGTCGGGCCGGGCCGGTCTCCGAGAGCTGCTGGGTCGACTTCTCCGGTGGAACGTTCCGGCGGGCTGGCACCTGCTGGCGTGGTTCGGTCCCGCCGCGCTGTACGCCGTCGGAGCCGTGGTGCTGCGGGTGGTGTGGGGCCAGTGGCCCCCGTTCAGCCAGTTTGGCCGTTCGGAAGAGTTTGCCCAACTGGCAGTGCCGGTCTACTGGGTGCTCAGCATCCTCTCCTATGGGTTCGGGGAAGAGGTTGGATGGCGCGGCTTCGCGCTCCCCCGGCTGCAGCAGAAGTACGGCCAACTGGCATCGGCCGTAATCCTGAGCCTGATCTGGGCGTTGTGGCACCTGCCTGTGTTTGCGTTCAGCACCGGCATGTCGCAAATGGGGCCGGCGGAGATCTTCGGGTGGTACATCAGCCTGCTGACGGGATCTGTACTGCTTACGTGGATGTACAACGGGGCCCGCGGTAGCGTCCTGATCGTGGCGGTGTTCCACGCCGCGCTGAATGTAGCATGACATCGCCGGCGCCGCAGGGGTTGTCCACCCTGATGGGGGCGCTGCTCACCGTTTGGGGTGTGTTCAGCGTCAGGGCTTTGGTTCAACCACAGCTTCGAAGTTCCAGGGGGGCGGGGTATTAATCGACGATGGAGAGAGCTACGGGTCCGACCTGACGTTGAGGAGGAGGGTCTCTGGGCAGTACGGCAGTGAGACGGGAGCCGCCTGGAGGTGCGCCGCCATGGATGAGCGATATGCACGCTCCCTGGAAACGGCTGTGGCTGAACTGGAGCAGGCCGGGTCTGTTGCTGGCGGTTACCCGCGCCTCGACCGTACCGCATGCGAAACGCGACGTGGCCAGGCTCCTCCTGCAGGTGGCAGGTGCACCCTGCCCCATCGAGATCAGCCTCCTGACCACCCAAGAGCCCGGTACTGCGTGCCGGCAGGTCAGGCGCTTCAGACAGAGCTCATGCGCATGCTGCCCGATGCCTGGAAGGACCGGCCGCTGGCCTCCCTCTTCGATATCAGGCGTTGCGGCTGAGCTATGCGGTGCTACGCTTCCTCCATGTCCAGCATACGCGCCAGCAGCGGCCGCACAAACATCAAGGCGACCCACTGGGGTGGAAGGGCAGGGCGGTGTCAGCGAAACGGACAGCATGTCTACACAGGTGGGGATGTCTTGAGTTCACATGGAAAGGGCCACTACTGCTACGTCTGCGGCCGCGAGCGACCCAACGAGAAGTTCAGCGGATGGGGCCACAAGAAGCACGTCTGCAAGGACTGCGCCAGTCGGAGCGAGGAAGGCGTCAACGTCGTTGACCTGTGGGACGTTGAGCCGCTTGTAGATGGCCAGGAGGTCGAACGGTTCAGCGCCAATGCCCCTCCCGCCCTGAAACTGGCCGTGATGCTCATCCGCTTGTGCGCGGCCGACAGGGAGGACCCAAACGATACCTCAGAACGCTGCACGCGGGCCACTTGGGGCGGCATCATGGAGTGGCTGGACATGGAAGGGGTCGCTGTCCGGAGCCAAAGCGGCCGGTCTGCGACGCTCACCGAGCTGGGCTATCGCGTGGCCGAGGCACTCCTGAAGAAGCACGGGTTTGACCCGTACGCGTGACGGTCACGCGGGCGTCATGCCTCAGGTCCACCACGCCACAGGCCGGTCGACAGGCGGGAACTGCTCCAGGAGGAAGAGACTGGAGCGATGGCGAAATGCTCTTGCCCGCGCCGTCGCCTGCCCGTGGGTGCCAGGCGGGGTGACTTCACGCCCGGTGGGCAGGGGGAGGTGTCGCTATGGAGGGGACGGAGGAGAAGGACGAGACGAGGTCTATTTTGATCGCCATCAGAGAAGGCCTTCAAGTGCTCGACGCAAAGTTTGACGGGATGAACTTGCGCCTCACCAAGCTCGAAGGTCAAGTAGCGCGGATGGACGAGCGGTTGGAGCGGATGGAGCAGCGGTTGGAGCGGGTGGAGCAGCGGCTGGACCGGGTGGAGCAGCGGCTGGACCGGGTGGAGCAGCGGCTGGACCGGGTGGAGCAGAGGGCGGAGCGGGTGGAGCAGCGGCTGGACAAGATGGACGAGCAACTGGACCGGATGGAGGACCAGGGCAGCCAAAACGCGGAGAGACTGGCCCATATACAATCGTCTATAACGTACCTGGCGCAGAAGGCCGGGGAGCACGATAAGGACCTCTATGTTCTAAAAGCGAAAGCAGGAATGTAGCCCGCGGTAACGGACGGCAGCACGAGACCGGCGGTGGCAGCCCTCGGGCCTGCCCCGCCTCGACTGGCTGCGGCTCGGGACCTGCCGAAACGATTCTTGCGCCCTTCTTCGTCCATCCGGCGGGTGGTCAACGGCCACCGACGGAAAGCCAGACGGGGGCATTCTCATGATCAGGTGTGGCGGCGTTCCGCCGCAAGAGGCGCAGGTGATCGCGTACACCGACGAGTCGATGGCCGGCACGGAATGCGTCGACGACAAGGACATCTACGGGTCCGGCCTCGAAGCCCTGGCGGCCCCCGGCATTGCCAGAACAGGAGCAGTGGGATGAGCAGAATCCAAGCGGACGGACAACTGATCTATCAACTGAAAGTAACTCTGTGCGGCGTTCGGCCCCCGGTCTGGCGGCGCATTCAGGTTCGCGGCAACACAACACTCCTGAAACTGAACCACATCATCCAGGCGGCCATGGGGTGGCTCGGTGGCCATCTCTTTGAATTTCAAGTCGGCCAGGTGACGTTCGGCGAGCCTGATCCTGAGTGGGATTGGAGAGAGGTGAAGAGCGCACGGCGGGTAACGCTTCATGAGGTTGCCGTTGCCGTGGGGCCAAAGGGCCGGTTTCGGTATGTTTACGATTTCGGTGACGACTGGCGGCACAACGTTGTGGTTGAGAAGGTACTGCTTGCGGAGCAGCACGTCCGATATCCGATCTGTCTGGCCGGGAGGAGGGCCTGCCCGCCCGAGGACTGCGGTGGGCCCTGGGGTTACGCGGAGCTGTTGGAGGCGGTCCGGGCTCCCGAGCACCCGGAGCACGGAGAGATGACGGAATGGCTCGGCGGTGACTTCGACCCGGAGGAGTTCGACCTGGAGGCGACCAACCGCGCGCTAGCGTCCAGCTCCGCTCGATGACTGCTGCCGGGCTAGCCGCATCTGGCTAGCCGCGCCCCTGCCGCAGCATGTCGGCGAACTCGTGCGGGAGGTCCGCTCCTTCTATGGCGCGGGCAGCCGCTTCGTGGTCGTACGGGACTTCGATGATCTGCGGGATCACAAGTCCAGGCCTGAACTCCACCATGACATAGGTGGCGCGGGGATTCCCATGCTTGGGCTTTCCCGCGCTGCCGCTGTTGATCAGGTGCTTGTCACCCAGCCTCTTGTGATAGGGGCGGTGGGTGTGGCCAAAGATCAGCACATCCGCGGCAGTGGAGGCCAAATGTTCCTGGAATACGCTGTCCGCGACATCTTCGTAAAGGTACTCGTTCAGGCGAGCAGGGCTGGCGTGAACCAGCACCACGCGACTTCCTTCGAACTCCCGCTCCATGCGATGGGGAAGACTGCGCAGGTACGCCTTGTGGGCTTCGGTGGTATGTTCTTTGGTCCAGGCAATAGAGCGCAGGCCACGCTGCATGGCCTCTTCCGAGGGATAGTCGCAGCCGCAGGCGATGCGGTAGTACCCGACCCCGTCGTCATAGTTCCCCATGACCGTCGGGATACCCATCCGCTGAATCGTCTCGATGACCTCACCAGGATTGGCTCCGTAGCCAACCAGGTCACCCCCGCACCAGACGACATCGGCCTGCCGGGCCTGGATGTCCTGCAACACGGCTTGCAGTCCCTGAAGGTTACCATGAATGTCGGAGAACACGGCCAGCTTCATGTCCGTTCACCCCCTGCAACGTCGGGACTCTTCAGGTTTACCTTATCTTCCGTAAGGCGCGAAGGCAAGTTAAGACTGTGTTAAGCTGTTCGCTCTTCCTCTCTAGTAACGAAGAGGTGCGTTCCAGACTCGGCAGCGAGCTCAGCGTGATCGGGGTGGGATCAGCCGGTCCTTTCAGAAACGGCTGAAAGAGACTACAATCGAGGTAGATCGTCGAAAGTCGCATCTCTTCTCAGGGAGGAACGCCATGCAACGCCAACTCCCCACAGTGCCGGCCACCGGTAACCGCACCCGCTACCCCCGGCCGCTCGTTGCCTTCAGCCTGGCCGTCGCCACCCTCCTCACCACGCTGACCGCCTGCGCCGGTCCCCAGCCGGACAGGGAGGTCAGTCTGTCCCGTCAGGTTCCGGAGGCGGAGGTTACCGCAAACCCAGGGCCAGAAGCCATTCGCATTGCGGCGGCCTCCGTCATTTCGCCGCAAGAAACAGCGCGAAGCTATGGGACCTTTTTTGCGTATCTGGAGAAGAAGATCGGCCGGCCCATTGAGTTGGTTCAGCGTCAGACGTACGAGGAGACCTACGACCTGCTGCGCACCGGCAGCCTGGACCTGGCCATGGTCTGCACGTACATCTATGTCCGGGGCCACCGGGAGCTCGGATTGGAGCTGCTGGGCGGCCCTCAGGCAGACGGGCGGGCCGAGTACCGCTCCTTCGTCATCGTCCAGTCGGAAAGCGGCATCACGAGTTTTGATGATCTTGAGGGCAAGCGCTTCGCCTTTACGGATCCGCTGTCCACCAGCGGCCGGCTTTACCCGCTGGCCCTTCTGAAGGATCGCGGTCAGGATCCCGGCAAGTTCTTCGCCTCCACGACCTACACCTACAGCCACGACCAGTCGATCAAGGCCGTGGCCCAGGGACTTGTGGACGGCGCCGCCGTGGACAGCCTGGTCTATGATCAGTGGGTCGCCGCCAATCCGGATCTGGGGCGTCAACTGCGCGTAATCCAGCGTTCCGACGCTATGCCCAGCCCGCCTTTTGTGGCCAGCCCCGACCTTGACCCGGCCGTGCGCGACGCGTTGAAGGACGCGCTCCTGACCATGCACGAGAACGAGGAGGGCAAGAAGATCTTGCGGGCGCTGGCTGTTGAACGGTTCGTGGCACAGCGCAACGAGGACTACGAGCCGGTGCGTGAACTCGCCAGAAAGGCCGGTCTGGAGCCGTGACGGCCGGAATGACGGGCACTGAGCCCGCGGCGGTGGTGGCGGCGGCCCCGGGACGGCAAGCCGCCAACTGGGTCACCAAGCTGGTGACCTGGAGCCAGGCGTTCAGTATCAGCACGAAGATCATGGGCCTGGCCTTTGGCATGGTGCTCCTGGTGGGCCTGAGCGTTGGGCCGCTGGCACAGTCCGGCTTTCTGCGCTCGACCAGCTCCGAGCTGGAACTGCGCGGCCAGTCCATTGCCGCCGACGTGGCCGTCCGCGGCGCCGACATGCTGCTCACGCACAACGCCTTGGGGCTCCATGAACTGCTTCAGGGGACCATGCAGAACAACGCCGACGTGCGCTACGTGATCATACTGGACAGCCACGGCCGCGTGGCCGCGCACACTTTCGGCAGCGGCTTTCCCGTGGACCTGCTCGACCTGCCGGCGCCGGCCCGAGGCCAGAAGGTGTTGGTGCAGCGCCTGAGCACGGAGGAAGGGCCTCTTCACGACATTGCCGTGCCCATCCTGGATGGCAGCGCGGGGGTGGTCAGGGTGGGCATGTCTCCCCAGCGGCTCCGCCGTGCCGCCATGCAGTTGGCGGAGTGGCTGGGCCTGGCTGTCCTCGCCGTCGCTGTCGTGGCCGTATTCGCTGCCTATGTGCTGACCAAGGTTCTCACGCGGCCCATCCTGGGACTGGTGGAGGTGGCGCGCGCGGCCGGGGGCGGCGACCTGACCCGGCGCGTGCCCGCTGGACCGCCCGACGAGCTGGGCTTGATGGCCCAGACGTTCAACGCCATGCTGGACAGGCTGCAGGAGGCCCAGCGGGTGAAGAGCAGCTTGCTGGACCGGGTGATCGGCGCCCAGGAGGAGGAGCGGCGGCGCATCGCCCGCGAGCTGCATGACGAGACCAGCCAGGCCATCACGTCACTGATCGTAGGCCTGCGGGTGCTGGAGGAGGGCCATCCGGAGGTGCGGCAGAGCACCGCGGAACTGCGTTCCCTGGCCTCGCAGACGCTGGACGAGATCCACGGCCTCATCCTGGAGCTTCGCCCCCGCGCCCTGGATGAGCTGGGGCTGGTGCCGGCGCTGCGCCGCCACGTGGAGGACTTCAGCCAGAAGACGGGCATCCACACCGAGTTCCAGGTGGTGGGTGATGCCGCTGCCGGCGGCGTGGCTGGGACCAGCGGCGCGGCACTCGCCGGCGGCACAGGCGCGGTCGGCGCCGAAGATCGCCTGCCGCAGCGAATTGAGACCTGCGTCTACCGCATCGTGCAGGAGGCCCTGACCAACGTGGCCCGCCACTCCGGCGCCCACAACGCCAGCGTGGTGCTGGACGTGCGCGGCGGGTCGGGAGGACCGGGCGGCCGCACCGGCCAGGTCACGGCCATCATCGAGGACGACGGCCGGGGCTTCGATGAGGCCCAGGTGGGCCGACGGTCCCTGGGTATCGCCGGCATGCGGGAGCGGGTGTCGCTCCTGGACGGCACCATGCAGATCGAGTCCAGCCCGGCGTCGGGGACGACCGTCTTCGTTAAGATTCCGCTGGGGGAGGAATAGCGGTGGCCCCAAGAGCCCTGCGCATTCTGCTCATCGACGACCACAACGTGCTGCGCAACGGCCTGCGCCTGCTGCTGGAGACGCAGCCGGACATGCGTGTGGTGGGGGAGGCAGCCGACGGCGAGGAGGGTCTGGCCCTGACCCGGCGCCTCAAGCCGGAGCTGGTCATCCTGGACCTGAGCATGCCGGGCCTGGGCGGGCTGGACACGCTGCGCCGCATGGTGGGCGAGCAGCCCTGGATGCGCGTCCTCATCCTGACCATGCACGATGATCCGGAGTTCGTCCGCGACGCGCTAACCGCCGGCGCCAGAGGCTACGTGCTGAAGAAGGCGGCGGACAACGAACTGCTGACGGCCATCCGGCAGGTAGCTGCCGGGGAGACGTACGTTTACCCGTCCCTGGCCGCCCGGCTGGTGACCCAGGGGGTCCAAACCCGTGCCTCCCGCGAGCAGCCCGGAAGGGAGCATCTCGGCAACCTGAGCGCCCGGGAGATGGAGGTGCTTAAGTTAATCGCCCTCGGCTACACCCACCAGGAGATCGGCGAGCGCCTGGGGGTCAGCGTCAAGACGGTGGAGACGCACAAGGCACGGATCAGCGAGAAGCTGGAGCTGCGCACCAGAGCGGAGCTGGTCCGCTACGCCATGCAGAACAACCTGGTGCAGCTGGAGTAGGGCGGGCCGGGCGGCAGCGTCCGCGTGCCGCCCGCGGACGCAGGCACACGAACGGTGTCGGGAAAACCCCGACACCGTTTTCCATTTCCGGGGTTTGGCTGATACCGGGCGGCACCCAACAGGCTCACGATGGTAGGGAGGAGGATTGCGAAAAGGAGGAAACGCCATGGCTGTTCGAGAGCTGCCGCCCCTGCCGGCGGCGGCCGGACGCGAGGATGCCGACGTCCTGCTGCGCATGCAGGCGGACATCCGTCGCGCCCTGGAGAAACCCGTCGAGGAACGGCGCTGGGTAATGGTGATCGACCTGCAAAAATGCACCGGCTGCCACGCCTGCACCATCGCCTGCATCGCGGAGAACAAGCTGCCGCCAGGTGTGGTGTACCGGCCCGTCATCGACGAGGAGGTCGGCACCTATCCCCACGTCTCCCGCAGCTTCCTGCCCCGTCCCTGCCAGCAGTGCGAGGAACCGCCCTGCGTCCCGGTCTGCCCGGTGGGCGCCAGCTACCGGCGGCCAGACGGCATGGTGGCCATCGACTATGACCGCTGCATTGGCTGCCGCTACTGCATCGCCGCCTGCCCCTACAACGCCCGCAGCTTCGACGTAGGGGCCCACTACACCGACAACACCCCGGCGGTCCAGCCCTACGAGCTGGTCCCCACCTTCGAGTATGGCGAGAAGCGGGTGCGGGAGAACGCGCAGTCGCCCGTCGGCAACGCCCGCAAGTGCAGCTTCTGCCTGCACCGGCTCGACGAGGGCATGCTGCCCGCCTGCGTCACGTCCTGCGTCGGCCGCGCCACCTTCTTTGGCGACGCCAACGACCCCAAGAGCCTGGTCCACGAACTGTTGGGCAGGCCCAACCTTCAGCTCCTCAAACCCGAGGCCGGTACAAAGCCGCGGGTCTATTACCTGGTATAGGAGGTGCCGCCTGTGAAAGCGACACGCACGGTTCTTTACGGCGTCTGGGCGGCAGTCTTCGCCCTGGGCGTCTACGGCCTGTTTGGCCGCTTTACCGGCGGCCATGAGCTGGCCGGCTACGGCAGCTATGTGCCGTGGGGGCTCTGGGTGGCCGCCTATCTGTACTTCGTAGGGCTCGCTGCCGGGGCGTTCCTCCTCGCGGCCCTGGTGCAGACCCTCCGCCTGGAGTCGCTGAAGTCCGTGGTTCCCACCGCCCTGTACACGGCCCTGTCCTCCCTGGTGGTTGGCATTGCGGCCATCGGACTGGACCTCGGTCGCATGGGCCGGGCCATCAACGTCTTTACCTCGCCCCGGTTCACGTCTGTGATGACCTGGCTGGTCTGGCTCTATACCGCGCTCTTCGTGCTGATGGTAGCGATTGCGCTGCACACGCGCGCCGGGCGCACGGGTACGGTGAAGACCCTGTACACCATCGGCCTGCCGCTGTCCGTCATCCTGCCGGGAGCCGGCGGAGCCCTGTTCGCCGCCCTTCCGGCGAACCCCTACTGGCACCAGCCGCTGTACCCCATCCTGTTCATCGTTGGCGCCGCGCTATCCGGCGTGGGCCTGGTGACGGCCCTGACCGCCTGGATGGCGCCGATCCGCACGGCGGCACTGCGCCCCCTGGGCAGGGCCCTCCTGGCTCTGATGGCCACCTATGTGCTGCTGGAGGTCGCCGAGTACTCCATCCCCCTGTGGTATGGCGTCAGGCCCGAAGGCGAGGCCCTGCTGCAGGTCCTGACCGGGCCCCACGCCTGGGTCTTCTGGGGCGTGCACGTCGCCCTGGGGTTGGTGATTCCTGCCTTCCTGCTGTGGTCGCGCCCCGGGTCCGCCTCCTCTGTGGGCTGGGCCGGCGCGCTGGCGGCGGTGGGCTTCTTCGCCGTCCGCCTGAACATCGTCATCCCCGGGCAGTTGACCCCGGGTGTGCCCGGTCTGGAGACGGCCTTCTTCGACCCGCGCCTGACCTTCAGCTACACGCCAACCAGCAACGAGTGGTTCGTG
>JBLNCQ010000206.1:0-22572 GCA_050260815.1 Bacillota bacterium
GCTGACCCCCCCAACTCAAAGCCGCGGTGCGCCAAGGCCAACCGACACGGAACTCGCCGAAACCCTCGATACACGTGGGTCTGGGTGGCGTCCCCAAACCCAAAAAGCGCCAAACTCAAGACAGACGCCCCGCCCTTGAGTCAAGGGCGGGGCGTCCGTATCAGGGAGGGAGGAGAGAAACCTACTTTTCCCTGACCTCGTGGCGGCCGAACTCCCAGCGGAGGGCGGCCACCACCTTGCCGGCGAAGGTGTCCGGCTGGCGCGAGCGCAAGCGCATGGCGTAGGAGGTGGCGATGGCCGGGAACGGTACCCCCGCCTTCCACGCCTCCTCGATGGCCCAGGAACCGGTGGCACCGCTGCCCACCGAGCCGGTAATCCGCTCCAGCGTGGGGTCCTGGCGGAAGGCGCGGACCGCCAGTTCCATCAGCCACCCCCGCACCACGCTGCCGTGATTCCACAGGTCCGCGACCTGCGCCATGTCGACTTTGTACGGACCGGCCTCCAACAGCTCAAAGCCCTCGCCAATGGCCTCTAGCATGCCATACTCGATGGCGTTGTGCACCATCTTGACGAAGTGTCCGGCGCCGCTGGGGC
The DNA here is from genome assembly GCA_050260815.1 of Bacillota bacterium. Classification (GTDB taxonomy): domain Bacteria; phylum Bacillota; class Sulfobacillia; order JAMDAP01; family JAMDAP01; genus JAMDAP01. The sequence goes on from JBLNCQ010000206.1 coordinate 595, forward strand.
CCACGTGGGCGTAGCCGTCCTGGCGAGCCACGGCGCGGAAGAACGGCTCAGCCAGGGCGAACGCCTCGGGCTTGCCGCCCACCATCAGGCAGAGGCCGTCCCGTGCGCCCTCCCAGCCGCCGCTGGAGCCGCAGTCCAGGTAGTGGATGCCCCGGGCCTCCAGGGCCTTGCTGCGACGGACCGAGTCGCGGTAGAAGGAGTTGCCGCCGTCAATCACCACGTCGCCGGGCTCAATGTGCCCCTCCAACTGCGACAGGACCTGGTCCACGGGGGCACCCTCCGGCACCATAATCCAGATGATGCGCGGCCGTTCCAGTCTGGCCGCCAGATCAGCGGGGGAAGAGGCGGCGATGGCGCCGTCCCTGGCCAACTCCTCCACGGACGCGCGGTTGAGGTCATAGACAACAGCCTCTCCGCCGGCCGCCTGCAGGTTGTGGACCAGGTTCCCTCCCATGCGGCCCAGACCGATGATTCCATAGCGCTTGCCCTTCATCTGGAAGGCACCTCCGTGTTGTCAAACATTCCTTGCTCGCTAAAGCCAATGGGGATGGGGTCCGTGAGCAGGTCCACGCGCCCGGTCGCCAGCAGCTCCGGCAGCACGGGCTCACTGGCCCAGAACTCGTCCAGGTGCTTGGTGTCCCTGAGGCGGATGATGCGGGCCTCGCCCGGTTCCACCTGCAGGCAGCAGGCCAGGGCGGCCGCCAGGGCCTCCCGGTCGGTGTCCACGGTCAGCGCGATGCGCGCCCCCTCCGGAGTCTTGGCCGTGAGGCAGTTCATGTAGGTCTTGGCACGGTCCATCCGGGCCACCGCCTGTGCCAGGACCACGTCGGCCATGCCGATACCGACGGCGTTGCCCTCGGTCGCCTCAGTCAGGTCGCGCACCACGATGCGCTGGATGTCGGGCCCAGTGCCGGTGGGACCGGTGTAGTAGCGGCCCACCACGTTGGAGTCCATGCCCAGGCCGCTGATGTCCTTGCCGATGTAGTCCAGGACCAGCACGTCCAACCGCGAGACGGGAAGCCGCGCCATCCGGTCACGCGCCAGCCGCAGCAGCTCCTGCTCCCGTTGCCAGATGTGGTCGGCGGCGACCGCCTCAACGTGGAACAGGCGGCCCAGGCCGTTCTCTACCAGGGCAAGGCCGAAGGGGATGGGGACGCGGGACAGGGTGAATCGCGCCACCTGCGGAATCAGGCGGTGGAACTGCCCGAATCCGCGGGAGTGAAAGGTGTCGGCCCCCTTCTGCTTGCCCAGGCCGATGGCGATCATCTTGCACAGGCCGCTCTCCACCGGGCCGTGGAAATCGGTGTGCGGCTTGACCCGGTTGACGGGGATGACCGCGTCGGCCTCGGCGGCATGGCGGTCAAAATAGACCGGCACGCCGTCCTCAGTCTCGCCCAGCAGGACGGTCTCCATGCTGGAACGGATCTCGCACCCCATGGACTCCGGGGTGATGCCGTAGCTGGCCAGAACCGCCGTCTGCCCCTCCGCGGTGGCGCCGCCATGGCTGCCCATGGCGGGGACGATGAAGGGAATGGCACCGCGCTTCTTGACCTCGGACACGGCGGCCCGGAGCACCACGTCAATGCGGTCGATGCCCCGGCTGCCCCCAGTGAGGGCCACGCGCTGGCCCGGCCGGATGGCCTCCGGTGAGGCGGCGAAGGCGGCGGCAACCGCCGCCGGCACGTCGCCTAACTCGGCGCCGTCTAGGCGATAGCGCACTCGGGCCCAGCGGGGCAGGGGCCTGCCCAGGAAGGGCGCCAGATCCACCTGACTCGAGATGTCGTCATGCATCGCGTTGCCACCAGCCTTTCTGCTAAACGCCGCAGCCCCACGTGCGCCGTACCGCACCCTGCCCGGCCGGGCCGACGCTGCGGGAGTAGTGGGTGAGGAGGCCGCCGGCCTCCGTCACCCGGGCCTGCCACCGCGACCGCCGCTCCGCCAGAACCGCCTCGTCCACATGGAGCATCAGCAGCCCTCGGGTGGCGTCGATCTCAATCACGTCGCCATCTTCCACCAGGGCGATGGCGCCCCCGTCCGCCGCCTCCGGCGAGAGGTAGCCGACGGAGACGCCGCTGCTGGCGCCGGAGAAACGGCCATCGGTAACGATGGCCACGTTGCCTATCCTGGCGGCCACCTCGCTGAGGCGGTGCAGTTCCCGCATGCCCGGGCCGCCCTTCGGCCCTTCGTAGCGGACCACCATCACCTCGCCCGGCTGGATGGTCCCCTGGTGCGCGGCTTCCAGGGCGGCCTCCTCGGCCTCGAAGACGCGCGCCGGTCCCCGGAACTGATCCGTGCCGGCGGCGGAGCGCTTGATCATGGCCCCCTCGGGCGCCAGGTTGCCCTTCAGCACGGCAATGCCGCCCTCCGGCGAGAGCGGATCGTCAAAGGGGCGGATGACGTCCCGGTCCGTCACCTCAGCTTCGACCGTCACCTCCCGCAGGGTTCTGCCGCTCACGGTGATCCGGTCCGGATGCAGGACGGGCAGCAGTTCTTTCAGCAGCGCCGCGGTGCCGCCTGCATGCTGCAGGTCGTTGACCGTGCGCTGGTTGTTGTTGGGCGTGACCGCCGCCAGGAAGGGGGTCCGACCGCTGACCTCAGCCCAGTCGTCCAGGGTGATGGCTATGCCCCGCTCGTGGGCGATGGCCGGCAGATGCAGCACGGAATTGAGGGATCCGCCCATCCCCAGCACCAGGGCGATGGCATCCAGGAAAGCGTCCCGCGTCATGATGTCGGAGGGCCTGGGGCCGCCGTCCAGAACCAACTGCACCGCGCGCCTGCCGGCTTCCACCGCCAGGCGACGGCGCTCTTCGGACTCCGCCGGCAGCAGGGCCGTCCCCGGCAGGGACATGCCTAGGGCCTCGGCTGCCATGCACATGGTGTTGGCGGTGCCCAGGAAGGAGCAGATTCCGGGGCCGCTGTAGTACTGGGCCGTGACGCGCACCAGTTCGGCCTCGGCGATTTCTCCCTTGAGGAAGGCCTGACGGGCCTTCTTGGACTCGGCCGGGACAATCAGGTTGGCGCTGGGGCCCCCGGTGAACAGCAGCGTGGGCAGGTCCAGACGCGCCGCCGCCATCAACATGCCCGGCACAATCTTGTCGCAGGAGGCCAGCATGACCAGGCCGTCAAAGATGCCGTGCCCCAGCACCATGGTTTCCACGGAGTCGGCAATCAGGTCCCGACTGGGCAGCGAGTAGCGCATGCCCGCGTGGCCCTGGGCGATGCCGTCGCACATGGCAATGGTGTTGAACTCGAGGGGGAGGCCACCTGCCTGACGGATGCCTTCCTTGACCTGTTCGCCCAGCCCGCGGAGGGGCACGTGACCGGCCACAATCTCGTTCCAACTGTTAACCACGCCGATGACCGGCTTGTCGAGATCCTTATAGTCAACGCCGCACGACACCAGGTGGCCCTTCAGGATAGCGCGCTGAAAGTCCGGCACCTGGTCCATCTTGCGCTGCATGTCGTTCACCTCCCAAGAACGGAAACGGCAGGGCCTACCCCGGTGGCCGGCCGTCCCGGAACGCGGCCAGAGCCCGGAAGTCGTCCTGCAGGTGACGGTAGAGCTGTTGGTACAGGCCGAATAGCTGCAGGTAGGTCTGATGATTGTCGGGGTCCGGCTCCAGGCGCCTGTCGATCTGAATGAAGCGCCGCACCCAGGTCAGGTCGTCGGCCACCCCCAGGGCGACCGCGCCCAGAACGAAAGCCCCCAGGGCCGACCCTTCCGTCTGGGCCGGCACGGCGACCTGCCGACCGAACACGTCGGCAACGATCTGCAGCCAGAGGGGAGAGCGGGCAAAACCCCCGGTGGCGCGAATCTCTCCGGCCGGACCGGCCAGCTCCTCCAGGGGTTCGAGAACGCTGTAGAGCCTGTAGGTCACGGCTTCCAGGGCGGACCGCACCAGGTGGGGGCGGTCGTGTTCCAGCCCCAGGCCGAACCAGACGCCGCGCGCCCTGGCGTTGAAGCCGGGAGAGCGCTCACCGGCCAGGTAAGGCAGGAAGACCAGACCCCCGGAACCGGCCGGAACCCCGGCGGCTTCAGCCGTCACCTGGCCATAGTCCTCCAGCCCGGGGTAGAGGCGGTCCCGCAGCCACCGTAGGACAATGCCGCCGTTGTTCAGCGAGCCGCCCAGGATCCAGCGGTTGCGGTCCAGGTAGTAGCACCAGACCCGTGCCTGGGGGTCGGCCACCGGCCTGTCCACGCAGGCCCGGAGGGCGCCGCTGGTGCCCACCATGGCGGCCAGCACGCCCCGCTCGATGGCGCCCGAGCCCAGGCTGGAGAGAACGCCGTCGCCGGCGCCGGCCACCACGGGTGTGCCCGGCAGGAGGCTCAGGCGTTCGGCCGTAGCCTGGGGAAGCGGCACCGTGTGGGTGGTGGGAACGGGCGTCGGCAGTTGGTCCCGTCGCACCCCGGCCAGGGAGAGGGCCTCGTCGTCCCAGTCGAGCCGCTCCAGGTTGAAGAGGGCGGTGCCGGAGGCAATGCCATAGTCCACCAGCCACTGGCCGGTCCAGTGGTGGATCAGCAGCTCCTTGACGCTGACGAAGAGGGCGGCCCTGCTCATGATGTCCGGCTGGGTCTGCCCCAGCCACATGAGCTTGTAGAGCGGGTACATGGGATGCGGCGGGCAGCCGGTGCGGGCATAGAGGTCAGGCCAGGCAGGGTTCTGCCGCATGGCGTCGACCTGCGGAGCGGAGCGGCCGTCCGCCCAGGTGATGGCCGGCGTGAGATACTCGCCGCCGGGCCCGATGCCCACCACGGCATGCAGGTAGGTGCACAGGGAAACGCCCAGGACCTGGGAGCGGTCGATACCTGACCGGCCCAGGGCAGCGGGCACCACCGCGTCGGCGGCGGCCAGAAGCTCCGCAGGGTCCTGCTCCGCATAGCCGGGCTGGGGGGTGTGGAGGGGATAGGTCCGGTTGTCCTGCCCCAGCACATGTCCGTCCAGATCGAACACTAAGGCGCGGCAGGACGTGGTTCCCAGGTCCAGAGCAAGGATGGCCTGCGTCATAGTTTCTTTTTGGCCGCCGCTACGGAGGTCTCGTGGATGTGGGCCAGGGCCTGCTCCTTGTTGGCGAAGGTGATGGCGACGTACAGCGCATCGACCAGAGCCAGCTGGACGATGCGAGAGGTCATGGAATCCGTCTGGTACTTGGTCTCGCGGCAGATGGAGTAGAGCGGAATGTCCGCCGCCTTGGCCGCGGCGGAGGACGGGAAGCCGGTCAGCACCATGGTGGTGGCGCCCTTGGCCCTGGCCTGCTGGAGCGCCTCCACCACGTCGCGGGTGTTGCCGGAGTGCGTGATGCCTATGAGCAAATCACCCTCGCCCATGACCATGGCGGACATAATCTGCATGTGGGAGTCGGTCTGCAGGGTGGCGATGATGCCCAGCTTCAGCAGCTTGTGGACCAGGTCCAGGCCCACCGAAGCGGAGCCGCCGAACGCGGCCACCACCACCCGCCGCGCCTTGAGAATGGCGTCCCGGGCCCGCGCCAGGTCAGCCGCGCTGACCGAAGCGAGGCTGTCTTCCAGGGCCTGGCGGGTGATGCCGAAGACCTTGCGCTTGATGGTCTCCACGTCATCGCCGGTGCCCAGGTCGCCCATGGCCTCGCGGTTGTCCTCGGTGAGCGAACTGGCAATGGCGATCTTGAACTCGTGGAAGCCGGCAAAGCCCAGCTTTCGATAGAGGCGGATGATGACCGTCTCGGAGACCCCGCAGCGGGAGGCGATGGCGGAGATGGATAGGGAGATGAACTCCTTGGGGTCTTCGAGCAGGAAGGCGGCGACGTTCTGCTCCTTGTCGGAGAAACTGCTGCGCAGGGCCTGAATCTTGGCTTCCAGGGCGGTGCTGATCCTTACGGTTGCCGCTTTCTCGTCACTTCGCACGCTTCGTCACCCCTTCACGGCGCCCGCGGTCAGGCCGCGGATGATATATTTCTGGGTGACCATGGCGATGATCAGGATGGGCAACGTGATGATGACCGCCGCCGCCATGAGGCCGCCCCAGTTGATCTCTGAGTAAGACAGGAAGTTGAAGACGGCCACCGGCAGGGTCTTGGTCCTGGCGCCGGTGAGAATGGACGAAAACATGAAGTTGTTCCAGGAGAAGACGAAGGCAAGGATGGAGGAGGTGATGATGCCCGGGCCGGAGATGGGCAGTACTACGCGCAGGAAGGCGTATTGCTCGGTGCAGCCGTCCACCCGCGCCGCCTCCACCAGCTCGGCGGGAATGCTTTCAAAGAAGGCGATCATGACCCAGACGATAAAGGGCATGGTCACCAGCATGTGCGTCAGGATGAGGGACGAGAACGTATCCACGATGCCGATTCGGGTGAACAGGATGAACCAGGGGATGAGGAAGGTAATGCCCGGCACAATGCGAGCCACCAGGATCAGCATGCCAAGGCCGGATTGCTTGTACCGGGCGATGGCGTAGGCGGCCGGCAGGCCCAGAACGAGGCCGAAGAAGGTGGCTCCCACTGCGATGACCAGGCTGTTCCAGATGAACTTGCCGAACTGCTGGCCGGCAAAGACCTCCACGTAGTTCTTCAGGGTGGGCTGGAAGACCCACTGCGGCGGGTAGGCGGTAATCTGAGCCTGGGTCTTGAGGGACGCAAGGATCATCCACAGGAACGGGAAGAGGAAGACCAAAAGGCTCACGGCCAGGGCCGCGTAGAACAGGACGTTGACGACCAGGCTCCGCCTGTCCCTGCTCATGCGATCACCGCCCGGCGCGCCCAGTTCAGGAAGATGACCACGCCCAGGACAATGGCGAAGAAGATCATCAGCAGGGAGCTGGCGGCGCCCATCTGGAAGTAGGAGAAGCCCAGGGTGTAGCCGTAGATGTTCAGGGTCTCGCTGGCGTAGTTGGGACCGCCCTGGGTCATGGCGTAGATGATGTCGAAGGTCTTGAGAGCGTCAATGGCCCGGAGGATGACGGCCACGCCAATGGTCGGCCGGATCATGGGCAGGGTTACGTGCCACAGGATCTGAAACGGGGTGGCGCCGTCCACCGCTGCCGCTTCAAACGGGTCGGACGGAAGCGAGACCAACCCGGCCAGGACAATCAGCGTGATCATGGGCGTCCACTGCCAGACGTCCACCAGGGCCAGAGAGGGCAGGGCCTGCGTCTGGGATGCAATCCAGAGCTGCGGCGGCAGGTGCAGCAGCTGAAGAATGTAGTTGGCGAACCCTATCGTGGGCTCAAACATCAGCAGCCAGACCATGCCGATGGCCACGGGGGTGGCCACCATGGGCAGGAGGAACAGTGTCTTGACAATGTTCTGGCCGGGGAAGTCGCGGTTGAGCAGCAGGCCCAGGGCCACGCCCAGCACGGTCTCCACCAGCAGGGCCAGGCCCGTGAAGTAGAACGTCCGCCAGGCGGCCAGCCAGAAGCGAGGATCGCGCAGGAACAGATCGGCGTAATTGGCCAGGCCCACAAACTTGGGCGGGGTGACGGCGGACATGGACCACTCCGACAGCGAGACACGGGCCGTGTAGAGAATTGGGAAGGCCATCATCACCAGGATGAACAGCACTGCAGGCAATGTGAAGACCCACCTGAGGTTCCTCTCCACCCAGCGTCCTAGCACTGCATCTCCCCCCGCGTCTTGAAAAGGGGCCCGGGTCGGCACCTGGAAGCACCGGCCCGGGCCGTGCGTTCACTGCCGGCTTGGGCTATTTCGCCTCTTCGGCCAGCAGCGCGTTGAGCTGCTCGTTGGCGGTTTTGGCCGCTGCGGCAATGTCCTTGCCGGTGATGGCGGCGGTGATCACGTTGCCAATCAGGTCGCGGGCCTTGCCCACGTTGATGACCAGCGGACGGTCAGCGGGGCTGCCCACCTTGCCGGACTCCAGGGCCACGGTGACCCAGTCGGTGGGCCAGGCCTTCTTTCCCTCATCGCTTTCCCAGACGGAGGTCCGGGCGCTGGGGACGCCGGTGGACTGAATCTTTGTGGTGACTTCCTTGCTGGTGGCCCACTTGATGAACTCCCATGCCGCGTCCTGATTCTTGGAGGACTTGGCGATGGAGATGCCCCAGGAGGTGACGGAATAGGGCAGGGCGCCCTTGTCGCCGGCAGGGAACATGGCGAAGCCGACCTTGTCGCCGATGGTGGACTTGTCAGGGGCGGTCACGTTCTTGTACAGCGAGTTGGCGTCAACCCACATGGCGGCCTTGCCCTGGGCAAAGAGGGCGGCGGCCTGAGGCCACTCCATGTTGAGCACACCGGGGGGGCCATAGTTCTTCAGCAGGTTGCCGTAGATACCGAAGGCCTTGATGGCTTCCGGCGAATCCATAACAAACTTGCCGTCCTTGATGAACTCGCCGCCTGTGCTGTACAGGTAGCTGGAGAACTGGGTCACCGCCGGGTTACCCTTGCCGCGCATGACGATGCCGTAAATCCCCTGGTCAGGGTTGTGCAGCTTCTTGGCGGCGGCCTCCAGCCCGGCGATCGTCTTGGGGGGCTGGAGGTTCGCCGCCTGGAAGAGGTCCTTGCGGTAGTAGACGATCTCCTGCTCGGTGACCAGCGGAATGCCGGTCAGGTGTCCATTCACGGTCTCCGTCTGCATGGGACCCTGGAAGTAGTCGCTGGCGCCGTACTCGGCGGGCGTCTTCTGGGAATCATTGAGGAAGGTGTTGAGGTCGGCGTACCAGCCGTTCTTCTCGAACAGCTTGGCTTCCTGCAGGGGACGCTGCATGAACACGTCCACGGTGCCGGCGCCGGACGTCAGTTCCACGGTCAGCTTCTGGGTCAGCTGGTTCTCGGTGATGGACTCCATCTGGACCTTGATGCCGGTCTTGGACTCAAAGTCCGGGATCAGGGTCTTGAGAGTCTCCGTCCACGGGTGGTTGGCTGCCAGGAAGCGAATGGTGGTGCCGGCAAAGGGCTTGTCCGAGTTGCTGGTTCCCTGGGGCGCCTGCGTGGCGCCGCCGCATCCGGTGAGCGCGACGCTGCCCAGGATGGCCACCAGCATGATCAGAGCCCAGGAGCGCTGGAAACGCTTCATGCTCGATCCTCCTCTGAGGAATTAGGATGTTGCCCACGCACCCATGGTAGCATTTTTGTTTTGTATCGCCAACTATGAAATAGTAAATTTTTTTCTTGCCGACTGCCGGACATGGCAGGGACAGGGCATGGCGGTAAGGAAGGAATGGGACCGGCCGGGCACCAATGAATGAAAGCACAGCACGTGAACAGTCCAGCGAGCGGAGGTGCCCCTTTGAACGTCTTGGATGCCATCCGTCAGCGCCGCAGTGTGGGCCGCGTGAGCCAGCAGCCGGTGCCGCGCGACCTGTTGGAGAGCCTGCTGGAGGCGGCGCAGTGGGCGCCCACCCACCACCGCACCGAGCCGTGGCGCTTCTGGGTTTTCTCCGGTCCGGGGCGTGAGCGCCTGGCGGACGTTTTTGCCTTCTTGGGGGAAAAGGACCGCGCCAAGCCCCTTCGAGCCCCCGTGGTGATCGCCGTGGCCTGCGTTCCCCAACCAGCCGCGGACAACGTCCAGGAAGAACTCTGCGCCACCGCGGCAGCCGTGCAGAACCTGCTGCTGGCCGCCCAGGAGTTGGGCCTGGCGGGCATCTGGCGAACCGGCCCCGCCGCCTATGACCAGCGGGTGCGCCAGTTCTTTGGCCTGGGTGAGCGCGACGCGCTGGTCGGCTTCATCTACCTGGGCTACCCCGATCCAGGCGTGCCGGTGCTGGAAGGCCGGAGAGCCCCACTGTCGGACAAGACCGTATGGTATGAGTAGAAGCCGCCTCCTCCCGGGACAAACTACCGCCCAGGAGGGATGCGCAATGAACATGGAGACAGTCAAGTCGGAGCTGGAGCGTTGGGGCGAGATTCTGGTCACAACCGCCGCGGGCCAGGGGTATGAGCTCCACCAGGGAGACACGGAGTTTGACCTGAAGTCCAGGCTGATCTACCTCAAGACGCCGACCGCCGACTTTGTCATTGACGGCGATTCTGTCGAATCAGTCAAGAAACACTATGGTCACCCTTCAGATTCATAGCGGCCGCGCTTTTCTGCGACCAGACGAAGGCGGCCGGACACGTTCCGGCCGCCTTCTCTTTATGGGCGAAAACGCGCCCTTCGGCCAATTGCCGCTTGTATCCCCGGTTTTGGAATGTTAGAATCGAACCAGGCTTCGTGTTTATGGCGAACAATCTGCCGGGGAAGGTGAGCGGTTTGAACGCCGGTGCGCGTCGGGCCCAGATCGTTCAGTGGCTACAAGACCATGGTCAGGTGCAGGTGCGGGATCTGGCGGACTTCCTTGGCGTCTCGGAGATGACCGTGCGGCGGGACCTGGAATACCTGGCGCGGGAGGGTACCCTCATTCGGACGTACGGCGGGGCCTTACCCACGTCCGGGCTCAACCGTGAACAGCCCTACGCATCCAAAGCCGGGGAGCACACTGGAGAGAAGGAGCGCATCGCCCGGTATGCGGCGTCGCTGGTCAAAGACGGGGACACCGTGCTGCTGGACGCCGGGTCCACTACCCTGGCCCTGGCCCGCGCGCTGCGCGGACGCAAGGACCTGCTGGTGTTCACCGTGGACCTGAAGATAGCCCTGGAACTGTGTGATGAGCCGGGGATCAGGGTCATAGTGCTGGGCGGCACCGCCCAGCCGGAGGTCTATACCCTTCTGGGACCCCTGGTGGAGCAGAACCTGCGCGGGCTGACCACCGACTGGGCCTTCCTGGGGACCTCGGCCGTGGACGCGGAAAAAGGGCTCACCACGCCCACGCTGGAGAAGGTCCCGGTGAAACTGGCCATCCTCCAGGCCGGCCGCCGCGCCGTTCTTCTGGCGGACGCCAGCAAGTTCGGGCGCCGCGGCACCTTCCAGATATGCCCCCTGTCGGCACTGTCCCAGATTATCACCGACCGCAGCCTGGATGACGAAATGGCGGAAGCGGTCCGGGAGGGAGGCGTGGATCTTGAGCAGGTATGAAAGCGAACATGCCCTCATCGGCGTCATTGCCGATGATCTGACGGGCGCCAACGCAACGGGCATCCTCTTGCGCCGCAAGGGTTACCGAACCGCCTCCCTCACGGGCCTGAACTGGCCCGAAGGCGGTCTGGTTGGGTACGACAGCGTGTCCATCAACACCGAGTCGCGCGCCCTGCCGCCGCGGGAGGCTTACAACCGCGTCAGTGAGGCGGCCCGCCTGCTGGTGTCTCACCAGGGGCGGCCGCTGGCCAAGCGCATCGACAGCACCCTGCGCGGCAACCTGGGCCCCGAACTGGACGCCGTGCTGGAGACGCTGGGACCCGGCTCCATGGCCGTGGTCACCGGCGCCTTTCCCGCCAGCGGGCGCACCACGCTGCATGGGTATCACTATGTGGGCGGGGTGCCGCTGGCTGAAACGCCGGTGCGCAGCGACCCGCTGTGCCCGGTGACCGAGTCGCACGTCCCCACCCTGCTGGCCGCCCAGACGAGGCTCCCCATTGCGGAGCTGGGGATTGACCAGCTGCGCGGCGGGCCGACGGCGGTGGCCGAGGCGCTCCGCGGCTGGGCGGGCCAGGGCGTTCGCCTGGTGGCAGCGGATGCCGAGACCGATGAGGACATCGCCCTGCTGGGCCAGGGCATGGCGGACAGCGGCCTGACGCTGGTGGCCGCCGATCCCGGACCGCTTACCGCCGCTTTCATTGCCGCCGTCGCACCGCGGCGCCGGCGCCGGGTGCTGGTCATCGCCGGCAGTGTCACCCCGGTGTCCGAGGGGCAGCTCGACCGCCTGGAGGCCGAGCTGGGCGCCCGCCTGGTCCGCGTGGACGCCGCCGCGCTGCAGGCCGGCGGCGGGGAGGCGGAGCGGGAGGTGGAGCGCGTTACCCAGGCCCTGGCCGCCCTGCCGGAGGACCTTGACGTGGTGGGCGTCCGCACCGGCGAGGTACTCAGCCTGTCCGGTCACCAGAAGGCCGAGGCCATCGCCGCCGGCTTCGCTGAAGTGGCGGCGCGGGCCCTGCAGCAGGTCCCGGACGTGGCGGGGCTCTACACGACCGGCGGCGACATCACCCTGGCGGTGTGCCGGCGCCTGGGCGCCGGAGCCATCACGCTGGTGGACGAAGTGCTGCCCCTGGCCGTGTCCGGCCGCCTGCTGGGCGGTGAACAGCCCGGCCTTCCCATTGTTACCAAGGGCGGTCTGGTCGGTGACGCCGACGCGGCCGTCTCCTGCGTGCGCCACATCCTGAAGGAGGTTGCAACCTATGCCTGACCGGCCTCGCATTGGCATTACCCTGGGCGACCCGGCCTCAGTTGGGCCGGAGATCATTGTCAAGTCGCTGAACAACCCCGAGATCTACGACGTGTGCCGCCCGCTGGTAATTGGCGACGCGCGGGTGGTGGCCCGTGCCCTGGGCACGACCGGCGTTAACCTGAAGGTCCGGCCCGCGGCCTCCCCCGCCGAAGGACTTTTCCAGCATGGGACCATCGACCTGATCGATCTGCAGAACGTGGACATTGACACGCTGCAGTGGGGACAGGTTCAGGCTCAGGCTGGGCGGGCGGCGTTAGACTACATCCGCCGCTCCATCGACCTGGCCCTGGCCGGGGAGATTGACGCCGTGGCCACAGCGCCGATCAACAAGGAGGCCCTGAAGGCGGCCCACGTTCCCTTCATTGGGCACACGGAGATGTACGGCGAGCTGACCGGCACCGACGACCCACTGACCATGTTTGAGACCCGGGGCCTGCGCATCTTCTTCCTCACCCGCCACGTTTCGCTGGCCACGGCGATCACCCAGATCACCAAGGACCGGACGCTGGACTACCTGCGCCGGAGCAAGCAGGCCCTGGAGCGGCTCGGCGTCATGCACCCCCGGCTGGCCGTGGCCGGTTTGAATCCCCACGCCGGAGAACATGGCCTTTTCGGCGACGAGGAGGTGAGAGAGCTGGAACCGGCTATTGCCGCAGCCCGGGCGGAGGGCATCGACGTCCAGGGGCCGCTGCCGGCGGACTCCGTGTTCTGGCATGCCGCTCAAGGTCGGTTCGACGCCGTCCTGAGCCTGTACCACGACCAGGGGCACGTTGCCTCCAAGATGTACGACTTTGAGCGGACCGTGTCCCTGACCAATGGGCTGCCGTTCCTACGCTCGTCGGTGGACCACGGAACCGCCTTTGACATCGCCGGCCAGGGAACGGCCAGCGCTGTCAGCATGGAAGAGGCCATCAAGGTGGCGGCGCGCTACGCCGGTTCCTTCCGACGCTAGATCGGGAAGCGGCTTGCTGCACTCATTCCATGGGGAGGTCCTGAACTTATGCCACAGGTACCTGCAGTATCGGGCACGCAAATGATCATGGGTCTGGTCATCGGCGTCGCGCTCCTGATTCTCCTGGTCCTCAAGACCAGGGTCCACGCCTTCCCGGCCCTGATCCTGTCCGCCTCCGTCGTGGGTCTCATCGGCGGTATGGATCCGGTGGCCGTGGGCAACTCCATCACCAAGGGCTTCGGCAGCACCCTGGGCAGCATCGGCATCGTCATCGGCTTCGGCGTGATGATGGGCCGGATCCTGGAGGTAACGGGAGCCGCGGAAAGTATGGCCCGCGCGTTCCTGAAGCTGTTCGGCAAGAAAAAGCCGGAATGGGCCCTGGCCTTCACCGGCTACGTGGTGTCGATTCCCATCTTCGTCGACTCCGGATTCGTCATCCTCACCCCGCTGGCCAAGGCTCTGTCCCGCAAGAGCGGCAAGTCCGCGATCACCCTCGGTGTGGCCCTGGCGGTCGGCCTGGTGGCCACGCACCACCTGGTGCCGCCGACCCCGGGTCCCCTGGGTGCCGCCGGCATCTTCAAGGCCGACATCGGCCAGATGATCCTCTGGGGCCTGGTTCTGTCCCTGCCGGTGGTCCTGGTGGGCGTGGCCTATGCCATCTGGCTCGGCCGCCGCATCTACCAGATTCCCACCGAGGACGGCGAGGGCTGGGAGCGCAAGGACTGGTCGTCTGAGCTTGAGCAGCAGGCGATCTTCGACGACAGCCGCAAGCTGCCCTCTGCTGTCCTGTCGTTTGCCCCCATCGTCGTCCCCGTTCTCCTCATTCTGTTCAACACCGTCCTGACGGCCATCAAGGCCAAGGGAACCGCCGCCAGCTTCCTCATCTTCCTGGGCAACCCGGTCATCGCCGTTCTGGTCGGCACCCTGCTGGCCCTGTTCGGCCTGGGCGCCAGGCTCACCAACAAGGAAGCCCTGAAGCAGATGGAAGAGGGCGTCAAGTCCGCCGGCATCATCCTTCTCGTCACCGGCGCCGGCGGCGCGCTGGGCCAGGTGCTGCGCGACAGCGGCACCGGCGACTACGTGGCCAAGGCCATCGCCGGCACGGCCGTGCCGGCCATCCTGCTGCCCTTCGCCGTGGCCACCCTGGTGCGGCTGGTACAGGGTTCAGGCACAGTGGCCATGATCACCGCCGCGTCGATCACCGCGCCCATCCTGGCCAACCTGCACGTCAATCCGGTGTTCGCCGCGCAGTCGGCGGCCATGGGCGCCTTCGTCTTCAGCTACTTCAACGACTCGCTTTACTGGGTCGTCAACCGCCTGCTGGGTGTTGAGGACGTGAAGGAGCAGATCATGACCTGGTCGGTTCCCACCACCCTGGCCTGGCTCACGTCCGGCATCACGCTGGTCATCGTCAACGCCATCTTCGCCTAATCGACCCGCCCGAACCAGGCGTTGCTCCAACAGCGAAGGGCGGCCCCCGCGGGGCCGCCCTTCGTCGTACCTACGACACCAGCCGTCGTCAGCCGGGACTAGTCGGCCACGCCGGCGGGCTTGCGCTCCTCAGACAGTTCCAGGATGCGGTCCAGCACCTGGCGGCGCCGCTCCTCCACCTGGTCGAAGCGGATGTTCGGCACGTAGTAAGACTCCAGCCGGTCGTGGGCGGCCTTGGCCCGCTTCAGGAAGCCGACGCCCCGGTTCAGGGCCGCCTTGTACGCGGCCTCTGCCGCGGCCATGTCCTCCCGGTGCGGTTCCAGCAGGCTCTGGTCGGTATACGCGTCCGTGTCAATGACCACGTCGCCCAGGCGCGTGGCATAGACATGCGGCTCAATGGAACTGATCAGGGCCACGTTCAGCTCCGGGATGACGGCGTGGTCCACCCGGCTGGGATTCATGGGGCAGTGGAAGAACTCCACAAAGTAGCCCTTCTGCACCGCCGCCTCGGCCAGCTTGCGGATCATGGGCGTCTTGCCGGTGCCGGGGGCGCCGGTCCATATGTAGCGACGGGTCACGGGCCCCACCAGGGAGTCCAGAAAGTTCATGGGGCCTTCCGGGGTGATGGCGCCGCCGAACAGGTGGCGCTCGCGGCCGGCCCTGTTGAGCCGCTTGGAGCCGAAGATCTCCACCCGCAGGTCCTCGGCCTTGGCGTTCAGCCAGTGCGGGTTGGTGGCCAGGCGCGAATAGGTCTCCAGCTCATCGTAGAAAGCCTTGGCGGCCCGCAGGTTGTCGTAGGCACGGGCGAACAGCCGGCCGATCTCGCGGTTCAGCCCAATGATGTGGTCGCGGTTGGCCCGCAGGGCGGCCTCGTCCCAGTAGTCGCCCAGGTGGACGATCTCGTCCACGGCGCCCGGGTTCCTGGGGTCGACCACATGCGGC
The DNA here is from genome assembly GCA_050260815.1 of Bacillota bacterium. GTDB lineage: Bacteria > Bacillota > Sulfobacillia > JAMDAP01 > JAMDAP01 > JAMDAP01. Next base: position 16,162 of record JBLNCQ010000206.1, read on the forward strand.
GCCGTGCCGTCAATCAGCGTGACGTCAACGGCCGGCACCCGGAGCCCGTCCAGCGATCCGGGGTCCGATGAGCAGTGAAGCATCTCCACGTCGTAGCCCCGCTCAACCAGTTCCTCGCCGATCCTGCGCATGAAGGTGGACTTGCCCACCCCCGGGCCGCCCTTCAGAACAAAGATCTTGTTGCTGTCGGGCGGCGTGATCTGGCTATAAAACGAGTAAAACCCCTCCGGCGTGTTGCCGCCCGCGAAGAAGCGCCGGATTGCACCCTTCTTGCCCATATTCCCGACCTCCCCATACGTGGTCCCCGCCCGGGGCGGACAGCCGCCGTCCCGGCGCCGTTCAGACTATGGGGGCGGCCGCCCGGCAGTGCCAGTCCAAACCGGGCAACCTAGACGAGGGAGCGCGGACGCCGCCGCACGGCCGCGGCAGGACTGCGGGCGTCGCGGCGCGAACAATGGGGCAAACCGCCTGAGGGGGACCCATGGACGTCATCGCGCTGGTGGGGCCGAGCGGCACGGGCAAGAGTCACCGCGCCTCGCTTGTTGCCTATGAGTACAATGTCAATCTGATTGTGGACGACGGCCTGCTCATCAAGGAGGCGCGCATCCTGGCCGGAGAGTCGGCCAAGCGCGAGTCCACCATGATGGCCGCCATCCGCCGGGCCATCTTTGAGGATGAGGACCACGCCGCCGAGGTCCGCCAGGCCCTGCACCGGGAGAACCCCGGCCGGGTCCTGATTCTGGGCACCTCTCGCGGCATGGTGGAGCAGATCTGCCGGCGCCTGGCCCTGCCGCTGCCCGGCCGCTGGATTGGCATCGAGGAGGTGGCGTCGCCCGCCCAGATGCGGAAGGCGCGCCGCATCCGCAAGGAACAGGGCAAGCACGTCATTCCCGTGCCCACCGTGGAGGTCAAGAAGACCTTCTCCGGATACCTGGTCGACCCGCTTCGGTTCCTGCTCCACCGCGATCTGGACGAGGACCTGTGGATTGAGAAGTCCGTGGTGAGGCCCACCTACAGCTCGCTGGGCCGGTTTTACATTGCCGATACGGTGCTGGCCTCCATTGCCACGCACGCCGCCCAGCAGGTGGAGGGCGTTGGCCGGGTGCTGAGGACCATCGTGGACAACGACTCCCGAGGTCTGTCCCTGACGCTGGAGGTGTCGCTCCGGTACGGCTTCCCGCTCATGTCCGTGCTGGAGGCGGTGCAGCAGGAGGTGGCGCGGGTCGTTCGCCAGATGACCGCCCTCAACATCCTGGAGATCAACGTGGATGGCCGCCGCCTGGCGGTGGAATGAGCCGACGGCCGGGCCCGAGGTCAGACCGGCAGGGGCGCCCGCGCGGCGCCCCTGTTTATTCTTAATCAAACCTTAATCGGGCCCATCTCCCGGCGGAAAGGGCCGCAGGTTACAATAAACTCGTCCAGCGAAGCGACAGCCGACCTGACGCCCAACGCGCCGGCCCAAGACGCACGAAAGCACATGCTATAATTAGCCGTAACTGAGGTGATGGCCTTGGCGGACCGGGTGCTGGTGGTCGATGACGAGCCGGCCTTGGTGGAACTGGTGGCCTTTAACTTGCGGAAGGCCGGGTTCGACGTGAATACCGCCGCCGACGGCGCCGCCGCTCTGGAGGCGGTCCGCGCCTGGGACCCGCAGTTGGTGGTGTTGGACCTGATGCTGCCCGGCCTGGACGGCTTTGAGGTCTGCCGCGAACTGCGCAAGTGGTCGGCCGTCCCCGTCCTGATGTTGACCGCCCGCAAAGAGGAAGTGGACCGGGTCGTGGGCCTGGAGATTGGCGCCGACGACTACCTGACCAAGCCCTTCAGCCCCAGGGAACTGGTGGCTCGGGTGAGGGCCCTGCTGCGCCGCGTGCGCCTCGACCGCGAGTCAGGCGGCGGCGGAGTCCTGGAATCCGGCCCCCTGCGCATCGACCTGGAGCGGCACGAGGTGGCCGTGGAAGGCCGTCCCGTAGACCTGACGCCCACGGAGTTTCGCCTCCTGTCCCAACTGGCCCAGCACCCCGGCCGGGTCTACTCCCGCGAGGACCTGCTGCGCGTCATCTGGGGCGAGGACTTCTTCGGCGACGAGCGCACCGTGGATGTGCACGTGCGCCACCTGCGGGAGAAGGTGGAGCCGGACCCGGCCCGGCCGCAGCTCATCCTGACGGTCCGCGGCGTCGGCTACCGGTTCAGCCCTCGGCCCTGGGGGGAGTCGCCATGAACCGCCTTTTTCAGCGCCTTGGCGTCCTGGCTCTGGTCCCCGCGCTCCTCACCGGCGTTTTCCTGCTGGTTGGCGCCTACTATCTGATTGCCCCGGGCGTTCTGCTCAACCGCGTGCTTGGTCTGGTTCTGCTGGCCGTGGCCGCCGCCATTGTGGCCAGCGTCCTGGCGGCCTACCGGATTGCCGACGACCTGCGAGATCGCATCGCGGAGATGCGGACCGTGGCCCAGCAGGTCGGCCAGGGCACACTGGGGGAGAAGGTCTACGCCGTCCAGACCCTGGACGAGCTGGGCCTGCTGGCGCGGGACCTGAACGAAATGCTGGCCCGCCTCAGTCAGAGGCTGGGGACGCTGGGCGAGGAGAAGACCCGCGCCGACACCATTCTGAACCACCTTGCCGACGGGGTTCTGCTTGTCTCCCCCCGCATGCGCGTGGTCTACGCCAACCCGGCCTCGCGCACGGTGCTGGACCTGCAGCGACGGGTGGTGGAGGGCCGCTTCCTCCTGGAGGTTGTCTCCAACTCCGACCTGGAGCGCCGCGTTCTGCGCGCCCTGCAGCAGGCGGAGACGTCCCGCCTGGAGGTGCGCCGCGGCCTGCGCGACGAAACGGTGCTGGACGTCCAGATTGCCCCGGTGCAGGACGGGCCGCACGTGGTGGGGGCGCTGCTGGTCATCCGCGACGTCACGCACGCCAGGAAGCTGGAGCGGACGCGGGCCGAATTTGTGGCCAACGCCTCCCACGAGCTGCAGACCCCGCTGACCGCCATCCGCGGCTTTGCCGAGACCCTGCTGGACGGCGCCCTGGATGAACCTGAGTCGGCCCGGCGCTTTGTGGAGATCATCCAGCGCGAATCCGTCCGCCTCTCCGAGCTGGTGGACGAGTTATTGGACCTGTCCAAGATTGAATCAGGGAAGCTGCCGCTCAGCCGGACGGCCTTCAGCCTGGCGGAACTGACCGGCGACGTGATGTCTCGCCTGGAGATGCGACTGGAGAGCAAGCGCCTCACCCTGACCCGGCAGTTTCCGCCGGACCTGCCCCAGGCGTACGCCGACCGGGCCCAGATTGCCCGGGTGGTCCTGAACCTCCTGGACAACGCCGTCAAATACACGCCGGCGGAGGGGCACATCACCGTGGGGGCGCAGGATGACGGCACCCACCTGACCATGTTCGTCTCCGACAACGGCATAGGCATCCCGGAAGAGGACCAGGAGCGCATTTTTGAACGGTTTTACCGGGTCGACAAGGCGCGCAGCCGGGATTCCGGCGGCACGGGCCTGGGCCTGTCCATCGTTAAGCACCTGGTGGAGCGGAACGGCGGTTCGGTCGGCGTGGAAAGCCGCCCCGGCGCCGGGTCCCACTTCCACTTCACACTTCCCAAGGCGCCCTGAGGCGCCGAACCCCAAGGGGTGGCCAGCCGTGAAGTTTTACCCGCAAAGGAGCCGTCGCATGTCCGAGGAGCACAGCAAGATCACGGTCCGCGGCCTGAACCTCTTCTACGGCGACTTTCAGGCCCTGAAGAACATCAACATCGACATCCAGGAGCGGCGCGTGACGGCCTTCATTGGGCCCTCCGGCTGCGGCAAGTCCACTTTTCTGCGGACGCTCAACCGCATGAACGACCTGATCGAGGACGTCCGCATCCAGGGCGACGTGCTCCTGGACGGACGCAACGTCTACGGCCGCGATGTGGACGTGGTGGCGCTGCGCAAGCAGGTGGGCATGGTTTTCCAGCGCCCCAACCCCTTTCCCATGTCCATCTATGACAACGTGGCCTACGGGCCCCGCGTGCACGGCCAGACCAGCCGGCGCGAGCTGAACCGGCTGGTGGAGTCCAGCCTGCGCTCCGCCGCCCTCTGGGACGAGGTCAAGGACCGGCTTCACCGCTCGGCCCTGGGCCTCTCCGGCGGGCAGCAGCAGCGCCTCTGCATTGCGCGCCTGCTGGCGGTGGAGCCCGACGTTGTCCTGATGGATGAGCCTGCCTCGGCCCTGGACCCCATATCCACCAACAAGATTGAGGACCTCATCCGCGAGCTGCGCCAGCGCTACACCATCATCATTGTCACCCACAACATGCAGCAGGCGGCGCGCGTTTCCGACCACACCGCCTTCTTCCTGTCCGGCGAGATGGTGGAGATGGCGCCCACGGAACAACTGTTCCAGACTCCCCGTGACAAGCGAACGGAGGATTATATTACGGGCCGATTCGGCTAAGGAGGATGGCGCATGTCCCGGGAGACCTTCCACGAACAGTTGGAGGACCTGCAGAAGGAACTTCTCAAGATGGGGACGCTGGTGGAGGAGGCCATCCACCGGGCTGTGCGGTCTCTGGCGGAGAAGGACTCTGACCTGGCCCGACAGGTAATCGAGCAGGATGACGCCATCGACAACCTGGAGCTGGAGATTGAGAAGCTGTGCCTGTCCCTGTTCGGCCTGCAGCAGCCCGTGGCTGTGGACCTGCGGCTCATCGGCACAGCGTTGAAGTTCATCACCGATCTGGAGCGCATGGGCGACCACGCCGTAGACATCGCCAAGATCACCCTGCGGCTGGAGGGGCAGCCCCTGATCAAGCCGCTGATCGACATCCCACGCATGGCCGAACTGGCCGAGACCATGGTGCGCGAGGCCCTGGCGGCGTACGTCAACCGCGACCCGCAGCAGGCCTATACCATGATCGCCCGGGATGACGAGATAGACGCCCTGTACGGGCAGATTTTCCGGGAGCTCCTCAGCTACATGATGGAAGACCCCCGCGCCATTCACCAGGCCACGTACCTGACCTTTGTAGCCATGTACCTGGAGCGCATTGCCGACCACGCCACCAACCTGGGCGAATGGACCATCTACATGGTCACCGGTGAGCGCAAGGAGCTGAACAATTAACCCTCTTCCTTAACGGATTCTTAATCCGTTGCTAACTCGCCGTTAAGCGCGGCACGCTAACATCAAAGCTGGACAGGGCGACAGCCCGTGACACTATTCTCGGAAGAGGGATGAGACTGTGAGCTTGAGCATGAAGTCCCGCATGGCCATCGGCATCGCTCTAATGCTTGCCCTGACGATGGCTCTCACCGGCTGCGGCGGCGGCCGGCCGCAGGAACAGGCGGGCCAGCGGGAGACCATCACCGCCGTCGGTTCCACCGCTCTTCTTCCCCTGGTGCAGGCCGCCAAGGATGAGTTCGAGAGCAGCAACCCCAATGTCACGGTGAATGTTAGCGGTGGCGGATCCTTTACCGGCCTGACCCAGGTGGCCAACGGAGCCGCGCAAATCGGTAACTCGGATGTGGACGTCACCCCTGAACTCAAGGACAAGGGCCTGGTGGACCACAAGGTGGCCGTGGCGCCCTTCCTGATCATCGTGAACCCCAGCGTTACGGTATCTTCGCTGACCCAGGAGCAGCTCATCGGCATCTTCACCGGCCAGATCAAGGACTGGAGCGAGGTGGGCGGCGCCGCCGGCAAGATCACCATTATCCACCGGCCGGCGTCATCGGGCTCCCGTGCCACCATCAAGGAGGTCGTCCTGCAGGGCCGGGAGTTCGACCCGTCGGCGGTGACCCAGGACTCCAACGGCAAGGTGTTCGACGGCATCAAGAGCACTCCCGGCTCCATCGGCTACATTGACGCCGCCTACTTGAAGGAAGGCGTCAAGGCCCTCGCCTACAACGGAGTGCCTTACAGCCCCGATGCGGTTGTCTCCGGCCAGTACCCGGTATACGCCTACGAGCACATGTTTACCAAGGGCGAGGCGACCGGCGCCACCAAGGCGTTCATCGACTTCATCCTGAGCCCCGACTTCCAGAACGCATTCGTAGAGAAGCAGGGGTTTATTCCGGTCAGCAAGATGAGCAAGTAACCCATCTCCCCACGTTGTCTTGCTCCATGCGAGCCTCTCCTCCGGGCCGTGGGACGGCGGGTTCGACCCACCGTCCCCAGCCTGTTGTCTTCACACAAGCTATGTCGGCAGGGGGTGCCCAGGTTGTCCCTTACCCGGGTGACGGACCGCCTGATGTTCGTGCTTCTGTGGACCAGCGCCGTACTTGTGGCGGTGGTCATTGCTGCCATTATCCTCTTTGTGGGCAAGGAAGGCCTGGCCACCTTCCGCACCGCTTCCGTCGCCTCCGTGCTCTTCTCGTCGCGATGGGCGCCGCCCCAGTCATTTGGCCTGCTCGTCTTCCTCCTGGGGTCGCTGGCCG
>JBLNCQ010000207.1:0-3406 GCA_050260815.1 Bacillota bacterium
CCGGAGCAGGGCAGCTACACCCTGACCGTGAAGGGCGACAACGTCCCGCAGGGCCCGCAGCCCTACGCCGTGGTCTACTCCGGCGGCCTGGGCGACGCGCAGCAGCCGCCGACCAATCCTCCGACTGAGCCCCCGACCGAGCCGCCGACCAACCCTCCGACCGATCCGGGCGACAACCAGGCCCCGACCGCGGCCATCACCGCCCCCAAGGCCGGTGAGACCGTGAAGGGCACCGTGGCAGTCACCGTCACCGCCCAGGACAACGTGGGCGTCAGCAAGGTCGAGCTCTACGTGGACGGCACCCCGAACGGCACGGCCAGCCAGGCCCCGTACACCTTCAACCTGGACACCACCACCCTCAAGGACGGTCAGCACAAGCTGCAGGTGAAGGTCTACGACGCCGCCGGCAACGTGGGCCATTCCGACGCGGTCACCGTCAACGTGGCCAACGGCGGGACTCAGCCGCAGCCGCCGGCTCCGCCGACGCAGCCCGGCGTCATCACCAAGACCTTCAACGGCTGGAGCGACGCCAATAACTGGTGGTACGCCTGGCGCGGCCACGCCGTGAACGTCACGGCCCCCGGCACCATTCGGGCCAGCCTGTCCTGGGCCAAGCAGGACGCGGACCTGGACCTGTACCTGGTGGGCCCCAACGGCAACGTGGTGGCGTACGCCGCTGACCTGAGCAACCCGGAGGACCTGACCTTCGAGGCCAGGACCACCGGCAGGTACACGCTGGTCGTGAACGCCTACCAGGGCGCCGACTCCTACCGCGTGGACGTGACCTACCCGGTCAACTCCAACGGGGGGCAGGCAGCTGACTGAAGCCTCTCCAGGACGATAGCGAAAACCCCGTCAACTCCACCTTGGAGACGGCGGGGTTTTCTTCTGTGTCCTAGTACCGCTCAAACGCACCGGGGTAGTGCACCACCAGCCCGTCGGCGTCTACCGTGACGGTGGCGGCGTACCCGGTGTCGGGCACCTCATAGCGATACGTGGCTCCGGAACTGCCGCGGGACACACAGGTGTACCTCTGCACCGCGGGCTGCACCGTCAACTGAGGCACACTTACATAGGCGACGCGTATCTCTGCGGAGTCGCCCGGTTGGAGATCCAGGCGGCGGATAGGCAAGGTGTTGGTGAAGGGCGTCACCGAGATGTCTGGCTCCAGGCATCCGGCCAGCTCAGGCATCCCCGCCCCGTTCACAACCCAGTTTCCCCGGCCGTCTGCGTGGGCCACCAGCCTCCTTGACGTCAGGCCCCCTGTCTCCATCTCCAGCCTGCGAAGGCGCCAGCCCCCATCGCACTCCAGCACGTAATGGGTCCGGCAGGGCATCCCCCCTGAGCGCGCGACAACCATGCCGTCGGCGACGATCCCATCATCGGCCATCCGAAGTCGGAGGTGCTCCGCCCCCGGCGCATGTTCCGGAACCCACAGAACCGATCGCTCACCCGTTCCGCTTCCGGCAGCCACACTACCACCTCACTGGTGTGTATTTCGTTGCGCTTTCGGCCCCGACCTCTTTCGGCAGGATTTGCTATCCATAGGGTAGAATAGCCATGCCTTGGACGGATACATCCCCGGAGGAGGAGTCACGTTGTCCAAGCGGGTTCTTTTCACGGTTCTCGTTCTGCTTCTGGTTGCCGCCGTGGTTCTCACGGGCTGCAGCACCAAGCCAGCCGAGCCCCCCAAGGCGGACAACACGCCGCTCAAGCTGGGCTTCGTCCCGTCCCAGAACGCGGCCAAGCTGGCGGACACCGCCAAGCCCTTCGCCGACCTGCTCGCCAAGGAACTGGGCCGTCCCGTTGAACCCTACGTGACCCCGGACTACGCCGGCCTGGTGGAGGCCATGGGCGCCGGGCAGGTGGACATCGGCTTCCTCAACTCGCTGGGCTACGTTCTGGCGGCCAAGCAGGGCTACGCCAAGGTGGTCGTGAAGTCGGTCCGCAGCGGCAGCGTGACCTACCGCGGCCAGATCATCGTCAAAGCGGACTCGCCCATCCAGAGCGCCGCTGATCTGAAGGGCAAGAAGTTCGGCTTCGTGGACCCGGCGTCGACCTCCGGCTACCTGTTCGCCGGCGCCTGGATGAAGGAGCAGGGCGTCGACCCCCAGAAGGACGTGCAGGGCGTGTTCCTGGGCGGCCATGACAAGGCCGTCGAGGCCGTGCTGAAGGGCGACGTCGAAGCCGCCGCCAGCTTTGAAAACGCCGAGACCACCCTGAAGACCATCACCGACAAGTATCCCGATGCCGGCAAGCAGCTGCGCCATCTGGTGGTCACCGCCGACATCCCCAACGACACCGTCTCGGTGCGCGCCGACCTGGACGCGCAGACGGTGGAGAAGGTCAAGGCCGCTCTGCTGAAGCTGGGCAAGGACCCGGAAGCCCGCAAGGCCCTCAAGAGCATCTACACCATTGACGAATTCGCCGAGGCCAAGGACAGCGACTATGACACCGTCCGCAAGGTGGCGGAGACGCTGGGCCTGAACCTGGACATCCTGCAGGCCAAGTAGCATCACAAGAGAAGGTGCCGGGAGGGAAGGACGTTCTGTCCTTCTCTCCCTTCGTTTCACTCGGCGGCAGCCTGGAGAGAAGCCATGATTACCTTCCACAAGGTCTCCAAGGTATTTCCCAACGGCACGGCAGCCCTGAAGGACGTCAGCCTGACCATTCACGACGGCGAGTTTGTGGTCATTGTGGGCCTGTCCGGGGCGGGCAAGTCCACCTTGCTGCGCTCGGTCAACCGGCTGGTGGAGCCCACCAGCGGCCAGGTCCTGGTTGACGGCCGGGACGTGACCGCCGCCGGCCCGGGCGAACTGCGCCAGATCCGGCGCGAGATCGGCATGATCTTCCAGAGCTTTAACCTGGTCAAGCGGTCCACCGTCCTCAAGAACGTGCTGGCGGGGCGCCTGGGCCACACCCCCACCTGGCGGAGTCTGCTGGGGCTCTTCCCGCAGGACGACGTGGAGCGCGCCCTGACGGCGCTGGACCGCGTGAACATCCGAGAGAAGGCCTACTCCCGCGCCGACGAACTGTCCGGCGGCCAGCAGCAGCGCGTCAGCATTGCCCGGGCCCTGTGCCAGGAGCCCAAGATCATCCTGGCCGACGAGCCGGTGGCCTCGCTGGACCCGCCCACCTCGCACATGGTGATGCGCGACCTGCAGCGCATCAACCACGAGCTGGGGATCACCACCGTGGTCAACCTGCACTTCCTGGACCTGGCCAGGGCCTACGCCCAGCGCATCATTGGCCTTCGGGCCGGCGAGGTGGTCTTTGACGGCCCCGCCGAGCAGGCGGACGACGCCACCTTCGCCGCCATCTATGGCCGGGACATCACCGCCGAGGACCTTCGCGAGCGGGGGGGCATCTCATGAGCGGGACCCGCCGTTTTGCGGGGCGGGAGGAG
>JBLNCQ010000208.1:0-7647 GCA_050260815.1 Bacillota bacterium
TTGCCCGACTTCGCCAGCACCTTGGTGATGGCGGCGGTCAGCGTGGTCTTGCCGTGGTCCACGTGACCAATCGTCCCGATGTTGACGTGCGGCTTGGTGCGTTCGAACTTCTTCTTGGCCACCTTGCTCGTGCCTCCTTAAAAATAGCCGTTCTCTTAAATCAACAGTGGTTGGCCCCCGCCCACGCGGGTGGCGCCAATGCTAACTCTTGACCTTGGATTCGCGGCCCTGGGCCTTGGCAATGATGGCCTCGGCCACGTTCTTGGGGACTTCCTCATAGTGGTCAAACTGCATGGTGTACACGCCGCGGCCCTGGGTGCGGGAGCGGAGGTCCGTGGCGTAGCCAAACATCTCGGCCAGCGGCACAAAACCGCGCACCACCTGGGCGCCGGCGCGGGCTTCCATGCCCTCAATCCGGCCGCGCCGCGAGTTCATGTCGCCGATGACGTCGCCCATGTACTCTTCCGGCACCGTCACCTCAACCTTCATGACGGGCTCCAGCAGGACCGGGTTGGCCTTGGCGGCGCCGTTCTTGAACGCCATCGAGCCGGCGATCTTGAAGGCCATTTCCGAGGAGTCCACCTCATGGTAGGACCCGTCGAAGACGGTGGCGCGCAGATCCAGGGTGGGGTACCCTGCCAGGACGCCGGTCTGCATGGCTTCCCTGACGCCTGCCTCGATCGCCGGAATATACTCCCGCGGCACCACGCCGCCGACGATCTTGTTGACGAACTCAAAGCCCGATCCCGGCGGGAGCGGCTCCAGTTCCAGCCAGCAGTGGCCGTACTGGCCACGGCCGCCGGACTGGCGGACAAAGCGGCCCTCGGCCTGAACCTTGCTGCGGATGGTCTCCTTGTACGCCACCTGGGGCTTGCCCACGTTGGCCTGCACCTTGAACTCGCGCAGCAGCCGGTCGACGATGATCTCCAGGTGCAGCTCGCCCATGCCGGCGATGATGGTCTGGCCCGTCTCCTGGTCGGTCCGCATGCGGAAGGTGGGGTCCTCTTCCGCCAGCTTGGCCAGGCTCTGGCCCATCTTGTCCTGGTCGGCCTTGGTCTTGGGCTCGATGGCCACGTCAATGACCGGCTCCGGGAACTCCATGGACTCCAGAACGATGGGGTGCTCCTCATCGCACAGCGTGTCGCCGGTGGTGGTATCCTTGAGGCCCACGGCCGCGGCGATGTCACCGGCATAGACCTCTTCGATCTCCTCGCGGTGGTTGGCGTGCATCTGGAGGATGCGGCCAATGCGCTCGCGCTTGCCGTTGGTGGCGTTGTAGACGTAGGAGCCGGACTTCATCACGCCCGAGTAGACGCGGAAGAACGCCAACTTGCCCACGTAGGGGTCGGTCATGATCTTGAAGGCGAGGGCGGCGAACGGCTCGCTGTCGCTGGCCTGCCGCTCAAGCTCCTCGTCCGTGCCGGGCTTCTTGCCCTTCACCGCGGGGATGTCCAGCGGCGAGGGCATGTAGTCCACGACCGCGTCCAGCAGCAGCTGAACGCCCTTGTTCTTGTAGGAGGAGCCGCAGAGCACGGGGGTGATCTTGGTGGCGATGGTGCCCTTGCGGAGGGCAGCCCGAATCTCATCCTCGCTGATGGGCTCGCCCTCGAGGAACTTCATCATCAGTTCCTCATCCTGGTCGGCCACCGCCTCCAGGAGCTTCTCGCGCCACTCGGCGACCTGCTCCTTATACTCGCCCGGAATCGGCTCTTCGTCGATCTGCTTGCCCAGGTCGTCGCCGTAGAAGATGGCAACCTCGCGCACCAGGTCGATGATGCCGCGGAACGTGTCCTCAACGCCGATCGGCAGCTGGATGGCCACCGGGGTGGCCTGCAGCCGGTCCTTCATCATCTGGATCACCCGGAAGAAATCGGCTCCCATGGTGTCCATCTTGTTAACGTAAGCGATGCGCGGAACCTGGTACTTGTCCGCCTGACGCCAGACCGTCTCCGACTGCGGCTCCACGCCGCCCTTGGCGCAGAACACGGCCACGGCGCCGTCCAGGACACGCAGGGAGCGCTCAACCTCGACGGTGAAGTCCACGTGTCCGGGCGTATCGATGATGTTAATGCGGTGACCCTTCCAGAAAGCGGTGGTAGCAGCCGAGGTGATGGTGATGCCCCTCTCCTGCTCCTGCACCATCCAGTCCATGGTAGCCGCGCCCTCATGGACTTCGCCCATCTTGTGCACGCGGCCGGTATAGAAGAGAATGCGCTCTGTCGTGGTTGTCTTGCCCGCGTCGATGTGGGCCATGATCCCGATGTTGCGCGTCTTCTCAAGGGATACTGCTCGAGGCAATTGTTTCCCTCCTTGACTGAGCACATGGCCCGGCCGCAACTGGCACGTCAAAGCAAGCAGTGTGGGTCACCGGCCGCAAGACGTACCACCTGCGCCGGTAACCAGGGTTTTACCAGCGATAGTGTGCGAAAGCCTTGTTCGACTCAGCCATCTTATGGGTGTCTTCCCGCTTCTTCACGGAAGACCCCGTGTTGTTGGCGGCGTCCATGATCTCGCCGGCGAGGCGCTCCTCCATGGTGCGCTCGCCGCGGTCCCGCGAGTAGTTGACCAGCCAGCGCAGGGCCAGCGACAGTCGACGCTCGGGGCGAACTTCCACAGGCACCTGGTAGGTGGCGCCGCCCACGCGGCGAGCCTTCACTTCCAGGACCGGCATGACGTTCTTGACCGCCTGATCAAAGACTTCAAGAGGATCCTTGCCGCTCTTGGCGGCCACAGTATCCATGGCGCTGTAGAAGATGCTCTGCGCCGTGCTCTTCTTTCCCCGCTCCATCAGCTTGTTGATGAAGCGCGAGGCCAGTTCGGAGTTGTACACCGGATCGGGAAGAATCTCCCGCCGGGGCACATAGCCCTTCCTCGGCACGCGATTACCCCCTTACCTAGACCCAAAGGGACCTCCCTGACCACCTGGCCGGGAGGCCGTCGCCTCTGATTCGGTTGTAGAATGGCGCCAAATGGGCGCCGTGCTTACTTCTTGGGACGCTTGGCGCCGTACTTGGAACGGCCCTGCATGCGCTTGGCCACGCCGGCGGCGTCCAGGGTACCGCGGATAATGTGGTAACGAACGCCCGGAAGGTCCTTCACACGCCCACCGCGCACAAGCACCACGGAGTGCTCCTGCAGGTTGTGTCCGATTCCCGGGATATAAGCGGTGACCTCCGTGCCGTTGGTGAGGCGCACACGGGCGATCTTCCGCAGAGCGGAGTTCGGCTTCTTGGGCGTGGTGGTACGCACCACGGTGCAGACGCCGCGCTTCTGGGGGTTCTCCTCCAGGGCGGGAGCAGCGGACTTGTAACCGACCCGCTCACGGCCATGGCGAACCAGCTGGTTGATCGTGGGCATCGACTCGCACCTCCTTCCGGGCCTACTCTTTCAAAATGGCGGCGGTGGCGGCGCCCACTTCAATGCCGCAGGCCTTGCCGAGCGCAGCCATCGTGTCAACCATGATAACCTCAACGTTTCCTTCAGCGCAGAGGCGCCGAATGTCGCGCGTCACGCGCTCCTCAGCGTCAGCGGCAACGTACACCGCCTCCGCCTCATGCCTGGCAAGAGCCTTGGCGGTCTGCTTGGCGCCGATAGTGCGGCGCCGGGCGGCCCGCAGTCTCTCCAAGGTCATCACAACCGACCTCCGGAGCACGGTGTCCACACAAAAAACTGTGTGACAGACACTTCTACATTTTAGACGCCAAATCCAGCGCTGTCAACAAAGAAGCTGTCGGACAGGCATGGGCGTTGGCAGCCGTGCAGGGGACCGGCTAGCCGGTCCCCTGGTGGACACATTTCGACACGACGGGGCGGCGACGGCGTCAGTCCGCGCCCTGCTCCCCCGCGTCCGGCGGGAAGCCCTCGTAGTCTTCCCCGTAGACGTCCTCGTACTCGGCGCCCTCGGGGATGACCTGGATGCTGCGGTACCGGCTCATGCCGGTGCCCGCGGGGACCAGCTTGCCCAGGATGACGTTCTCCTTGAGGCCCAGGAGCGGATCGCTCTTGCCCTTGATGGCAGCCTCTGTCAGCACCCGGGTGGTCTCCTGGAAGGAAGCGGCCGACAGGAAGGAGTCGGTGGCCAGCGAGGCCTTGGTGATGCCCAGCAGCACCGGACGCGCCACGGCCGGGGTGCCGCCCTCAATGATGACGCGCTCGTTCTCGTCCTCGAAGTCGAAGACGTCGATCAGGCCACCGGGGAGGAGGTCGGTGTCGCCCGGGTCCTCCACCTTTACCTTGCGCAGCATCTGCCGCACCATGACCTCGATGTGCTTGTCGTTGATGTCCACGCCCTGCAGGCGGTAGACGCGCTGCACTTCGTGCACCAGGTAGGTCTGCACGCCGCGCAGTCCCTTGACCTTGAGCAGGTCGTGCGGGTTCACCGAGCCCTCGGTCAGCTCGTCGCCGGCCTGGACCTGGTCTCCGTCCTTGACCTTGAGGCGTGCGCCATAGGGTGCAGTGTAGCTGGCCAGCTCGCCGTCCGGCGAGGTCAGCTCAATTTCGCGGCGGCCCTGTTTATTCTCGGTGATCTTGACCGTGCCGTCAATCTCCGCAATGACCGCCTGGCCCTTGGGCTTGCGCGCCTCAAACAGCTCTTCGACGCGGGGCAGGCCCTGGGTGATGTCGTCGCCGGCCACGCCGCCTGTGTGGAACGTGCGCATGGTCAGCTGCGTGCCGGGCTCGCCGATGGACTGGGCGGCAATCGTGCCGACCGCCTCGCCCACGTCAACCAGCCGGCCGGTGGCCAGGTTGCGCCCGTAACACTTCACGCAGACGCCGTAGCGCGTGCGGCAGGTCAGAACCGAGCGGATGGGCACCTCCAGGATGCCCGCCTTGTCGATCTGGTCCGCCTGGTCCTCGGTGATCTCCTGGTCGGCGGCCACGATGACCTTACCGCTCTTGGGATGCACCACGTCCTCCAGGGTGACCCGGCCGACAATGCGGTCCTTGAGCGATTCGATGACCTCGGTGCCATCCTTGACGGCCGAAACGCTGATGCCGGTGGTAGTGCCGCAGTCAAGCTCGCGCACGATCACGTCCTGGGCCACGTCCACCAGACGGCGTGTCAGGTAGCCGGAGTCGGCGGTACGGAGAGCGGTGTCGGCCAGGCCCTTGCGGGTGCCGTGCGTGGAGGTGAAGTACTCCAGCACCGACAGGCCCTCGCGGAAGTTGGCCTTCACTGGCAGTTCGATGATCCGGCCGGAGGGGTCGGCCATCAGGCCGCGCATGCCGGCCAGTTGGGACAGCTGGGAGACGTTGCCGCGGGCGCCCGAGTTGGCCATCATGTAGACCGGGTTGAAGCGGTCCAGGGTGTCCATGAGCACCTTGGTGACGGTGTTCTTGCACTCTTCCCAGATGGTGATGACCTTCTGGTAGCGCTCTTCATCCGAGATGAGGCCGCGGCGGTACTGCTTCTCCACGTCGTCCACGCGCTCTTCGGCCTGACGGATCAGATCCTTCTTCTGCTCCGGGATCTGCACGTCGTCGATGCCGATAGTGGCGCCGGCGCGGGTGGCGAAGGTGAAGCCCAGCTCCTTGATGGCGTCCAGCACGCGCGCCGTTTCGGTGTTGCCGAAGTGGCGGTAGCAGGTGCCGACGATCTTGCCCAGGCCCTTCTTGTCGACGACCTGGTTGATGTAGCGGAGTTCCTCGGGCAGCCGCTCGTTCAGGAGCAGACGGCCCACGGTGGTCTCCAGCATCTTGCCCTCGTACCGCACCTTGATCAGGGCCTGCAGGCCAATGACGCCGGTCTGGTAGGCCATGATGGCCTCGCTGGTGTTGGCGAAGAACTTGCCCTCGCCCCTGGCCCCGGGCCGCTGCTGGGTGAGGTAGTAGATGCCGAGCACCATGTCCTGGGTGGGCGTGACCACCGGGCTGCCGTCCTTGGGGTTCAGGATATTCTGGGACGACAGCATCAGGATGCGGGCCTCAGCCTGCGCTTCGGCCGACAGCGGCACGTGAACGGCCATCTGGTCACCGTCAAAGTCGGCGTTGTAGGCCGTGCAGACCAGCGGGTGAATCTGGATGGCGCGGCCTTCCACCAGCACCGGCTCAAAGGCCTGGATGCCCAGGCGGTGCAGGGTGGGGGCGCGGTTGAGGAGCACCGGATGCTCCTTGATGACGTCCTCCAGAACGTCCCAGACCTCGGGCTTCACCCGCTCGACCATGCGCTTGGCGGACTTGATGTTGTGGGCCAGGCCGTCGGCCACCAGCTTCTTCATGACGAAGGGCTTGAACAGCTCCAGGGCCATCTCCTTGGGGAGGCCGCACTGGTGCAGTTTGAGCTTGGGGCCGACCACGATGACGGAACGGCCGGAGTAGTCGACGCGCTTGCCCAGTAGATTCTGGCGGAAGCGCCCCTGCTTGCCCTTCAGCATGTCGGAGAGGGACTTGAGAGGCCGGTTGCCCGGACCGGTTACGGGACGGCCGCGGCGGCCGTTGTCAATGAGCGCGTCCACGGCCTCCTGGAGCATGCGCTTCTCATTGCGGACAATGATGTCCGGCGCGCCCAGGTCCAATAGCCGCTTCAGGCGGTTGTTGCGGTTGATGACGCGGCGGTAGAGGTCATTGAGGTCGGAGGTGGCGAACCGACCGCCATCCAGCTGCACCATGGGGCGCAGCTCGGGCGGAATGACCGGGATAACGTCAAAAATCATCCACTCCGGCCGATTGCCGGACTTGCGGAAGGCCTCCACGACCTCCAGGCGCCGGATGGCCCGGATCTTGCGCTGACCGGAGACGGTGCGGAGTTCCGTCCGCAGCTCCTGGCTGAGCTCCTCCAGGTCCATTTCCTCCAGCAACTTCTTGATGGCCTCGGCGCCCATGCCGGCATCGAAGGCCTGGCCATACTTCTCCCGGTACTCCCGGTACTCGTTCTCGGTCAGAAGCTGCTTCTTCATCAGGGGCGTGTTGCCCGGGTCCACGACAATGTAGTTGGCGAAGTACAGGACCTTCTCCAGCGCACGCGGCGACATGTCCAGGATCAGTCCCATGCGGCTGGGGATGCCCTTGAAATACCAGATGTGGCTGACCGGCGCGGCCAGCTCAATGTGGCCCATCCGCTCGCGCCGTACCTTGGAACGCGTGACCTCCACGCCGCAGCGGTCGCAGATGATGCCCTTGTAACGAACCCTCTTGTACTTGCCGCAATGGCACTCCCAGTCGCGCGTGGGTCCGAAGATCCGCTCGCAGAAGAGGCCGTCACGCTCCGGTTTCAGGGTGCGATAGTTGATGGTCTCGGGCTTCTTGACCTCGCCCTTGGACCATTCCCGAATCTGCTCCGGCGAGGCCAGGCCGATGCGCATGGAGTCAAAGTAATTCACGTCTAGCACCAGAGCACCATCCTCTCAAAGGTCGGGCTGCAGGCTGCTATGCCTTCTGCTTGGTCGTCTTCTGACCGGTGGTCTTCCGGCTGCGGGTCTTGGGAGGCGCCGGCTCCTCTTCCACGGTTGCCGCTTCCTCTCGGTCACCTGCGTCCGGTTCCACCACAGCCGTGGCCGCCTTGCGCCGGCCGCCCCGGGCGGTGCCACCGCCGGCCTTGCTCTTGACCCCTTCGGCCACGGCGCTGATGCCTTCGGCGGGAATCTCCTCCGCCGCCTCCATGTCCAGCTCGTCGGCCGCCAGGGCCTCGGCCAGGGCGTCCTCGTCCTC
>JBLNCQ010000209.1:0-14694 GCA_050260815.1 Bacillota bacterium
CCCGGAAAGCCTACTTGCCGAAGAGGCTCTTGATGCTGTGTACCGTGGTGGCGCGGTTGAGCGCGGCCAGGGCGGTGGTGATGGGGATCTCCTTGGGGCAGGCCTTGACGCAGTTCTGCGCGTTGCCGCAGTCGGTGATGCCGCCCGGGCCCATGATGGCCTCCAGACGCTCCTCCTTGTTCCGCGCCCCGGTGGGGTGCATATTGAACAGCAAGACCTGCTGGATGGGCGCGGGGCCCATGAACTGCGAGTGCTGGTTGACGTTGGGGCAGACCTCCAGGCAGACGCCGCAGGTCATGCACTCGGAGAACTTGTACATGAACTCCTGGTCCTTCTGGGAGATGCGGGGACCAGGGCCCAGCTCATAGGTGCCGTCGATGGGAATCCAGGCCTTGACCTTCTTGAGGGCCTCAAACATGCGGGTGCGGTCCACCATCAGGTCACGGATGATGGGGAACGTGCTCATGGGCGCCAGAGTGATGGGCTGCGTCAGGCTGTCAATCAGGGCGGAGCAGGCCTGCCGCGCCTTGCCGTTGATCACCATGGAGCAGGCGCCGCACACTTCCTCCAGGCAGTTGGATTCCCAGACCACCGGGGTGGTCTTGATCCCCTGGGCGTTGACCGGGTTCTTCTGGATCTCCATCAGGCAGGAAATGACGTTCATCTTCGGACGGTAGGGAATCTTGAACTCTTCCCACCGTGAGCCGGCGTCAGGGCCGTCCTGGCGCTTGATCTTCAGGTGAATGAACTGTTCAGCCACTGGCCTCTGTGCCCCCTTTAGGCGTACTTGCGCTCGCGCGGCGGGATGAGCGACACGTCAACAGGCTCATAGGAGATGCGCGGCGACTCGGGATCGTACGTGGCAATGGTGGTCTTGAGGAAGTTGGCGTCATCGCGCTTTGGGAAGTCGGGCTTGTAATGAGCGCCGCGGCTCTCGTTGCGCATGTAGGCGCCCACTACGATGGCCCTGGCTTGAATGAGCATGTGGCGGAGGTGCCTCGTGAACTGCGTATTCTGGTTGGACCAGCCGGCGATATCGTTGACGCCGATCCGGTTCCAGCGCTCCAGCAGCTCCTGCAGCTTGCCGTCCGTGGCCTTGAGCCTGTCGTTGTAGCGCACCACGGTAACGTTCTCGGTCATCACCTGACCGAGTTCCTGCCAGATGCGGTAGGCATTTTCCGGGCCGTCCATCCTGAGGATCTTGTCGTACTCCTCCTGCTGCTTGCGGACGGCGGCGTCAAACAGCGAACTGGGGGCGTCGCTGCCCTTGTGCCCGCCAATGTACTTGACGATGGCCGGGCCGGCCACAATGCCGCCGGTGACGCAGGAGAGCAGGGAGTTGGCCCCCAGGCGGTTGGCGCCGTGGATGGAGTAATCCGCCTCGCCGGTGGCAAAGAGCCCGGGGATGTTGGTCTGCTGCTCAAAGTCCACCCAGATGCCGCCCATGGTGTAGTGCATGCCGGGGAAGATCTTCATGGGGACCTTGGTGGGGTCGTCGCCGACAAACTTCTTGTAGATGTCAATGACGCCGCCCAGCTTCTTCTCCAGCATCTCCGGATCCAGGTGGGAGATGTCCAGATAGACCATGTTCTGGCCGTCCACGCCCAGCTTCTGGTTGACGCAGACGTCAAAGATCTCGCGCGTGGCGATGTCGCGCGGGACCAGGTTGCCGTAGGCGGGGTACTTCTCCTCAAGGAAGTACCAGGGCTTGCCGTCCTTGTAGGTCCAGATGCGCCCGCCCTCGCCGCGGATGGACTCGGACATGAGCCGCAGCTTATCCTCGCCGGGGATGGCCGTGGGGTGCACCTGCACCATTTCCGGGTTGCCGTACTTGACGCCCTGCTGGTAGGCGATGGAGATGGGCGCGCCGGTGTTGATCACCGAGTTGGTAGACTTGCCATAGATCATGCCGATGCCGCCCGAGGCGATCACCACGGCGTCGCCGGGGAAGGCCCTGATGGACATGGAGCGCAGGTCCTGCGCCACCACGCCGCGGCAGCGGCCGGAGTCATCCAGCACCAGCTGCAGCAGATCCCAGAACTCATACTTGGTGACCAGGCCCTCCACTTCCCAGCGGCGGACCTGCTCGTCCAGCGCGTACATGAGCTGCTGGCCGGTGGTGGCGCCGGCGAAGGCGGTGCGATGATGCTTGGTGCCGCCGAACCGACGGAAATCCAGGAGTCCCTCCGGGGTGCGGTTGAACGTCACGCCCATGCGGTCGAACATGTTGATGACGCCGGGAGCCAGCTCGGCCATCACCTTGACCGGCGGCTGGTTGGCCAGGAAGTCGCCGCCGTAGACCGTGTCGTCAAAGTGCTGCCAGGGAGAGTCGCCCTCGCCCTTGGTGTTGACGGCGCCGTTGATGCCGCCCTGGGCACACACCGAGTGGCTGCGCTTGACGGGAACCAGCGACAGCAGGTCGACGTGCACACCGGCCTCGGCGAGCTTAATGGTGGTCATCAGGCCGGCCAGTCCGCCGCCCACGACCACAACATTTTGTGCCATCGAGAATCCCTCCGTGCAAAGAGTGAAAACTGCACGCCTGCCGCGGAAGCGGCGGCGCTACCTACATGGCGGCAAGGACGGGGCCGGTGTTGAAGGCGTAGAGGGCGGCCAGCCCGGCGGCGGTCAGGCCCACAAAGAGCACCACGCTGAGCACATAGGCGATGCGTTGCGCCCGCGGCCCCACGGTAATGCCCCAGGTAATCAGGAACGTCCAGAGGCCGTTGGCGAAGTGGAAGGCAGCGGCGGTTACGCCAAGGCCGTACAGGACCGCGTACAGCGGATTGTGCAGGGCCCGGGCGACCACGTCAAAACTCACTTCACGGCCGAAGAACATGCGCTGTGCCGTGAACATCCAGATGTGCCAACTCACGAAGAACAGCGTAAAAATGCCGGACACCCGCTGCACCCAGAACATCCAGTTGCGAAAGTACTGGTATCGCAGCACGTTGTTGCGGGCATCCAGCGCAACCACAATGCCGTAGATGGCGTGGTAGTAGAGGGGAAGGAAGATGACCACCCATTCGATAAGGGTGATCAAAGGCAGGCTGGTGTTCACCTTGATGATGTTGTTGTAGGCCTCCGGCCCCTTGAGAAAGGCCATGCTGTTGAGAGTCAGGTGGAAGATCAGAAATCCGCCTACGGGAATGACGCCGCTGAGGGAATGCAGCTTGCGCCAGAAGTAATGATTTCCGCGCTTCATTCGCCAGGCTCCTTTCTTTGGAGGTAGACCGAAAACGCAAGGGAATTCGGTGTTTTCTGGGCCGTCTCCTGCCTCCACGAGAATTGTGGTAATTGTGCCTTATTAGGGCGCCCTCTTTGGAAACCGGCGCCCCCCTTTGGCCTGAGGCCGGAAGGAGTACAATAGAGCACAAGGAAAGGAGCGTCGCCCATGATTGAAATGGACGTGGTCAACGTTGGCATGCTGGCCGGATCCAGCAACATCGTCCTGGTCCTGCGGGAGAAGGACGGAGAGCGGCTGCTCATCATGGAAATCGGGCCTCTTGAAGCCAACGCCATCGCCATGGCTCTGGAGGAGGTCCGCCCCCCCAGGCCCCTGACCCACGACCTGTTCAGCACGGTCCTGGGGGAGCTGGACGCTCGCATTGATTCCGTGACCATCGTGGACTTCAAGGACAGCACCTTCTTCGGCCAGCTCAACCTGGACTCCCCCGCCGGCCCCCTCAGCCTGGACGCACGGCCCAGCGACTGCGTGGCCCTGGCCCTGCGGGGCGGAGCGCCGGTCTACGTGCAGCCGGACGTCCTGGACAGGGCCGGCATCGTGCCGGCGGGGGACGTGGAGGTTGAGGACGACGGCGAGGACGAGGAGGACGCGGACGACGACGGGGGGACCGTCCATTGACGCCGGCGCCTCAGACTGAGCGGCACGCCGGGACGCGGACGCTGCGCCTGGCAGTTCGCGGCTTCGGCCATGTGGGGCAGGCCCTGGCGCACATTCTGGCTGACCGCGGCGCCAGCCTTGAAGGCGAGTTCGGTCTGCGTCTGGTGTTGGGGGCTGCGTCCGACTCCACGGGAGCCGTCTGGTCGGAGAATGGCCTGAACCCGTTGGACCTGCTGCAGGCCAGGGCGGCCGGCGGCCTGGCGCACCTGGCCGCGGACCGAGGCCGGGCGGCGCAGAACCTGAGGGAAGCGGCGGAGCAGGCCGGCTGCAGCGTGTGGGTGGATCTGAGCCCCACCGACGTTCGCACCGGCGGGTCCGCTCTGGCGGACACCCGCTGGGCGCTCGGCCGCGGGCTGCACCTGGTGACGGCCAACAAGGGCCCCCTGGCCGTGGCCTGGGGTGAACTGCACCGGCTGGCCCGCCGCAGCGGCTCCCGCTTGAAGTACGGCGGCGCCACCGCCGCGGCGCTGCCCACCGCCAGCCTGGCCCACTATGAGCTGGCCGGATCGCAGGTCACCCGTCTGGAGGGCGTCCTCAACGGCACGTCCAACTTCATCCTCACCGCCATGGGGCAGGGACGAGACTACGCCGCCGCGCTGGCGGAGGCGCAGGCTAGAGGCATTGCCGAGCGCGACCCCAGCCTGGACGTGGAGGGCGTGGACACCGCCGTCAAGCTCCTGCTGCTCTGCAACAGCCTGTTTGGAACGGAGCTGTCGCTGCAGGACATCCCCCGCCAGGGCATCACCGGCGTGGACCCGGCGAAGGCCCTGGCGGCGCGCCGACGGGGCGGCGGGCTCAAACTGGTGGCCGGGGCCTGGCGAGACGGGGCGGCGGAGTCGGCCGCCGTTCGCTGTGAGGTGGCGGTGCGGCAATTGCCGGCGGATCACCCCCTGGCCCGGGTGGATGGGACGGAGAAAGGCATCGTCTATGAGACGGACCTGCTAGGCCGCCTGGCGGTGATTGGCGGTGGTTCCGGCCCCACGCCGGCGGCGGCGTCGGTGCTGCGGGACCTGATCAACCTGGGCCGGGAGCTGACAGGGGCACCGACCGTCGGCGGCCCTATTGAAGTTGCAGCAATCACAAAACACGAGGGTTTTAAATGGGTTCAAAGATAGGCGCCGAAAGTTCCGGGGACAGTCATCCGGCGGTGTGAGCCCATTTCTCCTTCAACTTTCGCCAAAGTCATAGGGTTCATTCCCATGGCTTAGGCCCGCAGCAGGTGGAGGCGGGACAGGACACGGGCCAGGGGCCGCCCGACCCTGGGGATGAGGGCCAGGTCGCTCTCGCGCAGGCCGCCCACGGCCGCCAGGGCCAGACCGTACACCGCTGCGCCCACGGCGATGGCCACCAAGGTGGCCAAGCTGGAGGAGTGCAGGACGCGGACTAGGAAAGCGTACGTCGGCGCTACCGTCACGCCCATCAGGGCGGCGGCCAGCGCGGGTTTCACAATCATGTCCCGCATCTGGATCACGGGGCCCACGCTCTCGTACACGCGGTAGAGGTTCAGCGAGGTGGTCAGGGCGAAGCCGATGGCCGTGGCGTAGGCGGCGCCCGTAACGCCGGTGCGGAAAACCAGGATGTACGTCAGCACGGCCTTGACCACGGCGCCCAGGAACATGTTCACCACCGGCACGATGTTGCGGCCCAGCCCCTGCAGGATGCCCGAGGTCGTCTGCTGTAGGGTGATGAAGATCAGCCCCAAGGTCAGGGCCTGGACCACCGCCTCGGTGGGCTCGGCCGGGGGCCGGCTCTGCATGCGCAGCAGCCCCACAATGCCGGGGGCCAGCAGGTACATGCCCACCGCCGCCGGTATGGAGAAGAGGAAGGTAACGCGGATGGCGGTGCGAGAGCGGGACAGGATCTGGTCCCGGCGTCCCCGGAAGAGCGATTCCGTGATGGCCGGCACCAGGGTGACGAAGAGTGCCCCCGTCAGCATGGTGGGCAGGTTCACGAGGGGTGTGGCGTTGTTGGCCAGCACGCCGTAGTTGGAGGTGGCGCCGGGCATGTCCAAGCCCGCCGCCTGCAGCCGCGACGAGACCAGGGCGGAGTCCGCCAGCATCAGCATGGGCAGGCCCATGCCGGCCAGCGAGATGGGGATGGAGTAGCCGAAGATGCGTCGAACCAGGGGCCAGACAGGCTCCCTGATCTCCCGGGCCTCACGCGCGGCCCGGCCAAAGTAACGGGGGACGGCAAGCCGGTAGATCAGGCCCAGCAGCAGGGCGCTGCCAATGGCGCCGGCGGTGGAACCGAAGGTGGCGCCGGCGGCGGCGATGCCCAGGTCGCCCGTGCGGTTCAGCAGGATATAGGCCGCGCTGAGCATGACGATGACGCGGATGAACTGCTCCAGCACCTGGGAGAGCGCGTTGGGCCGCATATTCTGGAGACCCTGGAAGAAGCCGCGGTACGAGGCCTGCAGCGTGTCGGCGAATACCGCCGGCGCCAGAACCCAGTAGGAGAGCGCGGCGCGGGGATCGTGGTGGACGTTGTTGGCCAGGAACCGCCCGGCCAGGGCCAGGGTGGTGGCCGTAAAAACGCCCAGGGTGACCATCACCAGGCGGGATATGCGAAACACGCGGATGGCGCCGGGACGGTCTCCCCCCGCCAGGCGCTCGGCCACCAGCTTGGAGATGGCAATGTTGATGCCTGTGGATGAGATGGCCAGAAGAATGGCGTAGAAAGCGTACGGGTAGTTGTAGATGCCCACGCCTTCTTCCCGCAGCAGCCAGAACAGGGGCAGCTTCTGCGCCACCCCCAGCAGGCGGACAATCAGCGTGGCACCGGTCAGGATCAGGGCGCCCTTCAGGAACGAGTCGCGGGGGTGCCCGGGCTGCTCCGGGTCAATCTGGCCGGAGGGGATATTGTTGATATCGATAGCGGACATCTCCTCGCCGCGCAGCGGGCTTGTCTCGTAGCGCTGCCTCCCTGGATTCTACCACAAGGCGCCGCCCGTAAAAACGGCGCGGCGCCTGAAAAGTTGCGGCAGGTTTCGGCGTCTATGGCTTCAGGCCCAGGTTCCGCCTGGTCACCAGCCTCTTCATCTGCTGGATGGAGTAGGTCTGGTTGATTCCCTTGGGACAGGAGGAGACGCAGTTGAAAATGGTGTGGCAGCGGAAGATGCCCTGCTCGTTGCCCACCAGCCGCAGCCGCTCCTCCGTGGCCGTGTCACGGCTGTCGGCAATAAAGCGGTAGGCCTTGGTCAGGGCGGCCGGACCCAGATACCCCTCGTTGGCAATGCCGGAGGGACAGGACGAGTGGCAGGCGGCGCAGAGGATACAGTCGGCCATCTCCTGAATGCGCTTGCGCTCCTCGGGCGACTGGAAACGCTCCTTCTCCGGCGGCGGGTCGTCAGTGATCAGGTAGGGCTTGACCTTCTCGTAGTTGCGCCAGAACGGCTCCATGTCCACCACCAGGTCCTTGATGACCGGCAGGTGGGGCAGGGGCGACACCGTCACCGCGCTGCCCTCCAGGGCCCGGTTCACCTGGGTCTGGCAGGCCAGCTTCCACTCGCCGCTGATGTACATGGCGCAGGAGCCGCAGATGGCTTCGCGGCAGGAGTAGCGGAAGGCCAGTCCCGGGTCCTGGTTCTCCAGCACGTAGAACAGGGCCTCCAGGACGGTCAGCCCTCCGGACCCTCCACCCCGGGGCACCTGGAAGTTTTGAAAGCCGGGGTCCCTGCCGGACTCCGGATCAAAGCGGAAGACGCGCAGTGTAAAGGTAGCGCCGTTCATGGAAACACTCCTTCAAACAGACGCCCGGCCGGGTCAGTATTTACGCTCCACCGGCTGGTAACGGGTGATGGCCACGGGGCTGTAATCAAGGCTAGGACCATCGACGGTGCGGCGGGCCAGGGTGTGCTTCAGCCAGTCGGTGTCGTTGCGCGCCGTGAAGTCCAGGCGGTAATGGGAACCCCGGCTTTCCTCGCGCTGCAGGGCGCCCAGAGCGATGACCTCGGCCACCTCCAGCATGCCCTCCAGCTCAATGTTGGTCACCAGGTCGAGGTTGAAGACCTTCGCCTGGCTGCGGACCTTGATGTGCGCCACGCGCTGCCGGAGTTCGCGGACCCTGGCCAGGGCCTCCTCCAGGGTGCCCCGGCCGCGGAAGATGCCCACCTTCTCAATCATCACGTCCTTGAGCTGGTCACGAATGGCGGAGGGGTCCTCCGTCCCGTCGCCGGCCATCAGCCGGTGCGCCCTGTCGCGGGTGTTGCGCAGGTCCTCCTCCAGGGCCGTCCTGGCGTCGGCTGCCGGCTCGGACCGCGCGGACTCCGACCGCCCGGACTCACCCGCCAGCGACGTGGCCATGGCGTCGCCGGCCAGCTTGCCGAAGACAATGGTGTCCAGCAGGGAGTTGCCGCCCAGGCGGTTGGCCCCGTGCACCGAGACGCAGGCGCACTCGCCCGCGGCGTAGAGCCCCTGAACCGGCGTGGCGCCGCTCACGTCCGTGTCGATGCCGCCCATGGTGTAGTGCTGGCCGGGCTGAACGGGAATGGGCGTCTCAATGGGGTCAAGCCCCGCGAAGTTGAGGCAGATGTCGCGGATGCCGGGCAGGCGCTCCTTGATCTTCTTGGCGCCCAGGTGGCGCAGGTCCAGGTGGATATAGCCGCCGCCGGCGCCGCCCTTGCCGAACCCCCGGCCCTCGTTGATCTCCGTCTGAATGGAGCGGGCCACAATGTCGCGGGGGGCCAGTTCCATGGCCTTGGGGGCGTACTTCTCCATGAACCGCTTGCCCTCCGCGTTGACCAGGTAGCCCCCCTCACCGCGGCAGCCTTCGGTCATCAGGATGTTGGTTCCAAAGAGGGCGGTGGGGTGGAACTGGATGAACTCCATGTCCTTCAGGGGCACCCCCGCCTGATAGGCGATGGCCAGGCCGCTGCCCGTGTTGATGAGGGCGTTGGTAGAGCGGCCGAAGATGCGTCCGGCGCCGCCGGTGGCGAAGAGAATGCGCTCCGCCGCCAGGGCGACGATCTCCCCCGTCAGGATGTTGAGTGCAATCAGGCCCAGGGCCCGACCCTCGCGGACGGTCAGCGAGAGCACCAGAAACTCCTGGTAGGTGCGGATGCCCCGCTTGACGCACTGCTCCCAGATGGTGTGCAGCAGGGCATGCCCCGTTTTGTCGGCGGCGTAGCAGGTGCGGGGGTAGCCGGCGCCACCGAAGGGGCGCTGGGCAATGCGGCCGTCGGCCAGGCGGGAGAAAGGGCAGCCCCAGTGCTCCATCTCGTAAACGCGGGCCGGGGCCTCACGGGTCATCCGCTCCACCGCGTCCTGGTCCGCCAGGAAGTCCGACCCCTTGACTGTGTCGTAGGCGTGCTTCTCCCAGGTGTCGTCCCGGGCGCCCTCGGCGTTGCCCAGGGCGGCGTTGATGCCGCCCTGGGCGGCCACGGAGTGGGAGCGGACCGGGTGGACCCGTGACACCACGGCGCAGTCCAGGCCGGCGTCGCGAACGGCTATGGCGGCGCGCAGCCCGGCCAGGCCACCGCCGACAATGAGCACCGGATGGTAGATCAAGCCATCACCTCGGACAGACCTACATGCCGCGGATGAACACGGTCAGGGCCTGGCCCCCGTAGACCGCGGCCGCCAGGCCAATGAGAATCAGCGCCAGCGACAGGCCGCGGTCCACCCGCGGCCAGTAGTCCAGGGCCACCGCGCGGACACCGTTGAGGCCGTGGTAGAGGGCGATCACCAGCAGGCCGAAGTCGATCACCCAGAACAGGGCCCGCTGCAGGCGGGCCGACACCCCGGCAAAGGTGATGTAGGCCTCGCTGGGGATGAAGTGAAGCACAAAGAAGTGGGCCCCCAGCAGGGCCAGGAGCAGCACCGCGGTGACGCGCTGCAGAATCCAGGCCCAGCTTCCCTCGCGGACGGGCACGGCACCTCCCCCTTCAGTGCAGCGGCATGAGCGCCGGCGCCGTACCAAAGATGAGGCGCAGGAAGGCAGAAAGCCCCAGCGCCAGCAGCGTGCCGGACACGACCATCACGCCCCAGAACAGGGCCCGCTGCCGCCGTACGCCAATGCCCAGGTCGAACAGGATCAGCCGGATGCCGTTGACGCCGTGGTAGAGCACGGCTGCGAACAGGACCAGCTCGCCCACGGCCGCCAGCGGGTTGCGGAGGGCGTTCATCACCTGGTCGAAGCCGGCGGCGCCGCTTCGGCTGACCGAACTGATCTCCCAGATGTGCATCAGGAGAAACAGAACGATGCCCAGACCCGTGATGCGCTGCAGGATCCAGGCCCACATCCCCAGCCGGTAGCGTCGCGGCAGCAGGTCCGGGTTGGCACGGACCGGGCTGTGCTTGAGCGGGTACATCACACCCCTCCTCAACGCCTAGTCTTTCCCAGAGGAAGAAAAGAAACTCCGTTGCCCCCCGGCACAAAAAATGGCTTTACACGGTTTACTGCAGTGTCGTATCATTTGAATGCGCCATGCATGTCGTACCTTGCCGAGGCCGCGAAAGCCAGTCAGGCCGCGTGTTTTGGCCGATCCCTCCATACAACAATGCCAACCCTTTCACACCAGACAGGGTTGGCACTCATTTTAGGTTTGCACTCAGCGTGGGCCGACTACCGGCTTGCGTGTCGAAAAAAGGGGGACGGTAGTGAACGCTGTCATGATCGATCTGGTCGGGGTCACCAAGGCCTTCGGCGAGACGGAAGCGGTGCGCAATCTGCACCTGCAGGTAATGAAGGGCGAGTTCCTGACCCTGCTGGGTCCCAGCGGCTGCGGCAAGACCACTACCCTGCGCATGATTGCCGGGTTCGAGCAGCCCAACGAGGGGACCATCCTTCTGGACGGCCAGCCGGTGGCGGGTCTGCCTCCCTACCGCCGGGACGTCAACACGGTGTTCCAGAGCTATGCCCTGTTCCCCCACATGACGGTCTTCGAGAACGTCGCCTTCGGCCTTAGCCTGAAGCGCGTCCCACGCGACGAGGTGCACCGACGGGTCACGGAAGCCCTGGACATGGTCCAGCTTGCCGGCCTGGAGGGGCGCCGGCCGCGTCAGCTGTCCGGCGGCCAGCAGCAGCGGGTGGCGGTGGCACGGGCCATTGTCAACCGGCCCAAGGTGCTGCTCCTGGATGAGCCCCTGGGCGCCCTGGACCTGAAGCTGCGCAAGCAGATGCAGGTGGAGCTGAAGCACCTGCAGCAGCGGCTGGGCATCACGTTCATCTACGTCACCCATGATCAGGAAGAGGCGCTCACCATGTCCGACCGCATCGCCGTCATGAACGGCGGGGTGATCGAACAACTGGGCACGTGCGAGGAGGTCTACCACCGGCCCCGCACCCGGTTCGTTGCGGACTTCATTGGTGAGACCAACCTGTTCACGGGTCGGGTTCAAAGCCGCATCCCGCAGGCCCTGGTGCTGGAGGCTGATGGACTGCGCCTGACGGCGCCGCCTGCAGAGGCGGTCGAGGGGGCGGAGGTCTACCTCTCCGTGCGGCCGGAGAAGATCCGCGTGCAGGCCGGGTCCGCGACTGCCGGTGCGGATGCGTCCGGCGAGGTGGCGGCTACCGCAACCGGGACCCGTGCCGCCTGGAACCACGTCGCGGGCCGACTGACGGACAAGGTGTTCGCCGGCGCCGCCACCCGCCTTTTGGTGGAGGTGGCGGGCGGCCAGCGCGTCACCGTTCAGACGCAGGACCCGGGCCTGGCGACCGGCCTGGCCGTTGGCAGCCCGGTGACGCTGTCCTGGCGGCCGGAGGATTCGGCGGTGATGACGGCATGAGGCGGCTGATGTCCTCGGGCAGCAGCACGGCCCGCGCTTACCTGTTGCTTTCCCCCACCATCTTCTGGCTGGGCCTGTTCCTGCTGGCCCCGCTGGTCCTGGTGGCCATCACCAGCCTGACCACGCGGGGGCCCTACGGCGAGACCATCTACCAATGGACGCTGGTCCACTACCAGAGGTTCTTTGAGCCGCTCTATCTGGGCATCCTGTGGCGCTCGCTCAAGGTGGCCTTCTGGACCACCCTCATCTGCCTGGCCGTCGGCTACCCCTTTGCTTACTACCTGGCCCAGGTGCCCCCGCGGCGCCGCGGCACCCTGCTGATGCTGGTCATTGTACCCTTCTGGACGAACTTCCTGGTCCGCACCTATGCCTGGGTGGTCATCCTGCGCGGCACCGGGGTCATCAACACGGTGCTGCAAAGCCTGGGTCTCATCCAGGAGCCGCTCAGCCTTCTCTACACTCCGGGGGCCGTCCTGGTAGGCATGGTGTACGGCTTCCTGCCCTTCATGGTCCTGCCTCTCTACACCTCCATCGAGAAGCTGGACCACTCCCTGCTGGAGGCTGCCGCCGACCTGGGGGCGCCGCCCTGGCGGACCTTCCTGCGAGTGACCTTGCCCCTGACCATGCCCGGCGTGGTAGCCGGCACCATCCTGGTGTTCATCCCCGCCCTGGGCATGTTTGTGGTGCCTGACCTGCTGGGCGGCGCCCGCACCCTGCTGATCGGCAACCTGATCCAGAACCAGTTCCTCACCGCCCGCAACTGGCAGTTCGGCGCCGCCGCCTCCATCATCCTGATGGTGCTGGTGACGGCGGGACTGCTGGCCTACGCCCGGGCCTTCGGGTTTGAGGGAGAGGAGCTGGTGGGATGAAGCGGCGGCTGCTGCCCCTCTACACGGGGCTCGTTTACTTCTTCCTCTATGCCCCCATTCTGGTGCTAGTGGTCTTCTCGTTCAACGAGTCCAAGCTGAACGCCACCTGGACAGGCTTCACCCTTGAATGGTATGCCAGGCTGATCCACGACAGGCCCATTCTGGAGGCCATGCGCAACACGGTCATGGTGGCCCTGGTGTCCACCGCTGCCAGCACCGTTATAGGCACGGCGGCGGCCCTGGCCATGCACCGCTTCACCTTCCGCGGCAAGCGCCTGCTGGAGGCGGTGCTCTACATCCCCATCGTCATCCCCGAGATCGTCATGGGGGTGTCGCTGCTGGCCATTTACGTGCTGCTGCGGTTCCGGCTGGGGCTCGGCACCGTCATCATCGCCCACATCGCCTTCTCCATCTCGTTTGTGACGGTGACCGTGCGCGCCCGGCTCCACGGCTTCAACCGGGCCCTGGAAGAGGCGGCCATGGACCTGGGCGCCGACGAGTGGACCACCTTCCGCCGCGTCACGTTTCCGCTTATTCTCCCGGGAGTGCTGTCCGGCGCCCTTCTGGCCCTGACCCTCTCCCTGGATGACTTCATCATCACCTTCTTCACGGCCGGTCCCGGTTCCACAACCCTGCCGCTGCGCATCTACTCCATGCTCAAGCTGGCGGTGACCCCGGAGGTCAACGCTCTGTCCACCGTCATGCTGGCGGCCACGCTACTGTTCGTAACCCTGTCCCAACGGCTCCAAAAGAAAGGGATGTAAGGTCCCAAGACCTTCTCACTCCGCTTCACATTCTTGTTTCAGGGGGGATTTCCGTTGATGAAGAGAAGGTTGGGGCTGCTGGCGGCCGTGCTGGCCGCGGCCGTTTTGACCCTCACCGCCTGCGGCGGTCAGAGTGCCCCGCCCACCGCGGGCGGGGAGGGAGGCAAGCAGATCGGCGGCGAGCTGAATGTCTTCAACTGGTCCGAGTACCTGCCCCAGGAAGTCA
The DNA here is from genome assembly GCA_050260815.1 of Bacillota bacterium. GTDB lineage: Bacteria > Bacillota > Sulfobacillia > JAMDAP01 > JAMDAP01 > JAMDAP01. Next base: position 13,488 of record JBLNCQ010000209.1, read on the forward strand.
TTGATCAGTTCAGCCGGGAGTATGGCGTCAAGGTCAACTATGACACCTACTCCTCCAACGAGGAAATGCTGGCCAAGATCCAGTCCGGCGCCTCCGGTTATGACCTGGTGGTACCCTCCGACTTCATGCTGCAGGTCATGATCCAGAAGGGGCTGCTGGAGCCGCTGGACCTGGCCGCTGTCCCCAACTTCAAGAACATCGGGGACGCCTACAAGAACCAGGCCTTTGACCCGGGCAACAAGTTCTCCGTGCCCTACATGTGGGGCGACGTGGTCATCGCCGTCAACACCGATCAGGTGAAGGATCCCATCACCTCGTGGAACGACCTCTGGAACCCCGCCTACAAGGGCCGCGTGGTAGCCCTCAACGATATGCGGTTCGTCACCGGCGCCGCGCTGAAGACTCTGGGCTACGGTATGAACGAGACCGACCCGGCCCGCCTGGAACAGGCCAAGGCCAAGCTCAAGGAGCTGCTGCCCAACGTCAAGGTGTGGGACTCGGATAGCCCCAAGACCAGCCTGCTGAACGGCGAGGCCTGGATTGGCCTGGTTTGGGGCGCCGAGGGCGTTCTGGCGCGGCGCGAGAACCCGGCCATCCAGGTGGTTTACCCCAAGGAAGGCATTGGCCTCTGGCAGGACAACATGGCCATTCCCAAGGGCGCGCAGCACAAGGCGGCGGCGGAGGCCTTCATCAACTTCATCCTCCAGCCGGAGATCCACAAGAAGATAGCCGACGCCTTCCCGTACAACCTCCCCAACCTGGAGGCGCAGAAGCTGCTGGATCCGAGCGTGCTGAACGACCCTCAGGTGTACGCGCCGGCCGACGTCCTGGCGAAGGGCGAATGGCTAAAGGACCTGGGCGAGACCAACACCCTGTACGATCAGATCTGGACCGAGGTCAAGGGGCAGTAGGCCGGCTCCGGCCGGCCCTGCCGAGCGGAGGGACCCAGCGTGCTGGTGCACGTGAGCCTGCATGGCATTCTGGTGCGCTACTTGCCTGATTCAACGGCGGGACCCCGCCTGGACCTGAGCCTGCCAGCGGCGGCCACCGTCCGCGAGGCGGTGGCCGCCCTTGGTCTGCTGGAGGCATACGTAGCGCTGGCTTCCGTGAACCGCAAGCGTGCCCGGCTGGATTCGCCCCTGCAGGATGGCGACCGCCTGACCTTGTTCCCGCCCGTGGTGGGCGGGTAGGGCCGGCGGTCGCTTTT
>JBLNCQ010000210.1:0-10852 GCA_050260815.1 Bacillota bacterium
GGGCAAGACGTGGCATGGCATGCTCCTCCTCCTTAGGAAAAGCATACCACATTAAGAGTCCAATTGCAAGAGTCCTGTGGCACACTACGCTTTAACAAAGCGAAAAATGGCCAAACTCAAGGGGGAGGGACATGAGTCCCTCCCCGCTTCCTGTTCGGCGCGGCACCGGCAAGAGCATTTCCGCCAGGGCGCAGGCTTTAGCGGGCCAGGATGGTGCGAAGGCGATGCGCAAAGCTGGACCGCTCTGCCGGAACGGCGGCGACCGCCTGCGGGTCCTCCACGCGGTCCGCCAGGCGGGCGAGAGCCTGGGCCGCCGGTGCCTGCGGGTCGTCCAGCAGGGGCGCCACCTGGCGCCTGAGGGCTTTGGGCACCTGCGGGTCCACCGGGATGTGGCCCAGATAGCCCACCCGGCCGCCAAGGCGCTCTCGCACGGTGGCGTCCAGCCGGCGGAAGGCATCGCCGGCCTCCAGCGGCCCGTTGGCCTGGTTCACCAGGACGCGGACAGGCCGGCCCGCGGCCAGGTCCATGGTGCTGAGGAGCGCGTAAGCGCCGGTCAGGGAGTGGGGCTCCGGCGTGGTGACCACCAGGGTCTGATCGGCGGCGGCAATGAAGGTGGTCACCTGGCGCGAGATGCCGGCGCTGAGGTCCAACAGCACCACGTCCGACTGGTCCTCCAGCCAGCGCAGGGCGTCCAGCAGGCGGCCGAGCTGCCAGCGGTTGATGCCCGCCAGGTCGGGCACGCCGGCGCCGCCGGGAACCAGGCGCAGTCCGCCCGGCAAGGTGCAGATGGCTTCCGACATCGGCCTCTCCCCGTGAGCCACATTCTCCAGGGTGGTCGCCGGCTGAAGTCCCATCATGGCCCCCAGGTTGGCGGCGCCCAGATCGGCGTCGACCAGCGTGACACGCCGGCCGCGCCTGGCCAGAGCCAGGCCCAGGTTCAGAGCCACGGTGCTCTTCCCCGTTCCGCCCTTGCCGCTGGCCACGGCCAGAACACGACAGGGGCGGGGTTCAGCAGCCTGGATGACGCGCTGCAGATCCCGGGGATAGGTGATGGCCGCGGCCGGGACGGGCGTGAACCGCCTGTGCAGCACCTTGGCGCGAAACTCATAGGTGTAGCGCCCCGGGTTGGCGTTGTAGGGCACGCGCACCGTGGCCTGCTCACCGGGCAGGAGCGGCACGGGGCGCCCCCGCCTGTAAGGCACGGAAACCACCAGATGGTCTGCCTGCGCCTCCAACACCCTGGCCAACAACGGCGAACCCTCGCGGTCGTAGTCCAGGTTCAGCCACAAGGGGCGATGGCGCAAGACCTCGCTGCCTGACACCGAGAGAAGCCCCCCTGTTGCAAGAAGTTCCCAAGGCAAATCCTTACAGCGTGACATTCGCCACAAATTTACAAATACCTGCCGAATCCGTCAACTTGCCGAAAACAAATCGGGAGGAGCTTGCGGCTCCTCCCGTTCCGACTCTCCTTGCGCCTGTTCCGTTACGGAGTCCAACGTTACGTCTCCTCCGGGCGGTACCCCAGCTGGCGCAGAAGATCCTCCCGATCGCGCCAGTCCTTCTTCACCTTCACCCAGAGGTCCAGGTAGATACGCGACCCCAACAGGGCCTCGGCCTCCTGGCGGGCCTGTCTGCCGATTTCCTTCAGCATGCGGCCCGACTGGCCAATCAGGATGCCGCGCTGGGAGTCCCGTTCCACAAAGACGTTGGCCTTTACGTACACCAGTCCGTCGGGCCGCTCCGCCATCTCTTCCACCACCACGGCAACGGAGTGCGGCACCTCGTCGCGGGTCAGGTTGAGGACCTTCTCGCGCACCAGTTCCGCCAGAAGCTGGGCCTCCGGCTGGTCGCTGACCGTGTCCTGGGGGTAGTACTGCGGCCCCTCCGGGAGCAGCGGGCGGATGCAGCCCATCAGGACCTCCAGGTTGGCCCCGGTGGCGGCCGAGATGGGCACCACCTCGGTATAGTCGTGAAGCTGGCTGTACGTGGCCACGGCGGCCAACAACTGGTCTTTGGTCACCAGGTCCAGCTTGTTCACCGCCAGGATGGCCGGCGTTCCGGCCTCTTTCAGGCGGCCGGCAATCTCGCGGTCGCCGTCGCCCACGGGGGCTGCGGCCTCCACCACGTGGAGCACCACGTCCACTTCCGTGAGGGTCCTGGCCGCCGTCTGCACCATCATCTCGCCCAGGCGGTGCTTGGGGCGGTGGATGCCGGGAGTGTCAATGAAGACCACCTGGTGGTCCGCCCCGGTGACCACCGCCAGTATGCGGTTGCGTGTGGTCTGGGGCTTGTCCGACATGATGGCCACCTTCTGCCCCACCAGCCGGTTGAGCAGGGTGGACTTCCCCACGTTGGGCCGGCCGATGATGGCGGCGAACCCGGAGTGATAGGCCATACGTCAGCGCCCCTGCCCCTGCTGCAGCTCTTCCGTGGTGAAGGCCCCCGGCAGCAGTTCGCGGCTGGAGGTGACCGTGACATCGCCCTTCAGGTTGCCGATAATGACCCGGGCTCGTGGCGCCAGCTCCACCATCACCTGACGGCAGGCGCCGCAGGGGGTGGTCAGGTTCTCGGTGTCTGCCACCACGGCCAGCGCCAGGACATCCGTCTCGCCCATGGCCACGGCGGTGAAGAGCGCCGTGCGCTCGGCACAGTTGGTGACGCCAAACGAGGCGTTCTCGATGTTGCAGCCCCGGACGACGCGGCCGGAGGCCGTCACCAGAGCCGCCCCCACGCGGAACCGGGAATAGGGGACATAGGCCTGCTGCCGCGCAGCCTCAGCCTCCTGCAGCAGCCTCCGGTCCTGTTCAGAAAGCTCCTCACGCTTCATGCGGAACCCTCCAGCGGTTGCGGTATGGCTGGTGTGCGCTTCCGATTCGCAGCAAATCATTCCGAACCGGGAGCGGCTTCCAGTATGGACTGTGGTGCCACCAGGGACTCAGGCACCACCACGCCGCCGGAGATCACCAGCTTGAGGCCGTCCTCCACGCTGATGTCCAGCAGCCGGACCTCGGACGCGGGCAGAATCAGCAGAAACCCCGACGTGGGGTTGGGCGTGGTGGGCAGGAAGACATTGTAGTAGGTCTCCCCCTGGGTAAGGCCCATGGGGCCGCCCGCCACCTCGCCCGTGATGAAGCCCACGCCCCAGGATCCGCGGCGCGGATACTCCACCATGGCCACCCGCTTGAACGCGGTCTGGTCCTGCGCCAGGAAGGCGTCCGTAAGCTGGCGCATGGTGGCGTAGACCGAGCGCACCAGAGGCAGTTTCTGCAGCCACTCCTCCACGTAGCCGAGGAGCTGGCGCCCCAGAAGGTTGGTGGCCAGAACGCCCGTCAGCAGGATGACCAGAAGGGTGACCAGCAGCCCGATCCCCGGGACCCGAAACCCGTACTGCCTGTAAACAAAGTCGTCGAAGGGAGCGCCAAAGAGGCCGTCCACGGTGAAGAACAGCCAACGCAGCACCAGATACGTGACCGCCGCAGGCGTGATGGCAATGAGTCCGGCCAGAAAAAAGGTCCGCAGGCGTTTCATGGCTTCCGCCGTTCATCCTTTCCGTTCCGGGGTCCAGCCCAGGGCCAGAGGAGCCCAAGAGCGCCGGCCAGGCTGACGCCCACCGCAGCCAGCACCACGGCAGCGACGGCCGGACGTCCCAGCAGACGCGCCGGCCATTCCGGCAGTGACGGAAGAAGCCTGGGCAGAAGCACCAGCCCCGCCACCGCCAGCGACTGGGCCACCGCCATGAGCACCGCCCCTGCGGCCACGTGCTTGGCATAGCGGGCCAGCGGCTGCACCTGCGGCGAGGCCAGGTCTACCGCGGCCTCTACGGCGCTGTTCACCGTCTCGGCGCCCAGTACCAGAAAGACGGAGGTCAGCAGCCATAGCCAGCCCGTGCGGTCCAGCCCAAGCAAGAAGCCGGCCGTGACCGCCAGCGTGGCCAGGAATACCTGCCAGCGCAGGTTGTGCTCCGCGCGATAGGCCAGGGCCAGGCCGTCCAGAGCCTCAGCCAGTCGGCGTGGAAACCCCCTTCCCTGGGGCTGAACCCGACGGGTACTCATGACCTGCCCGTCTCTCCCCGGCTCAGCCCAAGAGGCTGGAGCGCGTTCTCCGTGCGCTGCATCATATCGGCCTCATCCGCCGGCGTCTCATGGTCGTAGCCCAGAAGATGCAGCGTGCCGTGGACCGCCAGGAAACAGGCCTCGCGCTCCAGACCGTGGCCGTACTCCTGGGCCTGCCGGACAGCGCGGGGCAGAGAGATGACCACGTCGCCCAGGAGGAGGTCCTCGGGCCCGTCGGCGACGGGCGGCTCCTCCTCGCCGGTTTCTTCCTGCAGGGCGAAGGAGAGCACGTCAGTGGGCCTGTCCACGCCGCGGTACTGGCGATTGAGGCCGTGGATGGTCCCATCGTCCACCAGGGTAACATCCACCTGGACCCGGGCGTGCCCCTCGCGCTCCAGTACCGACTCCACCGCCTGGCGGATGAGGCCCAGCAGGGTCTCCGGAGCGGGCACCCGGTCCTGATCGTTAACCACGTTTGCCGGCATCGCTGGCTCTCCTCCGCTCCAAGGCCGCCAGCTCCTTCTCCGTTTCGGGGTACTGGATGCGGGTGTGGTAGACGCCCGCCAGCACGCGGATAAAGGTGTTGGCGACGGTATCGAGATCCTTCAGGGTCAGGTTGGACTGGTCCAGCTGGCCGTCATTCAGGCGGTCGCGGATGATCTTCCGAATCAGGCCTTCAATCTGCTCCATATCCGGCGTCTTTAAGGAACGCACGGCCGCCTCGGTGGAGTCCGCCAACATCAAGATGGCCGTCTCCTTGGACTGCGGCCGGGGCCCGTCATAGCGGAAGTCCCGCTCCAGAACCTGCTCCACACCAGCGTTTTCCGTGGCACGGTTATAGAAGTAGGAGATCAGGGTGGTGCCGTGGTGCTCGGGGATGAACTTGATGATCTCAGCGGGCAGCCTGGCCTGTTTGGCCATCTCCACCCCGTCGCGGACGTGGCTGGAGATGATGAGGGCGGAGAGGTGCGGTGACAGCTGGTCGTGGGGGTTCTCCCCGCCGAACTGGTTGTCGATGAAGAAGTACGGGCGTTTGGACTTGCCAATGTCGTGGTAATAGGCTCCCACCCGGGTGAGGAGCGCATCGCCGCCTACAGCCTCCACCGCCGCCTCAGCCAGGTTGGCAACCATCAGCGTGTGGTGGTAGGTGCCGGGGGCCTCCACCAGCAGCTTGCGCAGCAGCGGGTGGTTGGGGTTGGCCAGCTCCAGCAGTTTGATGGGCGTGACCACGCCGAAGAAGGTCTCAAAGAAGGGCAAAGAGCCGATGGTCAGCACGCTGGAAAGCAGACCGTTGCCGAAACCCCAGAAGGGGTTGTACCAGGCGGCAAGGCTGGTGAGGGGCGCACCGCTGGAAAAGGCGAACGCCAGTGCCGTCAGCGCCGAGGCGCCGCCGGCCAGGACGCCCGCCCGCATGAGATCGGAGCGCTGGGCGACCCGGCTGAGGCCGTAGACACCCACCAGAGTGCCCATCAACATGGACAGGAGAACGGAGAGGTCCGACTGTGACGCCGCGCCGTAGAGGACGGACAGGGCCACGCCGTAGACGAGAGCCAGCCGCGACTCCAGCAGCACCGTGACCAGCATGGCCGCTGCGGGGATGGGCGCCAGGTAGGGCGACAAGGTCAGCGCCAGGCCGATCAGCAGGGCCACGGAGGCGTTCAGGCCCAGCAGAACGATGCGGCTTTCGCTCTCCCACACGTCGCGGCGAAACTGGTACAGGTACACCGCTACCAGGGCCATGGACAGCACGGCGATGATGGCGCTGGCGATCATCTGGCGCCAGGGCGGGCCCGACTGGAGCAGGCCCAGGTCGCGCAGCAGCGTAATCTGCTCCGCCGTCACCTGCTTGTACTGTTCCACCACGGCCTCGCCCTTCAGCACCACCACAGGCGGTACGCTCTCTGCTGCCGCCTGTCGGGCGTGGGCCGTGGCCGTCTCATCGTAGCGCATGTTGGGGCGAATCACGGACCGGGCCGCCTCGGTGACAAACACCTGGAGATCCTTACTCAGTTGGAGTGTGCGAACCTCGGCCTCCAGGGCCTGCCGCTGGGCCGCGGCCTCCTCCTCGCTATGAATACGGCTGGAGAGCACGCGCTGCACAATGTCTCGCGCCTTGCCCTCGGCGCCGCTGAGCGATACGCTATCCGCCTTGACCAAGGTCAGGTAGACGGAGTCCGGAAGGGTCAGCGGAAGGTCATTCTTAAGCTGCGCCGCCCGCTGGTCGTCGGGCGCATCCAGGTCGCGCGCCGCCTGCACCTTCAGGAACAGCGACGTCAGCTCCTGCTGGGCCTCCGCCGACACCTCGGGATCGATTACATAGACATCCTGAACGCCGGCCGCCGCCTCCTGCCGCGCGCGCTCCGTCGCCACCCGGTTGATGACGTCCCGCGGCGCCGGAATGGTACGCGTGGCAGGATGGTCCTCCTGGATGTCCAGCCCCCGCGAGCCGGAACCACCGTAGACCAGGAAGGTGAGAACCAGGAAAAAAAGGACAGCCCAAGCCACCCGCCGCGAGGGCGCATTCGCCTCCGGCAGCCTGGGAAGGACCTGATGCAGCTTGTTCACCCAGCTGTCCCAGAAATTCACCGTTACGCGTTTCCTTCCTCTGGGGCGCGACCCGCGGCCTCGCGTCCGTAGCGATCATAGGCCTGGATGATACGCGCCACCAGTTCCTGCCGCACCACGTCCTGGTCAGTAAGGTAGACGAAGCTGACCCCCTCCGTGTCGCGCAAGACGCGACGGGCGTCGTCCAGCCCGGAACGGCTGCCGTGGGGCAGGTCCACCTGCGTGATATCGCCCGTCACCACGGCCTTGGAGCCAAAGCCCAGGCGTGTCAGGAACATCTTCATCTGCTCGGGAGTGGTGTTCTGGGCCTCGTCCAGGATGATGAAGGCGTCGTCCAGGGTGCGGCCGCGCATGTAGGCCAGCGGGGCCACCTCAATCAAGCCCTTCTCGGCGTAGCGCTCCGACGTCTCCATGCCCAGAATGTCGAACAGAGCGTCATGCAGGGGCCGCAGGTAGGGGTTCACCTTCTCCTGCAGGTCGCCGGGCAGAAAGCCCAGCTTCTCTCCTGCCTCCACGGCCGGCCGGGTCAACACAATGCGGTTGACCTCGCGGTTCTTGAAGGCCACCACGGCCATGGCCATGGCCAGGTAGGTCTTCCCCGTGCCGGCGGGGCCAATGCCAAAGGTGACGCCGCTGGTCCGCATGGCATCCACATACGCCTTCTGGCCCAGCGTCTTGGGCTTGATGGGCTTGCCTCGGACCGTCACGGTGATGACGTCGCTGAACAGTTCCTGCAGGTTGACCGGCTCGCCGCTGCGCGCCAGGCGCACGGCATAGCGGAACTCCTTGTCCGACAGCGTGCTGCCGCTGCGAATCAGATCCAGCAATTGGCGGAAGAGGCCCGTCACCTTCGCCACGTCAGGTGCCGGGCCTACCACGGCCACTTCGTTGCCCCGGGGGATGAGCCTGACTCCCAGGCTCTCCTCCACCAGCCTCAAGTGAATATCCTGCTGGCCAAACAAAGCCAGCGCCTCTGCATTGTCGGCCACCGTCAGGCGCTGTTCCACTTCTCCGGCCTGTGCCAACGGACGAACCAACCTCCTGCGGGTTGAAGTTGCGCTGTCAGGGCGTGGCGGGCGGCGTCGGCGGCGGCAGGGCCTCCGCCGGCCGGGGCACCGCGATGTCCTCCTGGACGGTCACCAGGAAGCGGATGCCCGTGCCCTGAGCAGTTTGCCACACCACCTGCCTGGACACGCCTTGAACCTCAGCCCGCGGTGCCAGTCCCTGACGCACAGCGTCAACAACGGCGGCCTGGGCGGCTTGGGCCGCCTGCTCCGGTGAGAGCCGCGCAGGTTCTACATCCATGCCGGTAAATGTCGTCTCTACCCATTCGACGGGGCCACCTAGAATCCTGCCCGTAACCAGGGGCCAGACCCGGCGGCTGACCTGGTAGCTGCCCTTGTCGACGGAACGCCCGGGAATTATGATGCCCCGTCGGCCCCACTTCAACTCATAACGGGTGACCCGCTCGCCATTCGGCCGCCGGACCTGCTGGACCAGCGGCACCTCCACGTAGACATCGCGCCAGGTCTCGGCCTTGACCATGCCCCGGGCGCGCACCGGCGTGGCCTGATCGGGCCTCAGTTCCAGGGCGCCGCGCCCGACTCCGGGCACCAGCAGCCCGCGCACCAGCACCTGCCCGGCTTCGACCAGTTCCCCTTCCCGCACTTCCGGCAGGCCCATATAGACCGCCAGGGTCCTGACCCTGCCCGGGCGGAGGGCCACCAGGTCGGCCGGGTCGTGCTGGCCGCGGTCGGCGGGCGGCAGGGTGCGCTCCACCACCTGGATGATGGCGCGCGTACCCACAAAGCGAACGAGTACCGCCGTGGTGGCGCCCAGTTGGGCCCGCAGGGAGCGCTCCAGTGCTTCCACGTCCAGGCCCGGCCGGTACACGCCCGGATGCAGCCCCAGGGCCGCGGCCGCCTCCCGAACCAGGGCCGGCTCCAACTCTCGGGTGCCGCGGATCTCCACGAACCAGACGAACTGCGCGGCGGCATAGGCGGCGGCCGCAAAGACCAGGGCCCCAGCCAGCAGCACCCGCCGCCGGCTGATGCGATGCCACAGGAACGGCCAGCCCCAGCGCCGGCGCACGCGCAGCCGGGTGTGGGTCTGCCGCGCCAGAGGGCGCAGGCGAAAGAAGTCCCGCACGGCCATGCGAACCTGAATGTGGCCCTGCCGCCAGTGGATGTCCCGCAGACTGATGCCGCGAGTGATGCAGAGATTGATGAAACGCTCCACGGCTGGCCCTGACGCTTCCACCGTCAGCACGCCGGTCAGGTAGCGGCCCAGGTCCGTCAGGGACATGGTCTTGCGCCCCCGTTCACTCTTCCAGAAGCAGTGCCCGTATGCGGCCCAGCACCATAATCTCTTCCGGGTTGATGATGCCGATCTCCAGCTCCTCCCCCTCAATGGCCACCTGACCCCGCGTCACACCCACAGCCACGCGGCTTGGCGTGTAGGCGATGAGCCCACGATGGTTCTCCACAATGACCTGCAGGCCCCCCACCAGCAGGATGCGCGGCAGGTCCAGGGTGACGTCCTGGGGCAGGTCGAAGAGGTCCGTGAGACGGCGCTTGAGATGATACCTGTCCTGCTGACCCGACGGACCGTCCATGGCGCACCCCTCCCGGAGATGTCTATGCCTCCGGGCTCCGTGCCATGCGGCGGGCCGGGCCGTGATGGGGGCCTTGCGGTGTCACACCTCGGGGCATCCCGGGCACCCCGGACCGGGGCAGGGTTCGACAGCCACCCGGCGAATCTTCCAACATGAGGGAGGGACTTTCCCGTGCCTAAATCCCGCGTCCTGATTGCCGGTCTGCTTGGCCTGGTGCTGGTCTCCCTGATCTTCCTGGCCGCCCCCCAGTCGCGCAGCACGTTGGGGAAGGACAGCCAACCGCCCCGTCCCGACACCGAAACCGTACTCTATGTGGATGAAGCCGTGAAGTCTGACGCCGACCGCATGCTGGCTGCCTATCCCGCGCCTGCGGGCACCACTCTGAAGGTGGAGCGGGGCGGCGGTGACGCGGCCGTTGAGGCTGTGCGGTCAGGAACCGCAGACCTGGCACTGACGGTGGTGAGGCCCAACGCCCCGGATCTCACGGCCAGTCCCGTTCTCTACCGACCGCAGGTGCTGGCCGCTCCCTGGCTGAGCCCGGTGCGCGACGTCCCCCTGGCCGAAGCCCGGCGACTGGCCGCCGAGGCCGTGTCGGAAAGCGGCCCCGGTCTCCTGGCGGGCGGTCCCTCCGCCTTCACCCGCAACCTGCAGCCGGTCACCGTGGACGGCGTGCTGCCCAGCCTGAGCAACATCCGCCAGGGGCTGTACCCCCTGTCTGAGCCGGTCTATCTGGTCACGCGGGCCGACGGCTCGCCGAACGCCGGCGCCGCCAGCCTGGCCGACTGGCTCAGGCGGCCGGAGGCTTCGGACGCCTTCCTGGACGCCGCTCCCCAGGCTACCCTGGCCGTGTTTGGAGACATCATGCTCGCCAGGGGCGTGGATGGCCAGATTGGCAAATTCGGTGTGGACTGGCCCTTCGAGCAGGTGTCCGACCGCACGCGGGCCAGCGACATCACCTTCGCCAACCTGGAGTCCCCGTTCGGTACTACGGGTACACCCCTTCCCCGCAAGCTCGTCTGGTTCCGCGCCCGTCCCGAGGCCGCAGCCGCCCTGCCCAAGGCCGGCGTGGACGTGGTCACCCTGGCCAATAACCATATCCTGGACTATGACACGCCCAACTTCCTGGAGACCCTGGACCTGCTGGACAAGGCAGGAGTCAAACATGTCGGCGGCGGCCGCACCCTGACCGAGGCGCGCCAGCCGGTAATCATGGAGGTCAACGGCATCCGGGTGGCCTTCCTGGGCTACAGCGGCTTCGCCGACATCTTCTGGGACTACAAGTACCCGCGGCGCTTCACGGCCACGGACGACACCCCCGGCAAGCCGGCGGTCCCCGGCGTCGCGCCGATACGCCTGGACCTCATCCAGGAGGACATCGCCGCAGCCCGAAAACAGGCGGACATCGTTGCCGTAGCCTATCACTGGGGCTGGGAGTACACCAACGTGCCCGGGTCCGACATGGTCGCCCTGGCCCACGCTTCGGTGGATGCCGGCGCTGACCTGGTCCTGGGCTTTCACCCCCACGCCGTTCAGGGCTTCGAGCAGTACAAGAACGGCTTCATTGCCTACAGCCTGGGGAACTTCGTCATGGACCAGAAGCGCGACATCACCCGCGAAAGCA
>JBLNCQ010000211.1:0-30466 GCA_050260815.1 Bacillota bacterium
CCCGTCGGCGCGGGGGACACCTCCCCCGGCGTGCCGTCGGCCTCAGTCAGGTCATAGGCCATGACCGTCTGCCTGTACTCCATGCGGTACCCCCGGGCCAACAGAGCGCGGCGCAGCCCCGACGGGGCGGAAGCCGGCGTCAGGTACACGGAGGGCGGAATGCGGTAGTGGCGGAACGGCGCCTCCAGCCGCGCCAGGTTCGGACCCAGGCTGTCCGGGGGGAAGCGCAGGCTCATCGCCCGGTTGATGAGCAGGGCCGGGCACTCCGGATTGATCAGGACGGCGGCGCCCTCCACCGGCGGTGTCTGGGCCAACAGGGAGAAATAGGCCCGCTCGTTGTCCTCGGCTCGCTCCCAGGTCCGAACCGCAGTCACGTGAAGTCTCCTCTCTCACTCGCCGGGCACAGCTACCTCCCGCGGAAGGGCGGCCTGCGCCTCTCCAGAAAGGCCGTGGCGTCTTCCCGAAAGTCCTCGCTCAGGCAGGCGGCCACAAAGGACGCCTCCCCGTCTTCGCCCGGCCGGAGCGGCCAGCCAGCTTCCCCTGCTGGGGCTGTACTTCGGCGCCGCTCCAGCGCCTCCCTCTCCCTGCCCGCCGCGACATCAACCACGTGGTACACTGAATGCGTCGGACTCTGAGGAGGTGCCCCATGCAAACTCACTTTCGGCTTTCTGCCCGCCGCCCGATATTCTGGGCTGCGCTCTGGTCGCTCATCATCCTGGCTGCCATGGTCCGGCTGGGGCCGCGGTCCGTCCCGGTCCTGCTGGGCAGTGGCGTCCTGCTGCTGCTGACCGCCATCTGGGCCAACGCTGGCCCCGGCATCGTGATGTCCCTGGAAGACCGGGACGGTTCGCTGGTCCTCCGCCAGGTCCTGAGCGGCCGGGAGGAGGTGCCGTGGCACGACGTGGTTGAGGCCTCCGTCCTGCAGCGCCAGGACAAGTTCATGCTATACCCGCTTCTGCGCCTGAAGACGCAGAGCGGGAGGAATGTGTTCCTCCCGCTCTACCTGGTTGACAATCCTCAGGGTCTGAAGCGGCTGGTCTGCGACCGGGCCGGTCTGGAGCGCGCTCCGCTGGTCGATCCAATGCAGACCGAGCGCTGGGTACGCAGCGTGGAGGACTGAGGTACCCGCCCCGTTCCCGCCGGCGGTACAGCGTCGCGCGTGCCATCGCCTAGCCCTGCTCCTCCTTGAGCCACCGGGCTGCATCCGGAGCGTGGTACGTCAGGATCAGGTCAGCGCCCGCCCGCTTGATGGACGTCAGAATCTCCATGGTCACGCGGCGCTCGTCAATCCAGCCGTTCCGGGCCGCAGCCTTCACCATGCTGTACTCGCCGCTGACGTTATAGGCGGCAACGGGGACGTCGGCCTGGTCGCGCACCTGGCGGATCACATCCAGGTACGACAGCGCCGGTTTGACCATGACGATGTCGGCCCCCTCCTCCAGGTCCAGCCGGACCTCGCGCAGGGCCTCACGCGCGTTGGCCGGGTCCATCTGGTAGCCGCGGCGGTCTCCGAACTGCGGCGCCGAGTCGGCGGCCTCGCGGAAGGGCCCGTAGAACCCGGATGCATACTTGGCGGAGTAGGCCATGATGGGCACCTGGCTGTAGCCGTTGGCGTCCAGGGCCTCGCGAATGGCGGCCACGCGGCCGTCCATCATGTCCGACGGAGCCACCATGTCAGCCCCGGCCTCCACGTAGGTCAGGGCTGTCTTGGCGATCAGCTTGAGGGTTTCGTCGTTGTCCACGTCACCGTCGTGGATGACGCCGCAGTGGCCGTGGCTGGTGTACTCGCAGAGGCAGACGTCCGGCACCAGGTACAGGTCCGGGAATTCCTTCTTGGCCTCGCGCAGGGCCCTGGCCACAATGCCGTCCTCGGCGTAGGCGCCTGAGGCCATGAGATCCTTGCTTTCCGGCAGGCCAAAGAACATCACGGACGGCACGCCCAGCTTGACCAGCTTCTCCAGCTCCCGCTTCATCTCGTCCAGAGAGAGCCGGTACTGGCCGGGCATGGCTTCAATTTCCTGCCGAACGCCGGTGCCGGGGCAGACGAACATGGGGTAGATGAAATCCTTGACCGACAGCTCCGTTTCGCGGACCATCCGCCGGATGGCCTCGTTGCGGCGCAGGCGGCGCGGACGCTCGATGGGAAAGCTCATGAATGGGATCTCCTTTCGTTAGCGGGCCCCAGGCGGCGGGCCAGGGCCTCGGCCAGGGCGGCCGCGGTGGCGGCCTCGGGGACCACGTCCACCGGCAGGCGGCGGGCGAGGGCCGCGGCCTCGGTTGGACGCCCGATGCAGGCTACAGTGACATACGCCAGCAAGTCCAGCATATCGTCACCCAACAAATCCACAAAGTTGTTGACCGTGGAGGCGCTGGTGAAGGTCACGGCGTCCACCGACCCAAGCTGAAGCAGGCGCCGCAGGGCGTCACCGCCGGACCGCTCCGGGCGGTTGCAGTAGACCGTCACCTCGTCCACGAGGGCGCCGGCCTGGCGCAGCCCGCGGGGCAGCAGGTCGGAGGCCAGGTCGCCCCTGGCCAGCAGGACCCGTTCGCCCGGTCGCAGCAGGGGCAGCATCGCCGCCAGGACGCCGCGGCCGCTGTACTCTTGAGGCACCAGCCCCACGGTCAGCCCACTGCGACTCAGGCGGGCGGCCGTCTGCTCCCCCACCGCAGCCAGGCGGGGCCGGTCACCGCCCAGGAGATCGCGGGGTGCAAGGCCCCTGGCGGCCATGCGCCCCAGCAGGCCGTCCACGCCGTTCCGGCTGGTGAAAACCACCCAGGCATAGTCCCGGATGCCGTCCAGGGCCTGGTCCACCGGCTGCCAGTCGTCCGGCGGCTCGATGCGGATCATGGGGAAGGCCAGCGGCTCGGCGCCCATGGCCCGCAGGCGCTCGGCCAGCGGGCTGGCGGCACCCTCCGCCTGGGTGACGATGACCCGGCGGCCGTAGAGGGGGCCCTCCACGGTCATGACTGTATCGCGGGCCGGTCGGGAGCATCCCAGCCGTGGCGGCCGGAGTCGTCAAGACGCGCCAGGATGTCGGCGCCACCCCGCTCCAGCAGTTCTTCAGCCAGGGATATACCCATGGCCTCCGCCTCCTCCGGCCTGCCCCGCCGAGAGCCGCGAATCAGCAGGGTGCCGTTCGGTTCGGCCACCATGGCCTCCAGCACCAGGAGCCGGCCGTCCGGGTCCTCTTCCAGGGAGCCCAGGGCGCCGATGGGAACGTGGCAGCCGCCCTCCAGCCGGCGGAGCAAGGCCCGCTCAGCCTGAGTGGCGGCGAAGGTGTCCGGGTCATGCAGGGGCCGGATGGCCTCCAGCAGGGCCGCGTCCTGCGCCCGCACCTCGATGCCCAGGGCACCCTGGCCCACGGCAGGCAGCGAGATGCTGGTGGGGAGCACAGTGGAGATTCGCTCCTTCAGCCCCAGCCGGGTAAGCCCCGCCGCCGCCATGACCAGCGCGTCAAACTGGCCCTCGTCCAGCTTGCGCAGCCGGGTGCCCACATTGCCGCGGACCGGAAGAACCTCCAGGTCCGGTCGGTACTTTTTGATCTGCGCCACGCGGCGCAGGCTGGAGGTGCCCACGCGGGCTCCCTGGGGCAGGTCATCCAGGCTTTCCAGGGCGGGCCGGCCCACCGGGGTGACCAGGGCGTCGCGAGGGTCCTCCCGGCGCGTCACCGCGCCAATGATCAGCCCGTCCGGCAGTTCGGTAGGGACATCCTTCAGGCTGTGCACGGCCATGTCCACCGAGCCGTCCAGGAGCGCCGACTCCAGCTCCTTCACAAAGAGGCCCTTCCCGCCCACCTTGTCCAGGGAAACGTTCAGGACCTGGTCGCCCAGCGTCTTCATGCTCAGGATCTCAAACAACTGGCGGCCGTCCCGGCCCAGTTCGGCGGTCACCCACTGCGTCTGGACGATGGCCAGGGCGCTGTCGCGACTGCCCACGCGGATGGTGCGCACACGCGGCCCCTCCTTCGGTGTTCTGCGACTGCCCTAGAACCCGTGCAGCCGGCTGGCGAAAAGGTTGATGATGTAGAAGTTGGCCATCACCGCCAGGAACCCCACCACGGACAGGTAGGCGGCACGCCGGCCGTTCCAGCGCAGGGCCAGCCGCGCCAGCAGGTAGAAGCCGTAGAGCATCCAGGTGAGGCCGGACCAGATGACCTTCCACTCAAAGAGCCACGACGTCCAGGCCGCCTGGGCCCAGAAGACGCCGGCCACCAGGCCGACGGTCAGCAGCGGGTATCCGGCCTCGATGAACCGGAGGCCGAAGCGGTCCAGCACGTCCAGCGGCGGAAGGCGGTAGAAGAGCACAAAAAAGGCCTTGTCCCTGAGCTGTTTCTCCTGCAGCAGGTACATGACCCCGGAGATAAAGCTCAGGGCAAACAGCCCGTAGCTGGCGTAGGCGAAGAGAATGTGGAAGACCAGGCGCGTGCCTGACAGGGCGGGCACGTCCATGGCGGCCCTGGGCGCGGCGGCCGTTCCCAGCAGGAACGCCACCAGCACGGGAATCAAGAAAACGCCCGCAATCTTGACGGGGTGGAGCAGGTCCAACAGGGCGTAGTTGACGGCCACCACCCAGGTAAAGAAGAGGGCGGCGTCCTCCATGCTCAGGAACGGCACGTGGGACGGGTTCTGCCAGATGCGCAGAACCAGGGCTGCGGTGTGGGCCAGGAAGGCCAGGCGCAGCAGGAACGAGGAAGGCCGCCGCCACTCCTCGGCGTACAGGTAGGCGCCGTGGGCCAGGGCCGAGACGGCATACAGGACCAGTGCCAGGATGACCAGACCCAGGCTAGCGGCGGCCATGGACGGCACCCCCCTGGGCGGCAAGGCCCCCCAGGGCCGGGCTGAGCGCATCCGCCTTCTCTGCATCCGTTTCGCGGTTCGGGCTGTCATCCAGGTTGAAAAGCTGGGTAACGGCCTCCAGGTAGACCTCCCCCTGCGAGGCCGAGGCGAACTCTTTGATGCGCAAGGTCGGGTCGTTCAGCAGTTTGTTCACCAGGGTCACGGTCATGGCCTCAATGATCGACCGTTCCCGCTCGCCCAGTTCGGGCAGCCTGGCCAGAGCCCGCTCCAACTCCGCCTTGCGCACAGCTTCCGCCTTGCCGCGCAGGGACCGGATGAGGGGCACCACGTCCTGGGTCTTCAGCCAGGCGGCAAAACTGGCCACCTCTTCCTCAATGATCCTCTCCACGCGGCGGGCCTCGCGCCTGCGCTCCCGCAGGTTGGCCGCCACGGCGGCCTCCAGGTCGTCGATGTCATAGAGGAACACGTTCTCCAGGCGGCCGCACTCCGGGTCGATATCGCGCGGCACGGCAATGTCGAAGAGGAAGATGGGGCGGCCGCGGCGCGGGGACATGGCGCGCGCCAGGCGGTCCCGCGTGAGCACCAGATCCGGCGCCCCGGTGGAGCTGATGACCACGTCGGCCTGCTCCAGCCAGGACTCCAGCTGGTCCCAGCGGACGCCCACGCCGCCATACTGCTGGGCCATGGCCAAGCCCTTCTCATAGGTGCGGTTGGCCACCGCAATCTGTGCGGCGCCCGCCTGCACCAGGTGCCTGGCCGTCAGGTCGGCCATCTCGCCGGCGCCGAGGATGAGGACCTTGCGCCCGCCCAGGTTGGAGAAGACTTTTCGCGCCAGCTCCACGGCGGCATAGGGCACCGAGACGGCGCTCTGTGAGATGCCGGTTTCGGTGTGCGCCCGCTTGCCCACGGCCAGAGCGTGGCTGAAAAGGGCGTGCAGGGTCTTCCCCACGGTTCCCTGGTCGGCGGAGGTCAGGTAGGCCTCCTTGGTCTGGCCCAGAATCTGGGTCTCGCCCAGGATCATGGAGTCCAGTCCGGTGACCACGGTGAACAGGTGGCTGACCGCCTCCTGGCCGTGGTGCACGTAAAGGTGCTCAGAAACGCCGGAAAGCCCCAACTCCCGCCCCCGGCTCTCCAGGAAGCCCTTCAGGGCGTCCGTGCCGGGATGGAACTGGGGCGCCACCGCATAGATTTCGGTTCGGTTGCAGGTGGACAGGACAGCTGCCTCTTCCAGCTCCGGCAGCCGCCGGAGGTGCTCCAGCGCGTCCAGCAGACTCTGCCCGGCGAAGCTCAGGCGTTCCCGCACCTCGACCGGCGCGGTCCTGTGGTTGAGCCCAACCAGAATAATGTGCACGGCGAGTCACCTTACCGCTCAGACTTATGCAGCCCTGGCGTTGCGCATGGGCTCGTGGGCCCGCAGGACGCCGCCCAAGCCACCCTAGGGCTTGGTGCCCACATGCAGGCAGGTCATGCCGCCCGACAGCGGGATCACACGGACATCTTTGAGGCCGGCCTCGCGGAAGATCTCAGCCAGCTCCTGCTGTTCCGGAAACCTGGTGAGCGAGTGCGGAAGATACGTGTAGGGGCGCACTCGCCCGGAGCGCCCGTGCATGACCAGGCGGTCGATGAGCGGGACCACATTGTAGAAATACAGGAAGAACAGGGCGCGCCAGACGGGATTCCGGGGCTTGCTGATCTCCAGTGAGACCACGTTGCTGCCGGGCCGGACCACGCGGGTCATCTCCGACAGGGTCTTCCGGATGTCCGCCACGTTGCGCAGCGCAAAGCCAATGGAGGCGCCGTCGAAAGTGTTGTCGTCAAAGGGCAGGTCCATGGCGTTGCCCTGCACCCAGGCGATGCGGGCGCCGAGGGGTGAGCCCTCCACGCGCTTTCTGGCCACCGCCAGCATCTCGCCTGAGAAGTCCAGGCCGGTCACGTGACCCCTCTCCCCCACCTGCTGGGCCGTAAGCTGGCTCAGATCGCCGGTGCCGCAGGCCACGTCCAGGTGGTGATCGCCGGGCCGTAACCCGGTGACGCGGAGAAACGCCTTGTGCCAGAAGCGCAGCATTCCGGCCGTCATGACCTGATTCATCAGGTCGTACTCGCCGGCGATGGTGTTGAACAGCTCCTGAACGTACCGTTCCTTGCCCTCGGGGCCGATTTCCTCGAGGATGTTGGCCAAAAAAGGCACTCCTTCCGGTCACCATCATAACACAATGCCGGTCACAGACACACCCATGAACGGACTAGCCGCGGATTTTGCGCCGGGCTAGCCTTTTTTGAGTGGTCGGACACGGCAAGGTCCATGATCGCCGACGTTCGGCCGCCTACACCCGTTTCCAGGGGCAGGCGAGCCGCTCCAGCCAGTCCAGAATCAGGTAGAGCACCAGGCCCATCAGGCCCATGGCAATAACGGCGGCGAACATCTCATCATAGGCGATGCGGGACCAGGCGTCGACCATGTAGTAGCCAACGCCGGTGCTGGTGGCAAAGGTCTCAGACAGGAAGAGCACGGCAATGGCGGTGCCCAGACCGTTGCGCAGGGCGGTGAAAATCTCGGGCAGGGCCGCCGGCCAGATGACGTGGCGGAAGAGGTCCCACTCCGTGCCGCCCAGGGACTGGACCGACAGGACGGAGCCGCGGCTCACGCCGCGGGCGGCGTCCCGCGCAGTGACCAGGATCTGAAAGCTGACCGTCAGGGCGATAAAGAAGGCCTTGGCCATGTCGCCGATGCCCAGGAGCACCATGACGATGGGCAGGAAGACCACCTTGGGCACGGGGTAGGTCAGGTAAATGAGGGGCGGAGCCAGGCGCGGCGTCCAGCGCGACAGCCAGGAGCGGCGGCGCGGCACCAGGTCCGTCTGCTCCTGCCGCCCCAGGTAAAGCCCCAGGGGCACGGCGAACACCACGGACATGGCCAGAGCGGCCATCACCCGCAGGGTGCTGACCCAGACGTGCTTCGGCAGACCATCCATGAGGCTGTGGCGCAGGGCCAGGAAGGCCGGCCAGGGGCCGGGCAGGGCCAGGCTGTGCATCAGGGAGGCCAGGGCCTGCCAGAACGCCAGCAAAATGGCCACGGCCATCAGCATGTAGAAGGCCGGCAGCAGGCGCCCGGGTCGAGGCGTACGGTTCGCTGTAACGCGGTTCAGGCGCTCTTCCTGGATCATGCCGCCATCCCCTTTTCCAGGGCGTCGCGCACATGCGTGCACTGGGCGTAGAAGTCCGGGTGGCGGCGGTAGGCCGGGTCGCCGGCCTCCGGGTTGGCAATTTCGGCCACCACCCGACCCGGGTGCGGCGACAGTACCAGCACCCGTTGGCCCAGGAACACCGCCTCTTCAATGCTGTGCGTCACCAGCACCAGCGTGGGGTTATAGGTGCGCCAGGCGGTCAGCAGCAGGTCCTGCAGGTCCTCGCGGGTAAGGGCGTCCAGGGCGGAGAAGGGCTCATCCATGAGCAGCAGGTCCGGCTGCAGGCACAGCGACCGGGCAATGGCCACTCGCTGCCTCTGGCCCCCGGAGAGTTGGGACGGAAAGCGGTGGCGCGCCTCCCACAGGCCCACCCGGCGAAGGGCCTCCTCCACGCGGTTGACCTGCTCGGCCCGCGGCAGACGGCGAATCTCCAGCCCCAGGGCGGCATTGTGCCAGACGGTCTTCCAGGGCAGAAGGCCAAAGTCCTGAAGCACCAGCGCCGTCTCCGGCCGGCGGGGACGGACTTCCTCCCCGGCCACCCGCACCCGCCCCTGTCCCGGGGCCAGCAGGCCGGCCAGGACGTAGAGCAGCGTGCTCTTGCCGCAGCCGGAGGGACCAATGACGGCGCAGCTCTGACCGGGGGCCAGCGAAAAGCTGACCCCGGTCAGAGCGGCCACCGCACCTGTCTGACCGTGGTAGGTCAGGCCCAGGTTCTCAACTTCCACCATGGCTAGTTCCCGGTGAGACCCGGCGCTACGATCTTGTCAAAGGTCAGGTCTTCCTTGATGACCTTCCTGGCCTTGAGCCAGTCGAGCACCGGCGTGTAGTCCGCGTCCTTGGGAAGCTGCGGGAGGGGGAAGTCGCTGAACTCAAAGCTGTCCTTGAGGGGCTCCGGCAGCAGCTTCTTGTCCACCATGAACTGGCGGTAGGTGGCATGGTCCCTGTTGATGTCCTGTACCGCTTTGGCATAGGCCGCCAGCAGCCCCTTCACGGCGTCGGGGTTCTCGGCA
This sequence comes from Bacillota bacterium, assembly GCA_050260815.1. Taxonomy (GTDB): domain Bacteria; phylum Bacillota; class Sulfobacillia; order JAMDAP01; family JAMDAP01; genus JAMDAP01. The sequence goes on from JBLNCQ010000211.1 coordinate 8,993, forward strand.
ATGAGCTTGCCGCGCAGGAAGATGACGCTCTGGGTCAGGTTCTTGCCCTGGCTGTCGTCCAGCAGGACCCGTGCGCCCTGCTGCACGGCCAGCGAGATCAGGGGATCAGGCAGGGTGGCCGCCTCCAGCTGGCCATTGGCCAGCATCTGCATGCGCACCGGGATCTTGGGAACCTCGCTGTACTTGAGGTCGCTCACCTTGAGGCCCTGCCCCACCAGCATCTGCTCCGTCACCCACTCGATGACGGAGTTGCTGGAAACGCCGATGGGCACGCCCTTCAGCTCTTCAGGCTTGGTGATCTTGGACTTGGGGGACAGCAGCAGGGCAAAGCGGCCCTCCTGCGGCGTTGCGCCCAGTGAAAGCGAAATCACCTTGGCGTCCCCGCCGCCGTTGATCAGCAGAGCGGCACCAACGCTGTCCGTGACGCCGCCGTCAATGGCACCGGCAATGAAGGCCTGGTCGCGCTCGGTGGCGGAGGCGGTGGGTATCAGTTCAACGTCCAGCCCGGCCTCCTTGAAGTAACCCTTCTCCTGGGCCACGTAGAACGGCAGGGCGTCAATGATGGGCAGAAGACCCAGCTTCAGCTTGACGGCGGGGCCCTGCGCGGCGGGCTGACCCGTCGGAGCGGGAGCGGTGGCGGGCGCCGCGGCCTTACCGGCGCAGCCGGCCAAGACGGCGGCAAGCAGAAGGCCGGTGACCACTATGACCAGGGACTTGTTGCGTGAAAGCACAGTCTCTCCTCCTGAGGGGCATTGTTTCTAGGCGGCGCCGGTCAGCCCGGTAGCCAGCACGACAAACACGAAGTACAGGATGCTGATATACCCATTGACGTTAAAGAAGGCCGCGTTCAGGCGAGACAGGTCGGTGGGGCTGACCAGCAGGTGCTCGTACGCCAGGAGGGCTGCCACCAGCACCAGGCCCGCCCAGTAGACCCAGCCCAGACCCAGCATGAAGCCCGCGGCCGCCAACAGGATGACCACGACAACATGCACCCAGCGGGCCAGCGTCAGGGCGGCGGCGATGCCGAAGCGGGACGGCACCGAATGGATGCCTTCCTTCACGTCGGACTCGTAGTCCTGGCAGGCGTAGATGAGATCAAACCCCGCCACCCAGAGACCGGCGGCAACGCCCAGAACCACGGGAGGCCAGGACAGGGTACCGGTCACCGCCAGCCAGCCGCCGAAGGGAACGAAGAAGTAGGAAAGCCCCAGCCAGAAGTGGCAGGCCCAGGTCCAGCGCTTCATGTAGGAGTAAAGCACCAGCACCGGCACCACCACGGGCAGGAACACCACGCAGAGCGGGTTGAGCATGACCGCCGCCAGCACCAGCAGGCCGGTGGCCAGGGCACCGTAGAGGGCGACGGTGAGCGGACTGATGACGCCGCGGGGGAGGTGCCGGCCCGCGGTGCGCGGGTTCCGGGCGTCGACAAAGCGGTCGATCAACCGGTTGAAGGCCATGGCCGAGGTGCGCCCGCCGAACATGGCCAGGGTGATCCAGCCCAGGGTGTCCCAGCGCGGCAGGCCCCCCGCTGCCAGGAAGGCCCCGGCATAGGCAAAGGGCAGGGCGAATATGGTGTGCTCCCACTTCACCAGGTCGGCGAAGGTCTTGACACTACGAAACACGGACGGCGCCTCCTTGCAGGGCTTCCCACTCCTGGCGCAGCACGCCCATCACCAGGGTATCGCCGTAGCGGCCGCGCACATAGCGGTCCGCCCGCAGGCGGCCCTCCTCCACATACCCGGCCTTGCGGTAGGCCCGGATGCCCTTCTCGTTGGCGGCGTCCACGGTGAGCCAGACGCGGTTCAGGTTCAGGTTCTCAAAGGCCAGCCGCAGCATCAGCCGCGTGACCTCCGTTCCGTAACCCTTGCCCCAGCAGTCCGGTTCTCCGATCATAATGCCGAACTCGCACTTGCGGGCCTTCCAATCAAAGTCCCGCAGGACGGTGCCGCCGATGTGACGCCCGTCCAGCGTCTCGATGGCAAGTTCGATAAGCTCGTCCCGGTTCGTCGCCGCCTTGTTGAGGTAGGACAGGATCTCCTCGCGGGTGGACGGCACTGCGCCGCGGGGCAGGAACTCCATCACCCGAGGGTCGTTGTTCCAGCGGACGCGGTCCTCCACGTCCGCAGGGGTGGCACGCCGCAGGCGCACCAGCCGACCCTCGAAAGGTGTCAGCTCCTGAGCCATCACAGACCAAACTCCTGCCAGCGGCGGCTGACCTGCTCCTTGACGTCCGCCGACATGGTGATGTCGTCCGGCCACTCGCGCTGGAAGCCCTCGCTCTTCCACTTGCGGGTGGCGTCGATGCCCATCTTGCCGCCCAGGTGGGGCAGCGGCGCCGTATGATCCAGCGCGTCAACGGGGCCCTCGGTGATCTCCACATCGCGCTTCCAGTCGGTGTTGTTGAACACCGTCCAGGCCGTGGCGGAGAGGTCGTGGACGTCCACATCGTGGTCCACCACGACGATGAGCTTGGTCAGCATCATCAGGCCCATGCCCCAGAGGGCGTGGATGACCTTGCGGGCATGGCCCGGGTACCGCTTCTTGATGGAAACCAGGACGCAGTTGTGGAAGACGCCCTCGGCGGGCATGTTGTAGTCCGTCACTTCCGGCACCAGCATCTGGAGCAGGGGCAGGAAGATACGCTCCGTGGCCTTGCCCAGGAAGTAGTCCTCCTGCAACGGCTTGCCGACGATGGTCGTGGGGTAGACCGGGTTCTTGCGGTGCGTCACACAGGTGACGTGGAAAACGGGGTACTGGTCGGCCAGGGAGTAGTAGCCGGTGTGGTCACCGAAGGGCCCCTCGGTGCGCAGCTCGCCCAGCTCCACATAGCCCTCCAGGACGAACTCCGCGTTCGCCGGAACCTCCAGGTCCACCGTCCTGCACTTGACCAGTTCCACCGGCGCCTGACGCAGGAAGCCGGCGAACATCAGCTCATCGATGCCGGCCGGGAGCGGCGCCGTCGCCGAGTAGATCACGGACGGGTCGGAGCCAAGCACCACCGCCACGGGCAGGCGGCGCTGCTCGGGGGTCAGGTGCTCGTAGTGCTCGGCGCCGTGTTTGTGCAGGTGCCAGTGCATGCCTGTCGTCTTCCCGTCGAAGACCTGCAGGCGGTACATGCCGATGTTGCGGCGGCCCGTCACCGGGTCCTTGGTGAAGACCAGCGGCAGGGTGATGAAAGGACCTCCGTCCTGCGGCCAGCAGGTGAGGACGGGCAGCTGGGTCAGGTCCGGGTCCTCCTCCACTACCTCCTGGCAGGCGCCGCGGGCCACCGTCTTGGGGACGAAGTTGCCCAGTTCCGCCAGCTTGGGCAGGGCCCGGAGCTTGTCCCAGAAGCCGGTGACCTCGGGCGGCGTCAGCAGGGCGCGGATGCGCCCTGCGATGTCGTCCAGATCCTCCACTTCCAGGGCCATCCGCATTCGCTTCAGCGTGCCGAAGGCGTTGATCAGAACGGGGTAGGGCGAGCCCTCCACGTTCTCGAAGAGCAGGGCCGGACCACCGCTCTTGGTCACTCTATCTGTGATCTCGGTGATTTCCAGATGGGCGCTCACAGGCGCCTTGATGCGCCGGAGCTCGCCGGCTTTCTCCAGGGCCTCGATGAAGTGCTGAAGATCGCGATAGGCCAAAGCCAACTCCCACCCTACAATTGAACTCCAGTTCACTTATTACAGGTCAAGTCTAAGGTTCGTGCCGAGACCTGTCAAGACAAGAAGGACGGCCCCGCTGTCGCAAACAGAAAGGGCTCCTTGGGCGCGATACACGCTTCCCAGGAGCCCGGCTGCGGCCCTTAAGCATCCCAGTTCGTGCGGCGGATTACACCTCGCCCGCCCGCTTGATGTCGCGCTTCAGCCCGGGGTCGCCGGGCTTCCAGTTGGCCGGGGCGCCCAGGCCGGTCTCACGGCTGAACTGCACCGCCTGGATGATGCGCAGGAGTTCGTCCGTGCCGCGTCCCACCTCCAGCGGGTAGACGAGGTAGAGGGCGATGCGCCCGTCCGGGTCAATCAGAACCGTTACGCGGCGGGCCACCCCAGCCTCCGGGTCCAGGGCGCCGTACAGCCAGGGGATGTAGCCGCTGCGATCGGACAGCAGCGGAAACGGCACCCGGCGGGCGCTGGGCGAAACCTCGGTGAAGACCTTGTGCGCGTAGATGCTGTCGGTGCTGAGCGCCAGGATCTCCACGTCCAGGCGTTTCAGCTCCTCGAAGATGGCGGCGACCGCCGCCAGTTCGGTAGGTCAGACGAAAGTGAAGTCGCTGGAGTAGAAGAACAGCAGGATCCAGTGCCCCAGCAGGTCGCGCAGGCGCACCTGACCGGCGGTCTGGAGATCGGGGAAGTAGGCGTCCGCCACAAAGTCATAGGCCGGCAGTCCAACGGGAGCCTCGTGGGCCAGCGGTATCACCACGGCCATCCCTCCCGGACCATTTTGTATCCAGGTTATGACACCCGGCCGCGCCTGCTCCTCATAACCGCGCAACAGCCCGCTAATCCCTATTTCGAAACCTCTAAGTTTACCTGCGCCGCGTCCGATGGTAGAATGGGGGTACAATTCCGGAACGAAAGTCTTACCTGCCAGGCTTTCGGCCGCGTGACGCAAGGAGGCTTTGAAGCCCATGACCACCCAACTCTATCAGACGCGTCGCCGGTTGATTACGGCCATCAAGAAGAAGGGTCCGATGGCAGTGGGCGACCTGGCCGATCACCTGGGCATCACCGGGATGGCGGTCCGCAAGCACCTGGCCGGCCTGGAGCGCGACGGGCTTGTCACCTCGGCCCTGGAGCACCGGGAGACGGGGCGGCCGCGGTACGTCTACTCGCTGACTCCTCTGGCCCATGATCTGTTCCCCCAGAGCTACCACCACATCGCTCTGAACGTTCTGGACGACATCGCCGAGCTGTACGGCCCGGCGGAGGTAAGCCGGGTTCTGGGGCGCCGCTCCGACCGTATGGAGGAGCGCTACCGGGCGGCTGTCGAAGGCAGGGATATCCCCGGCAAGGTCGCGGAGTTGAGCCGGCTCCGCGACGAGGACGGCTTCCTGGCCGACTGGGAGCCCGAGGGTGACGGCTATGTGCTGCGGGAACACCACTGCCCCCTCTTCCAGGTAGCGTCCGAGCACCCCGTCGCCTGTTCGCTGGAGCTGCAGATGTTCCGCAACCTGATGCCCGAGGCTGAGATCACGCGTTCTCACTGCCAGGTGGACGGCCAGCACGTCTGCACCTACCACATCCGTCCGCGGCAGGCAGCCGCCGACGGAGAGACTGGGAGGTAACCATCTGTGGAGAAGCCGCGGCGCCTGGTTGTCGCCATCACCGGCGCGAGCGCGTCCCGCTACGGGGTGCGTCTCCTGGAGGCCCTGCGTGAAGCCGGGGTGGAGACGCATCTCATCCTCAGCCGCTGGGCCCGGGCCAACCTGGTGCAGGAGTCGTCCTACGCGCCGGACTACGTGCGGTCCCTGGCCAGCCAGGTGCACGAGGACGGCAACCTGGGCGCGGCCATTGCCAGCGGTTCGTTTCGCACCGAGGGCATGGCCATCGTTCCCTGCAGCATGAAGACGCTGGCGTCCATCGCCGCGGGCCTGACCGACAACCTGGTGGCCCGGGCGGCGGACGTGACGCTGAAGGAAGGCCGCAAGCTGGTGCTGGCGCCGCGGGAGACGCCTCTCTCCGCCATCCATCTGGAGAACATGCTCAAGCTGGCGCGGCTGGGCGTGGCCATCATGCCGCCTGTCCCCGCATTCTACGGCCGGCCGCAGACCATTGATGACCTGGTCGACCACTTCGTCGGTCGCGTCCTGGACCGGTTTGACGTGGAGCATAACCTCTATCGCCCGTACACCGGCGCCCATGAGGACTGACGGCCTCCGGAACCTCAGCCAGCAGCAGGAGGCGACGCATGTTGCACCGAACCATCACCGGCCATGTGGGTGAAGGGCGGCACCGGCTGGACTACACTGCCGTGGCCACGGAGGGCGGGCTGACCGTCACCCTCACGGGCGGCGACAGGGCGCACGTGGGAGCGGTGGCCGTGGCCCAGCCGCGCCCCAGCCACAAAGACCCGGAGCGCACCAGCGCCACCACGTCCGTCATTGCCGTCCTGGGTCACCAGGACGATGAGGTGGCCAGGCCCCTGGCCCACTTGCTGGCGGTCGGCACCGGCCTGCCCGCGGCCGCGAGCGTGGGCATCCACTGGGACCACTGCACGCCGGACGACATCGCCGCGTCGCGTTCGCTAGTGATGGAGGCGGGCCGCGCCGTGCTGGCCGCCCTGCGGGGCTGAGCCGTCATGGATCCAACTCAAACTGAGCGATAGGACCCCGAGAGGTTCATCCCTTCGGGGTCCTTTTCTGTCGGCGCGGCCCATTCTGAATCTTTGGCTCGAAGCATAGGTATTACTGTCAACTGGGGAAGGATTTGCCACCCCGGTTGTCAAAGAAAACGTTGCAACGACTCGCCTGGCGGGAGGTGGTACGGACAACCGGACTCCTGGCCCAATGTAGTGCCTAGACTGCTACGGAGGTGTCAGCATGAACGGAATTCTTGGACCGCTGCAAAAGGTAGGTAAGGCCCTGATGACCCCGGTCGCAGTGCTGCCGGCCGCCGGCCTGCTGCTGCGCTTTGGTCAGCCTGACCTACTCGACATCAAGTGGCTCGCCGACGCCGGCGGAGCCCTCTTTGACAACATGCCCCTGTTGTTCGCCATCGGCGTAGCCATCGGCCTGGCCAGCGAGGCGGGCGTGGCCGGCCTCTCCGGCATGGTGGCCTACTTCGTCATGACCAAGGTCGCCGTGGACTTCAACAAGGATATCAACATGGGCGTCCTGGCCGGCATCATCTCCGGCGCCCTGGCCGGCTGGGCCTACAACCGGTTCCACACCACCCGGCTGCCCGAATTCCTGGGTTTCTTTGGCGGTAGACGGTTTGTGCCTATCATCACCGCACTATTCGCCGTTATCCTTGGCATCGTCTTCGGCTTTGTCTGGCCCCCGATTCAGAACGTCATCAACGCCATCGGCCAGTGGATCATCGGCGCGGGCGCCCTGGGCGTCTTCGTGTTCGGCGTAATGAACCGCCTGCTGATCCCCCTGGGCCTGCACCACATCATCAACAGCCTGGTCTGGTTCGTGTTCGGCAATTACACGGACGCAACGGGCAAGGTGGTCACCGGCGACCTGAACCGCTTCTTCGCCGGCGACCCCACCGCGGGCGCCTTCATGACCGGCTGGTTCCCCATCATGATGTTCGGCCTGGTTGGCGTGGCCCTGGCCATTTACCAGGAGGCCAAGCCCAGCCAGAGGGCGGCCACGGGCTCCATCATGTTCGGCGCTGCCCTGACGGCCTTTGTCACCGGCATCACCGAACCGCTGGAGTTCGCCTTCATGTTCCTGGCTCCCGTCCTGTACATTGTCCATGCCCTGCTGGCCGGGACCTCCATGGCGGTGGTCTACATGCTGGGCATCAAGGACGGCTTTACCTTCTCTGCGGGTCTCATCGACTACATTCTTAACTTTGGCCTGGCCACCAATCCCCTCCTGCTGATCCCCATCGGTCTGATCTACCTGGTCATCTACTGGGCGCTGTTCCGGTTCCTGATTCGCCGGCTGAACATCCCGACGCCCGGCCGCGAGCCCGACGCCGACCTGGCCGCCGGCGACTAGCCGTCCGTCTGTCCGCCGGAGTCGTTGCGGGGGAGGCCTGACGCCTCCCCCAAACTCTATCTCCCGAATGTTTCGTTGTGGAAGCGTCCCCACCGCCGGGCGGGGGGCGCAGGAATCGGTCCCGGAGCGGAGAAGCTATGCTGCGAAGGAAGACATGGGAGGGACGCCCCAATGAGTGAGAAGGCAGCCCAGATTCTCGAGGCCCTCGGTGGGAAGGAAAACATCAAGAGCCTGGATTCCTGCATCACGCGCCTGCGCTGCACCCTGGTGGACGTGAAAAAGATGGATGAGAGGAAGCTCAAGTCCCTGGGCTCCGTGGGCATCATGAAGATGGGCACGGCCGTTCAGGTGGTCATGGGCACGCTGGCCGAGGCCTACGAACGTGAAATTAAGGAATTGATGAAGTAATGACCTCCGGGACTTCGGAACCACTGGCCAGGACGCCGCGCATCCTGGATGCCCGCGCCTCTCACTTTGCCCGGATGACCGCTGCCCAGCTCTTTGACAGCATCCGCCGCACGGAAGGACGCACCCTGGCCGCCGAAATTGTGGTCCCCTTCCCGCCCCTGGTGGACGGCGTCTCCAACCCGGAGCTGGCGGCGGCCTTCGGCGCGGATCTGCTCATCCTGAATTTCTACGACACCCACTCCCCCTGGGTCGCCGGCCTGCCGGACGACCCACCGGCAAGCCCGCATGTGGGCTCCGGCAACAGTCCCCTGGCCCAGGTGGCTGCGCTGACCGGTCGGCCCGTGGGCATTAACCTGGAGCCGGCGGCGCCGGAGGCCAATCTGCCGGAGGGCCGCCTGGCCACGCCCGACAACGCCAAATTGGCCGTGGAGCATGGCGCGGTCTGCCTGCTCATCACGGGCAATCCGGCCACGGGCGTCACCAATCGGTCCATCTACGAGTCCCTCTCCAAGGTGCGGCAGGCCGTGGGCGACCGGGCCGTCGTCATGTCGGGAAAGATGCACGGGGCCGGAACCTGGCCTGTGCTGGGCGAGGACTACCGCCCCCTGGTCACAGCTGAGGACGTGGACGCCTTTGCTGACGCCGGCTGCCAGGTCATGCTGCTGCCGGCGCCGGGCACGGTACCGGGCCTCACCCTGTCCCAACTGGCCGCTCTGGCCGACAGGGCGCACCGGAAGGGCCTGCTGGTGATGACCTCCGTGGGCACCTCCCAGGAGGGCGCCGACGAGGCCACCATCCGGCGCATCGCGCTGGACGCCAAGGAAGCGGGCGCTGATATTCACCACATCGGCGACGCGGGCTACCACGGCGTGGCGGTGCCGGAGAACATCTTCGCGTACTCCATGGCCATCCGCGGCCGGCGGCACACCTACCGCCGCATGGCCTCCTCGGTGCTTCGCTGACTTCCCGGGCCAGACGGGCGAACCGTCACTTACCCCGCCCAGACGAACGACCCGGCACCTTACGGCGCCGGGTCGTGCTGCGTCTAGAAGGACAGCCTGATCGCTTCCACCGCGTCCACCAGGGACTGGCCCAAGGGACTGCGGGCCAGCAGGTACACAAGGGAGGCAACCACCAGCACCTCGGCCAGACGCCCCAACCACCGGTCCTGCTTCTCCCGGCGCTGGCGGCGGTGCTCCTGCAGGCGATCCATCCGCGTTTCCATGGTCAGAAGATGCGCTCGCCAAGAGCGGCGGCGATGAGGCTGACCGCCAGTTCCCCCGTGGTGTTGCTCCGGTCCATGATGGGGTTCAGCTCAACCATGTCCAGGGCCCTCATGACGCCGGCCTCGGCAATCATCTCCATTGCCAGGTAGGCCTCGCGGAGGCTGAGGCCGCCTCGCACCGGCGTGCCAACGCCAGGGGCCACCGTGGGGTCCAGGGAGTCCAGGTCAAAGGAGACGTGGACGTCCTTGCCCACGCGCGCCAGGGCCTGCTCCATCACTCTGGCCATGCCGTAGCGGTCGATCTCGTGCATGGTGTAAACGGTGATGCCCCTGTCCTGCAAGATCCGGCGCTCGCCGGGATCCACCGAACGAATGCCCACCATCACGGTCCGCTTGGGGTCAATGGCCGGGCGGCCGTAGAACATCATGCCCAGCAGGGCCGCCACGGGCATGCCGTGGATGTTGCCGGACGGAGATGTCTCCGCGGTGTTGATGTCTGAGTGGGCGTCAATCCAGAGCAGTCCCGAGCCCGGGTGGGCCTGGCTGGTGGCCCGGACGCTGCCCATGGCCAGGCTGTGGTCCCCGCCCAGCACCAGGGGCAGGCGTCCTTGCCGGTGCACGTTCAGGCAGGCTTCCTCAAGAAGGGCACAGACGGAGAGAATCTGGGACTGGCAGCGAAGGCCGCTCTCGTCCTCGTGGGCCACCGTCTCCACGATGGGCACATCCACATTGCCCAGGTCGTCGGCATCGGCCCCCAGCGCCTCAAGCCGCTCCTCCAGATGGGCATAGCGAATGGCGCTGGGCCCCATGTCCACGCCGCGCCGGCTGGCGCCGAGGTCCATGGGCACGCCAAGAATGGATACCTTCACGGTACAACTGCCTCCTTGCAGGGTCCGCAGGCCGCGAGGGCTGCCGGGCTACCGGTCCGTGGCGGAGAGCGCCACCTGCACCTGGTTCTTCCCCGAGCGCTTGGCGCGATACAGGGCGGTGTCGGCGGAACGGATGAGGTTCTCCGTATCCGCGTCCTTCCCCTGCGCCGCCGAAACGCCAATGCTGACGGTTACGGTGACGCTCTCGCGCCCAACGATAAAGGGCGTCTCTGCCAGCGTGCGGCAGATGCGGTCGGCCACGAACCGGGCGTCATGGAGGTCGGTCTCAGGCATAAGGACCACAAACTCATCGCCGGCGTAGCGGACAACCAGATCGGAGCGGCGCACGGCGTCCGTGAGGATGGAGGCGAACACCCGCAGCAGGCGGTTGCCCTCCAGGTGACCAAAGCGGTCGTTGACGGCCTTTAGTGTGTCCATGTCCATCATCAGCAGGGCCAGCCAGTGGCCGTAGCGGTGAGACCTGGCCACCTCCTCCGCCAGGCGGGATTCCAGGTAGCGGGCGTTGTACAGGCCGGTAAGGCCGTCAGTGATGGAGAGGCGCTCCGCCTTTTCGTAGAGGCGGGCATTCTCAATGGCCACCGCGGACTGGTTGGCAAAGATGGTGGCCAGGCGGAGGTCCTGGTTGCGAAACTGGTACAGCCCCTGGCGCGACAGCCGGATGACGCCCAGCACTCGATCCTCCACGGACAGGGGGACCAGCATGTACGAGGCGTCCTCCACTTCCGTCCCGGGCACGTGCTTGGCACGCGGATCGCGCTCCGCGTCGCCCAGCAGCAGCGGCTGCCGGTTCTCCCAGACCCACCCCACCAGGCCCTCGCCGCGCGACGGGTGCTGGGCGGCAATGGCTTCGGCCTCGCCTCGGGGGTAGCTCGGGTCCAGGGAGATGACCCGGGGAACCATGGTTCCCTCCGCCGCATCCTGCAGGTAAACAACGCAGGTGTCCGACCCGGTCACCGACTTGAGTTGTGCCACCATGGCCTCCAGCGTCTTGGACAGGTCCAGGGAGAGGCTGATGCGGCTGGCCTCCTCCAGAGCCACTTCAACCAGCTGGCGTCGCGTCTTCTCCTCCTGCACCACCATGGCCACGACGGTGCTGGAGAAATAGGCGACCCCAAAGTAGACCGTCACCCGGATGATCAGACTCCGGATGAACCAGGCGTCGTAGCCGTACAGGAAGGGCAGAGCCGCAGCCAGAGACACCACGGCCGCCACCCAGAGAATCTGCCGCGGCTTGGTGAAGGCCGCCGCGTAAACCGCAATCATCAGGAACAGCGGTTCCAGGTAGGAGTGGGCCCCGCCCGTAGCGTACACCGCCATGGCCACAACGGCGGCCGCGGCAATGTTCATTCCCAGGTGAGGCTGGGCCCGGTAGCGGTCGAAGGGAGCCGCCAGGTACCAGACGCTCATGGCCAGGGCCAGAATGACCGCCGTCGCCAGCAAGGGCAGCTTGACCCGCGGGTCGGGAACCGGCAGCAGGGTTGCCGCCACGCTAGTGCCCGCGGCCAGGCCAAAGAGAATGCCCACCAGGTGCCGGGTCCGATTCATCAATTCAATTCGGCCCCGCCCCAGCTGCACAAGAGCAGTGGGCTTCTCCGGCTCGGACATGCCGTTCCCCCCTTGGAAGGATTGCCGTTTTCTGCCTTTCGACATAATTTGACGGTTTCCTTCATGACGGTGCCGAGCCGTTACGACTTCACGAGGCCCGGCGGCCCTCGCTGAACCGGGACACGAATGCCTCTACCTGAGCCACCGTCTTGGCATCCCGGCTGTAGAGCCGGTCCACCAGACGGCCATCCTGGAACACCAGGAAGGACGGGATGCCCCGAACCTCATAGCGGCTGGCGGTCTGCGGGTTCTCATCCGTGTTCAGTTCGGCAAACGCCACGCCGGGAAACCGCTCCGGGAACTGCCGGTAGGCGGTCTCCACCCTGCGGCAGTCCGGGCACCAGTTGGCGTAAAACTTGACAATCAGAAGTCCCAACGCTTCGCGCAGCGCCGGTTCAAAGGTGTCATCCGTCAGAACCCTCATGCCGCTCCCCCCTTGTATTCCAGCCAATCCGCCAGTTCCGAGACCCGCTCCGCCACGCCGCTGAAGCTGTCCGCCGCCGCGACGCGCTGCTGTGGACCCAGCGGGCCGGCGGCCAGGGACCTCCCCTTGCGGTTGAACCAGACGGCGCCAGCCCAGCCGGCCTTCAGTGAGCCCTGGATATCGGCCTCCAGCGAGTCTCCCACCATGATGGCCCGGGAGGCCGGCACGCCGGCTCGCTCCAGGGCGGCGTCAAAGATGAAGCGATCCGGCTTGGCGCGGCCCACCGCCTCGGACGCCAGCACCAGCGACGGATCAAAGCAGTGGTCAAGCCCCAGCAGGCCCAGTTTGGTTTGGGTTTGTTGGGGATTGCCGTTGGTAATCAGCCCCAGGGCCACCCGCTCCTTGAGAGCGGTCAGCAGCGGGGCCACGCCCGGGAACGGCTGAATGCTCTGCATCCACCCGGTGACGAAGCGGTCGGCCTCCTGCTGTACCCGCTCGGGGTCGCGCCGCAGGTTGAGCTGGGTGAGGACGCGCAGGAAGCGGGCCACCCTCACCTGCTCAAAGGTGAGACGGCCCGCCATGTACTCCTGCCAGGTGGATTCGCGGACCGCCTCAAACGCCTCCAGGGCCTCGGGCAGCCGGTCGCGGTCGTCTCCCAGCAGGGACTCCAGTCGTGCCCACAGCTCGCGACTGCTGGCCCCGTCCAGATCGTAGAGGGTATCGTCGAGGTCAAAGAAGACAGCGGTCCGCACCATGCCCACCTCTCGTTGCCGGGCGCCTGCTCGCCGGGCGGTGAAGGGCATCCTGGCCGCATCACGCTGGTTTCTTATGGCGAGGGCTTTCCTATTGCCATTCCACCATGACGGCCCCTTCCTGTCAACCGGACCGGAGTCAATGGCCCTTGGAGCGCCTTGCGTCCGGCCCCCCTGGCTCGGGGATGTCCGCCACCCACAGGTCTTTCTGGCTGGTGGACGCTCCGGCGGCGCCCGCGCGAAGGGCGGCAATGCACTGCAACCTCGTCTTGATGAGCCCCCCGGCAATGACCGGGACCGGCACGCGCCTGGCAATGTCCTGAATCTCGCTGGGCACAATGCCCGGCAGGATCTCCAGCACATCCGGCCTGGCGTCCTTGACCATCTCCACGCCCGTGTGCACGGACTGAGAATCCAGCAGGAACGTGCGCTGGATGACCAGGAGGCCGTGGGAGCGGGCTTCGCTTACCAGGTGGGCCCGGGTGGTGATGATGCCGGACGGTTTGGCCTGCTGCGCCACCCACTGAACGCCGAAGCCGTCCTTGGAGAGGCCCTGGATCATGTCCAGGTGGACGAAGAAGATTTTCCCGGCTTCGCGCGCCTGGGCGCAGGCCTCGGGCAGGTTGAAGACGGTGGCGGCAAGCAGAAAGACCACCCTGGCGGGTGACGCCAGGGCCTCCTGCAGATCACGCTGCTGCCGAACCGCCGGGATGATGGGCCTCTCTGCCAGAGCGCCCAGAATGTTGACGGCCATGGGTTTCCTCCTCAGGCCGCTGCCTGGAAGTCCCGTGCGCCAGGCGAGGTGGTTGTGAAGCGGCCCCCAACGACTTCGCCCCGGGGGCTCGGGGCTCCTCCGGGCCCGAACTGAAAAGAGGGAGACGGCTCCTCGCCTGGAGGCCGCCTCCCCCTGATGCCTTGCCTTCGCTAGTAGCGAGAGCGCTGCTGGCGCTCCTGGGCCTCGTTCACAGTCAAGGCCCGGCCCCCGTACGTGGCGCCATTGGTCTGCTGCACCATGTTCTCCACGTCCTCATCGGCGACTTCCACAAAGCCGAAGCCGCGTGAGCGACCGCTTTCGCGGTCCTGGATGATGCGAGCCGAGTGAACGGTGCCATACTGGGAAAACAGCTGGACCAGATCGTCTTCAGTGGTGGCCCAGGGCAGATTGCCCACATAAAGCGTCTTTACCACCAGGTACCCTCCTTTGCTGAGACTATCATGCTCCACCTGCCTGCAATGCAAACATGCCGCCACAGCTACCATTGGCGCGCTACGCCTTGGGCCACAGTGAAAAACTGCGGGGACCGCGTTCAAACCCGGCCGCAGCCAGGGCGGCCGCTGCCTCGCTCTGAGGCGCTGGAGCGTCTCCCCACCATGCTACCTCCAGACGGCGCCGCCGCGAATGGGGCCCGGGCAGCAGCGACGGGAGGGCCGACACGGCCAGATTCAAGTCCGCCTCTGCGAGCGGCCGAACGGGCACCAGCCGCCGGCCCATCCCCTCTCCCACGAGGAGGGGGCGCCCACCGCGACAGACAAGGAACTGCCCGGGTATCCGTGACAACCGGGGTGCGCCGTCGCGCTCGGGCAGAACCGTACCCCACAGCGTGGCCGGATCGCAGGCGAAGGTGAGGGTGACCGTGCCTTCTTCCGAACGCACTCGCCGCAGGCGCTCCACCGCCTCCGGCAGCGCAAACTGCAGGCCTGAGAGGCCGTGCACAAAGTAGCCTCGCCGCACCCGTCCCGCCATCTCCATCTCCTTCAGCACGGTCAGGATGGTGGGCCAGGGAACGGCAGCGGAATCGGCCTCCGCCACCTCCCGGGTCACCAGGCCGTGACGCGCCAGCAGTTGCTCCGCCCAGGCGACGGCCGTCCGCTCCGGCGGAGCGCCGCCGCCCTGCACGAGGGACCACCGGCCCGTGGCCGCCAGCCGCTGCCGCCCCAGCAGGGCGCGCACGGGCGCGAAGGTGTCGTTGGTCACCTCTCCCCGCCAGACCAGGAACCACACGGCCTCTAGCGCCTGCTCTGCGGTCAGGCCGGCGGCGGCCGCGAGTCCGCCCAGGAACAGTGCGCCCCGCTGCTGCAGAACGCGGCGCACGGCCTGGGCTGCGGGAGGCTCATCCGCCAGGGGCGGGTCTGCGGTCGGCGCCAGGGCCGGCGCCCCGTCCGCCAGGAAAAAGGCCACCTTCCCCGGCCCCGGTCCGCTGCCCCGCCCCACCCAGCCGGCCTCCCCGGCCGCCAGCAGCTGGTCCAGCCATGACGGCTGATATCCCGGGAGGCGCGGGGACAGCACCTCCCGCTCCCACGCCTCGGCCGGGAGGAACAGCCCCTGCAGCCGCTGCAGCGCGGCCTTCAGCCGGTTGGGCCCGGACACGGGCGGGATGGCGGCCAGCCCGTGCCACTCCAGGGCAAACCGCTGCCAGACTTCCGGTTCACAGGCCTCCACCTCGGAGCGGAGCCTGGCCAGGGTGGACTGCTTGGCCTGCTGCACCAGCCCCGCCTCACACCACTGCTCGGCGGCGGCGTCCGTTGTGAAGAGCCCTCTAGTCAGGAATCCCTCGACCTCCAGAGACTCCAGCGCCGGCGTCACCGCGCCCGGGTCCCAGCCGTAGCGGGCGGCCGCCTCCTCGGCGCTGAACGGCCCGTGGTACGTGGCGTAGCGCCGTAGGATGTCCCTGAGCCGGTCGGCGGCCCCGTCCCGCAGGGCGCCTTCATACAGGGGGATGTCCTCTGCCGCCACCCACCGCTCCTGGCCGCCCAGCCGCAGGCGGCCGGCGCGCCGGAGCGCCTCCAGCCTGGGCAGAGCCGCCTCCGCCAATCCCGGCAGTGACCGCTCCGACACCTCGTGCAGGGACAGGTCACCCTGACGGGCAAGGAGTTCGAACACCTCATCGTCAGTGCGCGCCAATCGGTCCTGACGGCGGCCGGAGACGCGCTCCACGACGGCCTGCAGCGCCTCCTGGTCCAGCAGTTCGCTCCAGGCCCGCCCGCCCAGCAGCTCGCGCAGCAGGTCCCGGTCCAGCGACAGGAGGGCGCTTTGCTGCTCGGCTTTGGGCCGGTCGTATTCGTACATGAAGGAGCCCTGGAACGCAAACAGCAGCGACGCCGCAAAGGGTGACGGGGCCTGACCCTCACGCGTTTCCAGGTGCATCTCGCCCCGCTCCAGACGCTCCAGCAGCCGCTGCAGAGCAGGCACCTCCAGGACGTCCTGCATAATCTCGCGGTAGGTTTCCATGACCAGGGGGTGGTCGGGGTGCCGCCTGGCCACGGCCAGCAGATCCTTGGAGCGCAGGCGCTGCAGCCAGAGCGGCGTGCGGCGGCCGAAGCCCTCGCGCGGCAGCACCAGCGCCCGGCCGGCGTTGTAGCGGAAGTAAGAGCCAAACAGCGAGGTGCTGCCCATCTCCTCCAGGATGAGTTCCTGCACGTTGCCGGCGGTGACGCCGTGCACAAGTTCGAAGGGCGGCGGCCCCTCGCGCCCCGGCGCCCGCAGCAGGATACCGTCGTCGCCGTAGACGGCGTCGGGCTCAAACCCCCACTGGCGGCGGGCCCAGGCCTTGATGGCCATGCTCCAGGCGGCGTGCACCGCGGCGCCGTAAGGCGAGTGCAGCACCAGGCGCCAGTCTCCCAGTTCGTCCGGGAAAGCCTCGGCCAGCAGCACGCGGTCCGATGGAATGACGCCGGCGGCCTCCCGCTGGTCGCGCAGGTAGCCCGCAAGGTTCTTCGCCGCGGCGTCATCCAGGTGGCAGGCCGACTGCAGCCATTCGACCAGGGCGGGATCGTCAAGCCTTTCAGCCGCCTCCGCCAGAAGAGCACCCTGTTGCTCACCCAGGGATGCCGGGCGGCCCAGCCCATCGCCGCGCCAGAAGGGGACCCGCGGCACCGCCCCCGGCGCGGCGGACACCAGCACCCGGTCGTGCTCAATGGCCTCCACGCGCCACGAGGCCGTCCCCAGCATGAAGACGTCGCCGACCCGGGTCTCCCATACCTGCTCCTCGTCCAGCTCCCCCAGCCGGGTGCGCCCGTCGGCCAGGTAAACGGTAAACAGGCCCTTGTTCGGAATGGTGCCGCCGCTCCTGAGCGACAGGAGGCGAGAGCCGGCCGACCCGCGCACCAGGCCGGCCGTCCGGTCCCAGTGCAGGCGGGGCCGGAACTCGCAGAACTCGGCCGCCGAGTAACGGCCGGCCAGCATTTCCAGTACGTTCTCCAACTGCCGCCGCTCCAGCCCCTGGTAGGGGTAGGCGCGGCGCACCAGCCTGAGGAGGTCCTCCTGGGGCCACGAGTCCACCGCCGCCATGGCCACAATCTGCTGCGCCAGCACGTCCAGGCAGTGCCGCGGCACGCGAGTGGGCTCCACCGCCCCCCCGGCCATGCCCCGCGCCGCAGCCGCGGCCTCCAGCAGGTCGGCCCGCGTCTTGGGAATGATGCGGCCCTTGCTGGCCGCGCGCAGTAGGTGCCCGGCCCGGCCCACGCGCTGCAGGCCGCGGGCCACGCCCTTCGGCGACTCCACCTGCGCCACCAGGTCCACGGCGCCCACGTCAATGCCCAGTTCCAGTGACGACGTGGCCACCAGGCACCGCAGCCGTCCTTCCTTAAGCTGTTGCTCCACCTGCTCCCGCTGTTCGCGGGACAGGCTGCCGTGGTGCGTCCGGGCCAGCTCACGCCCGGCCAGGGCGTTGAGGCTCGACGCCAGGCGCTCGGCCTGGCGGCGGTTGTTGCAGAAGACAAGGGTGGAACGGTGCGACTCCACCAGTTCCAGCAGCCGCTGGTAGATGCTGGGCCACACGGAATCGCCGGGGGGCAGGCGGAGGTCCGGGACGGGGCTGATCACCCGCAGGTCCAGCCCCTTGCGCAGCCCCGCATCCAGCACGGTCACGGGGCGGGGACGGCCCTGGTCATCCAGACCGCCCAGGTATCGCGCCACCTCCTCCAGCGGCCGCTGGGTGGCGGAAAGGCCGGTGCGCTGAAAGGGCCGTCCCGTCAGGTGCTCCAGGCGCTCCAGCGAGAGGCTGAGGTGAACGCCCCGCTTGTTGCCGGCCAGGGCGTGGATCTCATCCACAATGACGAAGCGCACGGAGCGCAGGGGCTCACGCGCTCGCGCCGACGTCAGCATCAGGTAGAGCGACTCAGGCGTGGTAATCAGAACCTGGGGCGGCCTGCGGACCTGCCGCTGCCTATCGCGCTGCGGCGTGTCACCCGTGCGGACCGCCGTCTGGATCCGGGGCCAGGCGTCAAGCCCCGCCTGGCGGGCCGCCGCCGCGATGCCGGCCAGCGGCACCTCCAGGTTCCGCTCCATGTCGTTGTTCAGGGCCTTGAGGGGCGAAATGTAGAGCACCTGCACGCCGGCGTGGGCCTGCCCTCCCAGCGCTTCCTTATAGAGGGTGTCGAGCACCTGCAGAAACGCCGCCAGCGTCTTGCCCGATCCGGTGGGCGCAAGCAGCAGGACATGGTCGCCCCGGGCAATGGCCGGCCAGGCCAGGGCCTGGGGCGGGCTGGGCTGGCCAAAGGCCTGCATGAACCAGGACCAGACCACGGGGTGGAAAAGCTGGGCCAACCGATCCAGGCTATTGCCGCCGTGGCTTGTGCCGGAAGCCTCCATGGGGCGCCTCCTGAAGTTTTTTCTGCGGGCAGGCAGGAAGAACGAGTGTTCGGGGTGAACTCATTGTATCAGAACGGAAGGGCCGCTTCAACCCGCCTCCGGGTGGGTCGTCCCTCCGCCGGCGGCGGGGGCCCGGGCGAAACCGATTCGGGCTGCACGGCGTCTTCCTTTTGTTTGGAAGAACTCCCCCTTGAGAGGAGGCCTGCAGTGTGCGAAAGGTTCTGACCGCGGCTCTGGTCCTCGTCCTGTCCCTGGCCCTTGCCGGCTGCTCGGCCTTGCTGCCTGGGTCCGGTTTCGGCGGCCGGCCGGTGCACCAGTCGCCCATGGCGGCGTTCTGGGATGCCGTCAACCGGCAGTCCTCCTCGGGCGGCAGCCTGATGCCCGGAACCGTTCAGGTTGTGACCTCCGCTGCCGTGGATGCCGACCACTACGTGGTGCTCTTCACGGGCCAGGATCGGGGCGGCGGGCCGGGGACCGGCGGCGTTATGAACATACTTGGCGTCTACAACATTGAGCGCGACTCGCGCCTGGGCTGGCAGGCCAGGTCGGGCGGCTGGGGAGGCTCGTCCGGCGTGTTGCCCGCCACTGCGCCGGCCGTTGGCATGGGCGCCAGCACCGGCGGCACCGGCCTGAACTACATGACCATTTACGGCGAAGTCAATGACCCCAATGTGGCTGAGGTAGAGGCAGTCCTCAAGGACGGCACCTCCATCCGCCAGTCCGTGCCGGCCGGACAAAAGGGGTACCTGATCATTGCGCCCCAGCACAGTGCCCCGCATCATGTGGTGGCTCGTGACAAGACGGGCAAGGTTCTGTTTGACGGCGGCGCCGGCGGAGGCGCGAGCCCCGCGACGCCCTAGCGGCGCGCCAAGCCGCTCCTGCCGTGCAGCCCGGCACAATGCTATAATGGTTGGGTATCGTCATAGGACTTGTCTACATTACACGCGTGTTGCCGGGGAGGTGCCCGGGTGTCCCGAGAGTTGCGCAAGCTCATTGAATACCTCGGTCAGTTCAAGTGGCGGTACGTGGCCGGCATCGCCGCGCTGACGGTCTGCGATCTGACGCAGCTGGCCATCCCCTGGCAGGTCGGCCGATTCACCGACGACGTGCGCGGTGGCACGATCACGCCGGAGAAGGTCTGGATCTACGGCCTCAGCATCGTTGGCCTGGCGGGCCTGATTGCCGTTTTCCGCTTTGTCTGGCGGATCTATGTCTTCGGTACCGCGCGCATGGTGGAGACCAGCTTGCGGGACAAGCTGTTCCGCCACCTGCAGACGCTGCCGACCACCTACTACAATCACAAGAAGACCGGCGACCTGATGGCTCACGCCACCAACGACCTGCAGGCGGTCCGTGCCGCAGCGGGCGACGGCGTGCTCATGGCCGCCGACTCCACCATCCTGTGCGTCTCCACGCTGGTGGTCATGCTCTCTACGGTGGACTGGCGCCTGACGGTGCTGGGTCTCCTGCCTCTCCCCATCCTGGCCGTTTCGGCCGCCATCTTCGGCCGCCTCATTCACCAGCGCTTCCGGCGCGTCCAGGAGGCCTTCTCCACACTGTCCGACCGAGCTCAGGAGAATATCGCCGGCGCCCGGGTGGTCAAGGCGTTCGTCCAGGAGCGGGCCGAGATTAACCACTTCACCCGGGACAACCAGAAGTACCTGGATACGTTCATGCACATGGTGCGGGTCCAGGGCTTGCTGGAGCCGGTCATCAACTTTCTGGCGGGCGCCGGATTTGTCATCGTCCTTGGTTACGGCGGCTGGCTGGTGCTGCAGAACCGCCTGTCCCTGGGCATGTTCGTGGCGTTCAACAGCTACCTGGGGATGCTCATCTGGCCCATGCTGGCCATCGGTTGGGTGGTCAACCTGATCCAGCGCGGCACCGCCTCCATGGGGCGCATCCAGGAGATTCTGGACACGCGCACCGACGTGGTGGACGCGCCCGTCACCCGGGTGCCCGAAGCCTGGCGGCAGCCGGAGGCGGCCAGGGGCCGCATTGAGGCACGGTCGCTCAGCTTCCGCTACGCGCCCGACCTGCCCTACGCCCTCGAAGACGTCTCTCTGACGGTGGAGCCCGGTCAAACCCTCGGCGTCATCGGACGGACGGGCAGCGGCAAGAGCACGCTGGCCAATCTTCTGACGCGACTCTACAACGCCCCCGCCGGCCAGCTGTTCATCGACGGGGTGGACGTTACGGAGATTCCGGTGGCTGAGCTCCGCAGCACCATCGGCTACGCTCCGCAGGAGTCCTTCCTGTTCAGCAAGACCATCTATGAGAATATCGCCTTCGCGCCCGGCAACTGGACCGACGAGGACGTCTTTACGGCGGCCCAGGTGGCCCAGGTGGACAGCGACATCCGCGAGTTCCCCCACGGCTATAACACCCTTCTGGGCGAGCGCGGCGTCACCCTCTCCGGCGGCCAGCGCCAGCGCGTTGGCATCGCCCGCGCCCTGCTCAAGAATCCGCCCATCCTGATTCTGGACGACTCCCTGTCCGCCGTGGACACGGCCACAGAGGCACGCATTCTGGCCGGGCTCAGGCCCGTCATGATGGGCCGCACCACCGTTATTGTCTCTCACCGCGTTGTGGCCGTGCAGAACGCCGACCAGATCATCGTTCTCGACCGCGGCCGCATTGTGGAGCGCGGCACCCACGAAGAGCTGCTGGCCCATGAGGGCGAGTACTACCGCATCTACCAGCGACAGCAGATTGAAGAAGCCATCGCAGCGGAGTAAGGAGGCGAACCATGGACGACTTTCGCGAAGAGGAAGCATTGGGCAAGGCCTATGACGCGCGCCTCATGGCCCGCCTTCTGACCTACGCCAAGCCCTTCTGGCGCGTCATCCTGCTGTGCATCATGCTGTTGGGCTTTATTGCCGCCGTGGAGCTGGCCCGTCCCTACCTGCTGAAGGTGGCCATTGACGACCAC
>JBLNCQ010000212.1:0-8824 GCA_050260815.1 Bacillota bacterium
CGGCCTGTTGGGGTTTGTTGTTGGCCTGTTGGTTGGTGTGGATGACGCGCCCCCCCGGGGCGGGGGCCCGCTTCTGCTACCCACCGGGGGTACCCACATCGAGCGTGAAAAAGTTAACTTGTCTACTCGCCCGAAAGGCCTTGACGCAAATCACCGCAATACCTACTATTGGCTTAAATAACACATGTCTGATAATTATTTCCCAATTATACAACCGAAAAAGTGCCGCAATCATGGAAGCCGGATAAACCCGGTAGGGGTATGAAAGGGGGTGGCGCCGGAGCTTCGGGTACCGGTTGGCTTGAGGTAGAAACCATTCGTTGGGGGTGCCATGGTTGGTAGAAGATCCTAAGGCTTTTGAGGCTCTGCTGCAGGAAGACCGTGTCTTTCCGCCGCCCGGCGATTTCGCCGCCAAAGCCCACGCCAAGGACGACAGCCTCTACAAGATGGCCGAAGAGGACCCGGATGGCTTCTGGGCGGGGATGGCGGAGAACCTGGACTGGTTCA
Source organism: Bacillota bacterium (assembly GCA_050260815.1). Taxonomy (GTDB): domain Bacteria; phylum Bacillota; class Sulfobacillia; order JAMDAP01; family JAMDAP01; genus JAMDAP01. The sequence continues at coordinate 508 of JBLNCQ010000212.1, forward strand.
AGCCCTGGACCCAAGTACTGGATTGGAACCCGCCCTACGCCAAGTGGTTTGTGGGCGGCCAACTCAACGTTTCCTACAACTGCCTGGACCGGCATCTCAAGACCTGGCGCCGCAACAAGGCGGCCATCATCTGGGAGGGTGAGCCGGGGGACTCCCGCACCCTCACCTATGACCAACTGTCGCGGGAAGTCAACCAGTTTGCCAACGTGCTGAAGGACCTGGGCGTCAAGAAGGGCGACCGGGTGACCATCTATCTGGGCATGGTGCCTGAGCTGCCCGTCGCCATGCTGGCCTGCGCCCGCATCGGCGCGCCGCACAGCGTGGTGTTCGGCGGGTTCAGCCCCGAGTCGCTGCGGCAGCGCATCGACGACGCCGACGCCAGAGTGGTCATCACCGCTGATGGCGGCTGGCGCCGCGGCGGCATCGTTCAGTTGAAGAAGAACACGGACGAGGCCATCGAGGGTTCGGGTGTTGAGAAGGTCGTTGTGGTCCGGCGGGTGGGTCCCGACAAGGCGCCGGTCCAGATGAAGGAGGGCCGCGACCTCTGGTGGCATGACCTGATAAAGGATGCCTCCGCCGTCTGTGAGCCCGAACCCATGGACTCCGAGGACCTGCTGTACCTGCTCTACACCTCCGGCACCACCGGCAGGCCCAAGGGCATCATGCACACCACCGGCGGCTACCTGACCGGGGTTACGGCCACCACCAAGTACGTCTTCGACTTGAAGGACGAGGACGTTTATTGGTGCACCGCGGACATCGGCTGGGTGACGGGCCACAGCTACATCGTTTACGGGCCCCTGGCCAACGGCGGCACCAGCCTGATGTATGAGGGCGCCCCGGACTTCCCGCAGCGCGACCGCTTCTGGAGCATCGTGGAGAAGTATCGCGTCAACATCATCTACACGGCGCCCACCGCCATCCGCTCCTTCATGCGCTGGGGGACCGAGTGGCCGGCCCGCCATGACATGTCCAGCCTGCGCCTGCTGGGCACCGTGGGCGAGCCCATCAACCCCGAGGCCTGGATGTGGTACTACGAGCACATCGGCGGCAAGCGCACGCCCATCGTTGACACCTGGTGGCAGACCGAGACCGGCCACATTCTCATCACGCCTCTGCCCGGCGCCGTGGCGACCAAGCCTGGTTCGGCCACGCGGCCGTTCCCCGGCGTCAAGGCGGACGTGGTCAACGAGCGCGGCGAGCCCGTTGGCGCCGGCCAGGGCGGCTACCTGGTGCTGACCCGGCCGTGGCCCGGCATGCTGCGCGGCATCTGGGGCGACCCGGAACGCTATCAGGGCACCTACTGGAGCCGGTTCCCCGGCATCTACTTCACCGGCGACGGCGCCAAGCGCGACAAGGACGGCTACATCTGGCTGCTGGGCCGCGTCGACGACGTGGTCAATGTGGCCGGCCACCGCATCGGCACCATGGAGGTGGAGAGCGCCCTGGTCGACCACCCCTCCGTGGCTGAGGCCGCTGTCATTGGCAAGAACCACGAGGTCAAGGGCCAGGCCATTTCGGCGTTTGTCACAGTCAAGGAGGGCGTGCCGCAGGACGACAAGCTGATTGCCGAACTGCGGGAGCACGTGGCCAGGAAGATCGGCGCTCTGGCCCGACCGGACGACATCTTCTTTGCCGCGGAGCTTCCCAAGACGCGCTCCGGCAAGATCATGCGCCGCCTGCTGCGTGACGTGGCGGAGGGACGCGCCCTGGGAGACACCACCACGCTGGCCGATCCGACCGTGGTGGCGAAGCTGAAGTCGCAATACGAAGAGAAGGAGGCCTAGACGGGCCCGACCGGGCAGGGGGCCGGGAATCCGGCCCGGCCCCCCGACCGGCTGCGGCTTGGAACGATCTGCTCTGAACGATCAGCCGCGGGCGAAAAGAAAAAGAAAAGGGAGGGGCGCCCCGGAAGGTACCGTTCGACGGAGCGTTCGGGGGAACGTTCCGATTCAGAAGGAGGTACTGCAGATGGCTGAGTCCCGGGTCCCCAATCGCTGGTTCATCGTTCTGGCCGGAATCGTCATCCAGCTTGCTCTGGGCACCGTCTATGCCTTCAGCGTCTTCCGCAATCCCCTGATGGCCAAATTCGGGTGGACCGTCACCCAGACCACCAACGCCTTTACGATTACCCTGGTCTTCTTCACCGTGGCCATGATTTTCGCCGGCCGGTGGCAGGACCGGGTCGGGCCCCGCCTCGTCGCCACGGTGGGCGGCGTGCTGCTCGGCGCCGGCACTCTGTTGGCCAGCCAGACCTCGTCCCTGATGATGCTGTACCTCTCCTATGGTGTTCTGGGTGGGCTGGGCATCGGTTTCGCCTATGTGACCCCCATTGCCACCATCGTCAAGTGGTTCCCCGACATGCGCGGCCTCATGACCGGCCTGGCCGTGTTCGGGTTCGGCGCCGGCTCCCTGATCTTTGCGCCGCTGGCAGCGAAGCTCATCGTGGCCTACGGGGTGCTGACCACCTTTGCCATCCTGGGCGTGATCTTCCTGGTGGCCGTAACCGGGTCGGCCCAGGCCCTCCAGAACCCGCCCGCCGGTTGGAGGCCCGCCGGCTGGAACCCGCCGGCGCCCAAACCCGGCGCCGTGGTGAAGTCGGATTACGCCCCCACGGAAATGCTTTCCACGCTGCCCTTCTGGATGCTCTGGGTCATGTATCTGTTCGGAGCGGCCGCCGGCCTCATGGTCATCTCGCAGGCGTCGCCCATGGGCCAGGAAGTCGCCAAGCTCAGCAAGGAAGCGGCCGCCGCGGCCGTGGGCCTGCTGGCTATCTTCAACGGCGCCGGCCGCATTGGGTGGGGCTGGGTCTCGGACCGCCTGGGCCGTGTCTATACGCTGGTAGCCATGTTCCTGGTGCTGGCTGCTGACATGTTCCTGGTGTTGCCGCGGGCCGCATCCTACGGCACGTTCGTGATCGGCATCGCCCTGGCGGCTTTCGCCTTCGGCGGCTACCTGGCCTTGCTGCCGGCCCTGACCGCCGACTACTTTGGGACCAAGAACTACGGCCTTAACTACGGCTGGATGTTCACCGCCTACGGCGCGGCCTCCATCTTTGGCCCCGGCGTTATCGCCCGGGTTAAGGAGGCCACGGGCAACTACACGGCGGCTCTGTACATCTACGCCGCCCTGGCGCTCATCGGCGTGGTTCTGGCCCTGCTGACCAGGCCCCCGGTGCCCAAGGCCGAGGCCACCCAGGCCACCAAGGCCGCCTGAGCGGCCTGCTCGATCCCGGCCGTCTCGATACCCGCCCCGCCGGCCCGGTTGAGCCCCCGAGGCCCCAGCCATGAGCCCATGAGGCCAGGACCGAAGATCGGGGACCCGCCTGGTACGGGACCCTGCTCGGCAGCGAGCGGGGTCTCTTTTATGGTCATGCCGAAATGAAGTGCGGCTGCCCGTCATGCCCGGCCCCCGGCGCGAATCATCTTAAGGGGGGCCCGAATGCAGGGGGTGGTCCTGTGGGCTTGAATCGAGCGCTGGCCCGGCTGTCGCTGGCCGGAGCCGTGCTGCTGTTCCTGGCCTTCGTTGCCGGCGCACGGTACGTGCGGGAGCCGACCAGCGCTGTCTCCGGCGCGGGGGAGAGCGGCGTGCCGGCGTCCGGCGCCTTTGTGCTGGCCCTTGACCAGCGCGACTACACGCGCTCAGCCGTCTTCTGGTGGTCTGGCTGGGGAGAGGACCCGGTGCTTCTCCTTCGCGCCGGCGCCAACCCACAACTGGCGGTGGACCCGGCGGCCGGGCGTCTCTATGTGGCTGACACGCGGGGCACGGGCCTGGCGGTGGAGGACTATCTCGCGGTTTATGAAGTTCTGCCTCCCGCGGTAGAGGGTACGGCCCCCGGACTGAAGCCGCTGAGTGAGGTCACCGTGACGGAACGGGTCCGCTATAAGGAGCCTGCCCTGACACCCTACCTGGCCCTGCGCCCCGGGGGCGGCCCGGTCTACCTGACCGGCGGCAGCGGCCCGAGCAACACCGACTTCACCGCCTGGGTCAACGGCCACGACCCCAAGTCCCTGCAGGTGGCCTACCAGGGCGGACGGTTCCCGGGCCTGCAGGCGCCGCGTCCCCTGGTGCCGAGGCAGGAGGGAGAGGTCAGGGTGGTGCTCTGGTCCGGCAATCAGTTTCTGGCCCTGGGACGGGGGGGCGGCGTGGTGCGCGACTGGACCCTGGCCGGTGCGGGGGGCATGCTGCCGACCACGGTCCGCGCTGCAGTGCTGGCGCCTGACGGCAAGCGGGTCTATGGTTTCCTGGCGCGGAAGCTGTCCTGGTTTGCCTGGGACAAGAGCTTCAGCCGGGACCAGGACGTGGTGCTGCCGGAGGGCTGGCAGGTGGTCCGCAGCGCAGCCTGCCTGTCGGTGGACGGCAAGCAGGTGATGGTCGGCGTCGCGCCCAGAGAGCAGGCTGCGCAGGGGCGGGTGCGTGAAGTGTGGATGTTCGACGCGGCAACAGGGGACGCTGTCAGGAAGGTGGCCCTGGAGCGCCCTGTGGACGGCTTCGTGCCGGCGCGGGACGGCGACTACCTGCTCACCTGGGACCGCGCCCAGGAAGCCCTGGTGCGCATCGACGCGGCCAGCGCCGCGGCCGGCGACGGCCCCCGGAGAGAGGCGAAAACGTGGTCCGCCCGGATGTCCGGCTGGGCACCGGTGTGGATGGCGCCGTAGTGTCCACGCCATGGGGAGGCGTCGGGCCGGCCGCGCCGCCGCCGGGGTACTGGGCAGGAGTTCCAGCCCGACCTCACGAACTCAGGTGGGGCAGGTGATTCGCCTGACTGGCAGTCCTGGCCGAGACAGGTGGGGCGCGCATTTTCCGGTCTACTCCGCTATAATTGAGGCGGAACCAACTCTCCCGACAGAGGACGTGACGCCTTGGCCCAATTGACGGAAAGCGAGATCAAGGCACTCATCACGTTGCTCGCGGACGAGGATGAGCGAACGTCCAGCGTGGCCCGACGCGTGCTGCTGGAGTCCCGCGACCGTGCTTTGCCCTATCTGCAGACCGCCACCCAGTCTCCCGACGCCCTGGTGCGGGGGCGTGTTCGCACCCTGCTTGACACCATCCGCCTGGAGGGCCTGGAGGACCGCTTCCGGCTCTTGGCCGATGAGACCGACGCGGTGCAGGAACTGGAGACGGGCTGCCTGCTGGCGGCGGAATACGCCTACCCGGACCTGGACGTTGCCCACTACCGCAGTGTCCTGAACGACATGGCGGTTGACCTCTCTGCGATTCTACCCGAAATGCGGGACCCGCACCGGGTCCTGTCCACCCTGGCCGAGTACCTGTCCCGCCAGCGGAAGCTCCGCGGTGACGACCGGTACTTCCAGGACCCCGACGCCTCCTACCTGAACCGTGTGCTGGACAGGGGCATCGGCATCCCCATCAGCCTGTCCGCCGTCTACCTGCTGGTGGGCCAGCGTCTGAACCTGCCGGTGTACGGTGTGGGCCTCCCCGGCCACTTTGTGGTGAAGTGGGAAGACCCCAACGAGACCGTCTTCGTGGATCCCTACAACGAGGGCCGGTTCCTCAGCCTGGAGGAGTGCCGCCGGCTGGTGGAGGAAAGCGGCCACCCCTTCCGCGAGTCGTACCTGCGGGCGGTGTCCCCGCGGCAGATGCTGGCCCGCCTGCTGACCAACCTCATCTGGGCTTACGAGCAGGCCAATGACCCGGTGGCGGCGCGGCAAATGGCCCGTTTCCGGAGCATCCTGCTCAGCGGACGTCGGCGGCCCACCAGGAGCAAGTAATGTGACCTTCCGCATTGTCGTGACCGGCCTGAGTGTCTTCCTGGCCGACCTGATCACCAAGGGGCTGGTGCGGCACCTGATGCCCTTCCAGTCATCCGTGCCGGTCATTCGCGGCGTGCTGTATTTCACGCACGTGGCCAACCCGGGTGCGGCCTTCGGCCTGCTGGCCAACAAGACGGGGTTCTTCGTTGTTGTGACGCTGGCGGTGGTAGGGCTGATCCTGTACTACGCCCGACAGGTCAAGGACGCCGGACCCCTGATGCATGTGTCGTTGGGCCTGCAGTTGGGCGGCGCCCTGGGGAACCTGGCGGACCGCCTGCGCTTCGGTCACGTCACTGATTTTGTGGACTTTCGCGTCTGGCCCGTGTTCAACGTGGCGGACACCGCCATTGTGGTGGGCGTCGTCCTTTTCTTCTGGCTCATGTGGCGCCAGGTGACGGCGGCGAACGAGTAGGGGAGAGACAAGCCTTGGCGCACCACGCCGGTGACTGGGACGGCGAACTGGACCTGGATCCGGAGTTGCCCGAGGCCCCCACGGAGGTCTCTGGCGGCTCCTTTGTTTTTTTGGCCGGGCCTGAGGCCGTCGGCCAGCGCCTGGACGCCTACCTGGCCGGCCGCGATGACCTGGGCCTCAGCCGTTCACAGGTGCAGCGCCTCATAGAGGAGGGACTGGTGGCCGTGACCCTGGCGTCCGCCAGACCCGACCCGGCCACTGGACTGCCTGCGGCCGTGCCGCAGCGATCCAGCTACCGCCTGCAGGAGGGTGACGAGGTCCACGTCCGCGTACCGGAGCCCGAACCCCTGGAGGTGCCTCCGGAGGACATCGCACTGGCGATCATTTACGAAGACAGCGACGTGCTGGTGGTCAACAAGCCCCGGGGCATGGTGGTGCATCCGGCGCCGGGCAACTACAGCGGCACGCTGGTCAACGCGCTGCTTCACCACTGCCGCGATCTGTCCGGCATCAACGGCGTGCTGCGGCCCGGCATCGTCCACCGGCTGGACAAGGAAACCACCGGCCTGCTGATGGTGGCCAAGAACGACCAGGCCCACCAGTCGCTTGCCCACCAGATCAAGGAGCGCACCGTGCGGCGCGAGTACCTGGCTGTGGCGCACGGCCACTTCGCCAGCCCGTCGGGGACGGTGGATGCGCCCATCGGCCGCCACCCCGTCGACCGTCAGCGCATGGCCGCGGAGCCGCGCCACGGCAAGCACGCGGTCACCCACTTCTGGGTCAGGGCAGCGTATCGCGATCCCTCCCACGGGCCCTTCTCGCTGGTGGCCTGCCGCCTGGAGACCGGCCGGACCCACCAGATCCGGGTGCATCTCGCCTACATTGGCCACCCCGTCGCCTGCGACACGGTCTATGGACCCAGGCACCCGGCCTTCCCCGTGGCAGGCCAGCTGCTGCACGCCCGGGTGTTGGGCTTCACCCACCCGCGCACGGGGCAGTGGCTGGAGTTTGAGGCCGCCCCGCCGACGGACATGCAGGACGTGCTGGACCGTCTGCAACCCTATCGCGTATAGGGACGTCTAGAGGTATGTTGCGTATACCGGGGAGAGGACGCACCGCGTCGAGAGGGAGATGATCGACATGTCTGGCGTTCCCCCTATCCTGAGCCCGAAGGATGGGAGAGGGGCCATACGGCCCGCGGCGCACGCCGTTGTGGCTGGTCATGGCGGTCATGGTGCTTCTTGCCTTGCTAGCCGTGTATGCCATCAGGTGAATAAGCGCGTGAGCTGTCTGTGAGTAAGGAAGGCTCTAGTCTTGCGAAGGGCCGGCTGTGGCGCACCGACGGCGCCCGGTCGGCACTGCGCCTGGCACTGCAATTGGAGGGGCTGGGGGCGGCGGATGCTTCTGCCCGTGATCCGGTCGGCGAGGTCTTGCTGCCCGCCTACCTCTGTGACACGGTAATTCCGCCGTTTCGGCAGCGCGGCCTGGGAGTCCGGTTCTACGACGTGCGGCCCGACCTGTCCGTGGACCTGGCGGACCTGAGCCGCCGGCTGGGGGATCAGACCGGCCAGGGACGGATCTGGGCCGTGCTGTTCATCCACTACTTCGGGTTCCTGCAGCCGGAGCCGGTGCGGCGGTTTTTCGCGGATCTGCGCCATCGGGGTTTCGGGGCCGGCTCACCCCTGGTCTTGGAAGACCTGACGCACGCGGTCTGGACGGACCTGCCCGGTGGGCCGGTGGGCGACTACGCCGTGGCCTCCTACCGGAAGTTCGGCCTACCCTTCGACGGCGGGTTCCTGTGGGCCAGGGACGCGGACAACGCTGCCAGCGGGGCTGACAGCGCCAGGGGTCGAGCGCGCCGGGCCTCGGGCGGGCCCGGCGCCGAGCCGGACCTGCACACCTGGGCCAGTCACGCCCACTGCCTGTCGGCCCTGGCCTGGGCGACGGAGGCCGCGGGCCGGCCCGCAGACCGCCTCTGGTAAGAGGCGCAGCGGCTCTATGACCGGGACCGATTAGCCAGGTCCATGGCGCCATCCTCTCTGCGCCGGCTCATCGGTCTGGACAGGGAGGAGCTGGTTGCCCGACGCCGGGCCGCTTACCGCGAGGCGATGGAGACCGCCCGCGACTG
>JBLNCQ010000213.1:0-10931 GCA_050260815.1 Bacillota bacterium
GGCCGAAGGCTGGTGACGGCTCCGTGCCCACCGCCGAGCCGCCGCTGGACCTGCTGGCTGCGCGCGGATTCCTTTCAAGTGGTGCCGGCAACCTGGAGTGGCCCGTCTCCTGGTCCGTGACGGACCTCATGACGTACCAGGGCTGCCCGCGGCGGTTTGCGCTGGAGCGGCGTTTCGGGCTGCCGTCCCGGCAGGGCGCCGCTCCGGCACCCGGGCGGGATGCTGGGCACCGCGGCCTGGACGCCATTACCCGGGGCAACCTGGTGCACCGCGTGGCCGAGCGCCTGCGGGACCCGGCCGACCTGGACCGCCTGCTGGCCCAGGCCCTGCACGAGGCCGGCCTGACGGAGGAGGCCCAGGCCCAAGCGGCGGAGAAAGAAGTAAAGCCGCTACTGCAGCGCTACCTGAACAGCGAGGTTTTTGCGGTCATTGCTTCCGGCCTGTCCCGCGCCGAGCACGCCTTCCACTACCGGCTGCCGGGGACGCTGCTGTCGGTCAGCGGCATCATGGACAACCTGGTCACCGCGGCGGACGGCCGCCACCTGGTCATCGACTTCAAGACCAACGCCATCGGCCCGGAGCAGGTGGAGGCCACCGCCCACAAGTATCGGATTCAGATGGAGACCTACGCGCTGGTGGCGAACCGGCTGCTGCGGCTGCCGGTGGAGGCGTGCTGGCTCTACTTCCTACAGCCGGACGAGTGCGTGCGAATACCTGTGAGGGAAGAGGACCTGGACGGCATCAAGAGACTTCTGCACGGCCTCCTCACCGCCATGACCGAGGGTTCCGGCCTGGCCGACTTTCCGGCCCAGGTGGGGAGCCACTGCCTCATCTGCCCCCAGAGGGAATTCTGCCGGGCCAGCGGTGTGCTGACCGGACACGGGGAGGTGTTCTGATGGACGAGGTAAAGATCCTGCACCTGGCCGACATGCACCTGGACACGGCCTTCACCGGACTGGGCCTGGACCCGGCGGCGGCCCGGGACCGCACCGAGGAGCTCAAGGACACGTTCCGCCGCGTCGTGGAGATGGCCGGGCAGGAGAAGGTGTCGGTGCTGCTGGTGGCCGGCGACCTGCTGGAGCAGAAATCAGTGCGCAAGGGCACCGTCAAGTTCGTCTGTGACCTGCTGGCCTCCCTTGCGGAGGTGAGGGTGTTCGTCGCCCCCGGCAACCACGACGCCGCCACCGAGACCTCCTTCTACCGCACGCTGGCCTGGCCGGCCAACGTGCACATCTTTGGCCCCGCCTGGGAGGCCGTCCGCCTGGACGATGACAGCCGGCCGGCGGGTTGCCCCGCCCTGCCCGTAACGGTCTACGGCTACGGGTTCGACCGCTTTGAGGTGTCGGGCCATCTGCTGCGCGACCTGAAGGTGGACGACCCCTCCCGCATCAACCTGGCGGTGGTGCACGGGTCCGACGTGACCGGCCTGCCTGCCGGTAAGTCGCCCTACCTGCCCCTGACGCCGGAGGAGGTCCTGGCCACCGGCGCCGACTACGTGGCCTTGGGGCACTTCCACAAGGCTCGGGTGGTGGCCGCGGCGCCGGGACAGGGCGGGCAGCAGCGGGTGGTGGCGCAGTACCCCGGCAGCCCGGAGTCCCTGGACTTCGGCCAGACAGGGGAGCACGGCGTGGTGGTAGGCGAGGTGGGCAAGGGCTTCAGCCGCCTGGAACTGCGCCCCGTGGGCCGGCGCGAGCACGTCAGCCTGGAGGTGTCCGTGACCGGCGCGGTCAGCCCCGAGGACGTCATGGCGAAGGTGCTGCAGACCGTTCCCGAGCACGAACGCCGCCGCCACCTGTACCGTGTTCACCTCACCGGCGCCGTCGACCCGTCGTTGGACGTGGACGTGGCGCAATTGCAGCGCCGCCTGGCGGGGGAGTTCCACGTGCTGCGGCTCACGTCGGCCGCCTACCCGGAGCACGACCTGGACAGGCTGGCCCGGGAGCAGACCGCCAGGGGAGTCTTTGTGCGCCGCCTGCTGGCCCGGCTGGAGTCCACCCAGGACCCGGCCGAACAGGCCCGCTGGCAGCGGGTGCTGTTCACGGGCCTGGACGCCTTTGAAGGGAGGGTGGCCAACCGGTGAAGGTTCGCAAGGTCCAGGTGGGGTCTTTCGGGCGGTTCCAGAACCTCAGCCTGGAGTTCGGTGACGGACTCAACGTCATCTACGGGCCGAACGAGGCGGGCAAGTCCACCCTGCTGCGCTTCATCCAGGGCATGCTTTTCGGCCTCCAGAAGCCCGGCGCCGCCCGGCGCCAGCCGCTGCCGGAGCTGGAGCGGCTCTCTCCCTGGGACGGCTCCTCGCCCCGCGGCGTCTTGCTCTATCGCCTGGACAGCGGCGCCACCTACCGGGTTGAGCGCGATTTCGGCGACAAGGGCTATATCCGCGTCTATGACGCGGCCACCGGGCAGGAGCTGACCTCCCGCTTCCGGCAGGACCGGCGCAAGGAACTGCTCTTCGCCGAGGAACAACTAGGCCTGACGGACGCCATGTTCGCTGCCACCGCCTGCATTGGGCAGATGGAGGCGGGCAGCCTGGGGCTGACCCAGGACCTCACCGCCCGCCTGGCCAACCTGGCCGGCGGCGGGCAGGAGGACGTTTCCATCACCGGCGTGATCAGGCTTCTGGACCAGGAGATCGCCAGGATTGGGCATCCCGACCGCGACTCGGGGAAGCCGCTGGCCCAGGCCATCCGGCGGGTGGTGGCCCTGGAAGGGCAATTGCACCGCGCCACCCAGGTCCGCGACGAGAACCTGGAGCACGAGGCGCGCCTGCGCCGCCTCCGCGAAGAGGAGCAGGAACTGGCCGGCCGCGAAGGGGAGGCGGGCCGCCGCCTGGCAGCCAGACGCCGCCAGGACCTGACGGAGCGGCTGCGGCGCCTGCGGGCACTGCGGCAGGATTTGGCCGAGGCGGAATCCAGGGCGGACTCGCTGAAGGCCTGGAAGAGCTTCCCCGCGGACCAGCGCGACCAGGTCACGGCCTTGACCGAAGCGCTGACCCGGCTGAAGCGGGAGGAGGGCGAGGCGCAGGCCGAGCTGGAGTCTCTGCAGCGGCGGCGCCAGGAGGCCGAGGGCGTCCTGGCCGTCTTCCAGCCCCTGCAGGCCCTGGACCCCGACCTGGAGGCCCAGGTGGCGCGGGATTTTGGCGCTTACAGCGCGGCCCGGGGCGACGCCCAGGACCGCGAGGCCCGCCTGGAGAAGCTGCAGGCCGACCAGGAGTCGCTACGGAGCCGGCTGGCCGCATTCGGGCCTCTGGCCGAGCGGGGCGTGGAGTGGGAGGCGCGGCTGGACGAACTGGACGAGCGCCTCCGCCAGAACGATGTGGAGCAGGCCCGCCTGGCGCAGGCCCGGCCCGAAGCCGCCGAGCGCCTGCGGGCCGCTCAGGCGGCCCGCACCGGCCGCGGCAGAACCGCAGTTGTCGTGGCCCTGCTGGCGGCCCTGGCGGGGCTGGGGGTGGCCGCGTTCCTGCGGCAGCCCCTGGCCGCACTGGTTGCCCTGCTGGCCCTGCCCCTGTGGCTCCTGATCCGGCGCCCCTCGGCGCAGGCCCTAAAGGATGCCGCCGAGGCGGCCCGGGCTCTGGAGGGCCTGGACGAGCAGGTGCGCCAGGCGGAGGAGGCCGCGGCCGGCCTCCGCGCCGAGCGGGAGAGCCTGCTTCAGCAAGCGTCGGTAGCCAGCGCCGCCGAACTCAAGGCCCGGACGCGGGACTGCCAGCGGCTGCTGCAGGAGAGTCAGACCCTGGACCGCGCGCGCGAGCGGCTGGAGACCGACCGCCGCAACATTGCGCGCAGCCTCCAGGTGACCGGCTCCACGCTGGCCGAGGCCGTGGCGGCGGCCCAGCAGGTGGCGGCCACGCTGTCGGAGGGCGAGGTCTCCGCCGGACTGGCGGCAGCCGCCGCAGCGGCGGGAGCGCTCGCCCCGGACCCACAGGCCATTCAGGAGGAGCACATTCGCCAGTTCCGGCAGGTCTGGGCCGCCCACAGCAGGGCCAGGCTCGCCCTGCAGGACCTGGAGCGGCAGATTCAGCAGGTGCGGTCGCGGCTGACGGCCGGCCAGACCGAGATGAACTCCCTGCAGGCCCGCTTGGACGGCGTCCTCCGCGCCGCGGGAGTGGCCACGCCTGATGAGTACCGGCGCGCCCTTCAGCAGTATCAGGCGTACCGTGAGGCGGAGGCGGCGCGGCGAACGGCGGAGGAAGTGCTGCACCAGGCCCTGGCCCAAGGGGACGAGGCCTCGCTGGAGGAGGCGTTGCGGGAATTGGGCGAGGCGCCGGAACCAGCCCCCTCCCCGGGTCAACCGGCCGGGCCCGCGGCGGAGGCGGACTCGCCGGCGGAAGACGCCGCCGAGCTGGCGCGCCGCCTGGACCTCATCAAAGCCGAGCGGTCCCGCAAGCAGGCCGACATCCGTGGCCTGGAGGAGCGCATCGAACAGGCCTACCGCGACCTGCCCGACGTGGGCTCCCTGCAGGCCGAGCTGGAGGAGGCGCGGGCGGCCCGCCAGGCCCTGGAGGAGCGCCGCTGGGTGGTGGACCAGGCCCGGGCGGAGATTGAGGCCGCCTCCGAGGAAGTCCACCGCGAGTTCGCACCGCGGCTCAACCAGGCCGCCTCCCAGGCCATCTCCGCCATCACCGGCGGGCGGTACGGGGAGGTGCGCGTGGATGCCCGGCTGGGCCTGCGCGTGGTGGTGCCGGAAACCGGCGAGCTGCACCCCGTGGAGGACCTTTCCGGGGGCACGCTTGACCAGTTCTACCTGGCCCTGCGCCTGGGTATGGCGCGCCTGCTGACCGCCGGCGGCGAGACCGTTCCCTACCTGCTGGACGACACCTTCGTTCAGTTCGACGACCAGCGCCTGGTGCGGGCCATGGGCCAGTTGGTGGAACTCAGCCGCACCAACCAGGTGCTGCTGTTCAGCTGCCACCAGCGCGAGGTGGACGCGGCCCGCCGTTACCCCGCCGACGCGCGTATCATCACGCTGTAAGGAGCACGCCATGACGTCCTGCTGCGCCACCTTTGAGCGCCTTCGCACCCAACTGACCGACCCCGCCACCGGGCTCCCCGCCCTTCAGGGAGAACCCCTGCGCTACTGCCCCTGGTGCGGCTCACCCCTGGGGCTCGCGGGCGAGCCGGCCGCAAGACCTTCCGCGTCAGGCGCCGACGGCTATGCCGTCTACGTCGATGGCGCCTGCGCCAACAACCAGGCGGCAGGCCTCCAGCGCGGCGGCTGGGCGGCGGTCTTCACCGACGGCCGCAGCTTTTCCGGCGGCGACAAAGCCACCACCAACAACCGCATGGAACTCCGCGCCGCCATTGAGGCGCTGCGCCAGACGCCGCCCGGCAGCGCGGTGACCGTACACAGCGATTCGGCTTATGTGGTTAACGCCTTCCTGCAAAACTGGTTCCGGGGCTGGGAGGCTCGCGGCTGGCGAAATGTGAAAGGCGACCCGGTGGAGAATCAGGATCTGTGGAAGCAACTGCGGGCCGAGGCCGACAAGCGTCGCGTGACCTGGGTTAAGGTCAAGGGCCACGCCGGAAACGAGCTCAACGAGCTGGCGGACAGGCTGGCCGTGGCCGCCATCCCCAAGCAGTAGGGCGCCGCGCATCGTTCCGAGCCCCTGAGGCCATCGCCAAGCGGCGCCGGTTTGACACGTCAAAACGGCCGACGGTAAGATGGCCTGGGAGGCGGGTTCATGCTGCGCGAGGTGCCTTCGGAAGAAGCCGTGGGGCTGTCTCTGGCCCACGACATCACCAGGATCGTTCCCGGGGTCTCCAAGGGCGTGCTTTTTCGGCGGGGACACGTCATCCGGCCGGAAGACGTGCCGGAACTGCTCAAGTGCGGCAAGGAGCACGTCTACGTCCTTGACATCGGCCCCGATGAAGTTCACGAAGAGGATGCCGCTATCCGGCTCAGCCGGGCCATCGGCGGGCCGGGCTGCGGGTTCACGCAGCCGGCAGAGGGTCGCGTCAACCTGACGGCGGCCCACGATGGGCTGCTGACGATTCGGGCGGAACTGATTCACCAGCTCAACGACATCGAGTACGTGGTCATTCCCACGCGTCCGGACCGCATTCCCGTTCGCCAGGGCGAGGTGGTGGCGGCAGCCCGCGTGGTGCCCCTGCTGGTGCCGGAGTCCACGGTGGCCCGGGCCGAGGCCTGCTGCGCCGGCCGTCCTCCCGCCATAGAGGTCCTGCCCTTCCATCCCCTGCGGACGGGCATTGTTTCCACCGGCAGCGAGGTCTACAAGGGCCGCGTCCCCGACGCCTTTGGCCCGGTGCTGCGGCAGAAGCTGGAACCCTATGGCGTGCCCATTCTGGGCCAGGTCTTTGTCGCCGACGACATGGACCAGACGCGCGACGCCATTCTGGACTTCGTCCGGCAGGGCGCCGAGATGATCCTGGTGACGGGCGGCATGTCCGTGGACCCGGACGACCGAACGCCCGGGGCCATTCGGCGCGCCGGAGCCCGGGTGGTCACCCACGGCACGCCGGTGCTGCCCGGTTCCATGTTCCTGTTCGGCTACCTTTCCCCTGCCGACCGCGCGGACATCCCCGTCATGGGACTGCCCGGGGCGGTCATCTACGAAAAGGTCACCGTCTTCGATCTGATCCTGCCCCGGGTGCTGGCAGGCGAGCGGCTGGACCGCTCCGACTTCACGCGCCTTGGGGTGGGCGGGCTGCTGCCGCGCCAGTCCTGAACGACGAGAAGGGGATGCCCATGGCCAGAGACCGAATGACCATCACCGAGCACCTGGAGGAACTACGCCGCCGCCTGATCTGGTGCGCACTGGCTCTCGTTGTCACCATCGGCGTCTCGTTCGCCTACTCGCAGCGCCTTTTCACCGTTCTGCTGGCGCCGGTGATCGGCCCCATCCAGGAGGCCGGCGGGAACATCGCCTTCCTGGGCATCGCCGAGGGTTTCCTGATCCAGTTCAGGCTGGCCGTCTACGTTGGCCTGGTGCTGGCCTCGCCTGTGATCGGCTACCACATCCTGGCCTTTATCCTGCCTGGGCTGACCCCGCGGGAGCGCCGCTACATCTGGACCTACCTGCCCGCCGCCGTGCTGCTGTTCATCGCCGGCACGGCCATGGCCTACCTGCTGTTCCTGCCCGCCGCCGTGGGCTTCCTGGTGGGCTTCAACCGAGGCCAGGCCGAGACGCTGGTCTCGGTCAACAACCTGGTCAGCTTTGTCACCGGTTTCATCATGCCCTTCGGATTCGTCTTCGAACTGCCGCTGGTGGTGGCCCTGCTGACCCGACTGGGGCTGGTCACGCCGCGCACCCTGGGACGGATGCGCAAGTATGCCGTGCTCCTGGCGTTCGTGGTGGCGGCGGTCATCACGCCATCACCCGACATCATCACGCAGAGCCTGGTGGCGCTGCCGCTGTACGCCCTCTTCGAAAGCAGCATCGTGGTCTCACGCGTGGTGCGGCGCAGCATGGACCGCCGTGAGGCGCACGAGGCCGCGGAGTCCAACGCTTCGGGCGGGGGAGTCTAGGAGCGCCGCCGGGGCGGCGTCTGTCAGGGGCTGAATCGCCGCCACAGGTAGCCGGTCCACGAGGACTCGGCCAGCAGGCGTCGGCGCAGCGCGTACCAGAGGCGTTCCGCACCGGCCAGTGACGCCGCGGCGGGCGGCTGCAGGCCGTAGCGAGCTTCCTGGTAGGCGCCGGAGAGAGCCTGCAGGTCGTCCTTCAGGTCGGGCCACCGGTACCCCAGCACTCGCAGCCACTCGTCCGGCGTCTGGTCCTTCCTCCTGCCGTGTCCGAAGCGGCCCAGCAGGCCCTCCAGGTTGCGGAAGAAGGCGCGCAGCCGGGCCCGGCCGTCGCCGGCCGGCAGGCGCTCCCGCCACCAGCGGGTGAGAACCAGGGCCAGGGCGGACAGCAGCGCCACGACCGCGGCTACCTTCAGCACGGCGGCCAGCAGCATCAGGAGCTGGAACTCCCGGTGGGCGACAGGCGCCTGGGCCTGGGCGTCGCCTCCGTCCGCCAGCTCTTCCTCGTCCAGGCGCCGGTCGGGGCCCGCGGCGGCCGTTCCGCCGGTGCCGGTTGCCCCACCGCCCCCAGCCGCAGACTCGCCCTCCGTCGCCGGTTCAACGCGTGCCGGAGGGGTGAACCGCGGCGTGGGATCAAATGCCACCCAGCCGTATCCGGAGAAGTAGGCTTCTACCCAGGCGTGCGCCTGGCTGTTCCGTACCATGTAGGTGCCGGCCCTGCCACCCACGGGGACGGCGAACCCCTGCACCCATCGCGTGGGGATGCCCAGCGTGCGCAGCATCACCGCCATGGCGGTGGACGAGTAGGTGCAGTAGCCGCGCCGTAGGTCAAAGAGGAAGTAATCCGTGAAGTCGCGGCCGGCCGGCGGCGCGGGGACGTCCAGGGTGTAGGGGAGACCGCGCAGGTACTCCTCCACCCGCAGGGCCTGATCATAGGGGTTGGTCGCGCCCTGGGTCACTTCCCGCGCCAGCTCGCCCACGCGGGGCGGAAGCGTGGAGGGAAGGCTGAGGAAGGGCGCCATGTCGCGGCTGGTGGGACTGACCCGCTCCGTGCGGGCCAGCACCGCCGCGTCGTCCGGGGCCACCTCCAGCTGCTCCTGGTATGTTTCCTCCCGGCCCAGGGGCCGCCTGGCCGTCAGGTTGCCCAGCGTGTCGCGCAGGTAAATGCCGCCGGGAACGGAAAGCCGACGCAGTCCCGTGGGCGCGAAGAGCGTGTTGGTACGCAGGTTCTGCACAGTCAACGTGACAGCGGCCGGGGAGTAGGAGAGGGAGCCGAAACGCTCGCCCGGGACGGTCTTGCTGCCGTCGCCCTCGGTGTTCTCGCCACGCACCTCCTCCGGCGTGCGCCAGCCCAGTCCCGTGTACTCCGAGTCCAGGGAGCCGCGCAGGTAGAGCGTGGCGGGAAGCACGTCCCCGGTGATGCGGAAGGTCATGGCCTCCCGGTCGTCGGTCCGAACCGGCCCGCCCAGCCGCTCCTGGTCGCGGGCGAAGCCGGTGCGGGCCAGGCTGAACCGGTAGCGTGAAGCCCCGGACGCCGCACCGCGGAGGCCCTCCAGGCTGGGAATGGCGTTCGCCACCGCCTGCGACACGGACTCCAGGCTGACCGGCTCAAAGCGGTTGGGAAGGTTCACGCCCGTCACCGTAACGGCTGCGGCCAGGACCATCGATACGGCCAGAATCAGGCCCGCGTGAGGCTCGAAGAGCCGCGATCCAGCCCGGCGCCAGGCGGCGCGCCGGATACCCGTCTGCGTCAGGGCGGCGATCATTACCCAGATGAGCCAGTAAGCCACCATGGCCGGCCGCGCCGATTCCACAAACCACAGCCACTGCGAGCCCAGCACCAGCACCCCGACCAGCAGCAGCGGGAAGGTGGAGCCCCGCCGCCACAGCATCCAGGACGCCGCCCAGCCGGCCATAACCCCGCCGGGGACCAGGACCAGGCCAACGGCCACCGCCTCGAGGGGCGCCAGTTGGGGCGGCGGCCCGGCCTGACCCACGGAGGTGGACAGCAGGTAGAACCCCTCCCGGATCAGATGCAGCGAGGGCCGCATCTGGGGCAGCGCCAGCACGCCGGTGGCAACCGCGGTCAGCAGTCCAAGGGCCCCCAGAACCAGCCAGGGGCGCCGCACGGCGGCCGTGCCGGCCAGGGTGGTGAGGAAGGCCAGCAGGAGGAGGCGATTCACATAGGGGGCCAGCGTTAGGCCCAGCACCACCGAATACGTCAGCGAGGCGAACAGCGCCGCCACCAGGACGGAGAGGGCAAACCCCTGCCGGTTGTCCAGTTCCAGCCTCATGCCATCACCCCCAGGCGCGACAGGGGGCGGGGCAGCAGGTCCGACGCCTCGTGCACCACCAGCGTGGGAACGGCCTCCGCCTGCAGGGCCGCGGCGGCGGCCTCCCACTCGTCGCCCGCCGGGCCCCCGGGGCGGACGGCGGTGACCAGGAGCCCGTGGCCCTCGCCGCGGAGGGCCAGCAGCGACGCCACCAGGTCGCGGCCCAGGGCCGGCGTGACCACCACCACTGTAGAGCGGGGCGAGAAGGAGCGGCTCTCGCCGGCGAGGGCGTGGGGCAGGGGCAGAACCCCGTCCGCCTGCACCGTCACCAGCGACTCCAGGACGCGCCGGAGCTGCCGCAGGCCGCGGCCGGGCGGCACCACCAGGCGCTGGCTCCCGTGACCCGCCACGCCCACGGCCAGCCCCTGCTCCAGGATGGTCCTGACCAGGGAGGCCGCCACCTCCACAGACCGCTCCAGGCTGGAATCCGGTCCGTCGCCGTGGTGCCCCAGCCTGCACAGGTCCAGAACCACGTGAACCTCCGTGGTGGCTGACAGTTCGTACTCCCGGACCTGAAGGTCGCCGCGGTGGGCTGTTGCCTTCCAGTGAATGCGGCGCGGGCTGTCGCCGGTTCGCCAGGGACGCACCTCGGCCACGCTGGTCAGGTCCTCCTGGGCGTGTCGGTGCGTGCGCGTGTGGCCATAGGGCTGGCGCAGTGCCAGCGGCAGGCGGTCCAGCCGCAGGGCACGCGGGTAGACGGTCAGGCGGCGGTCGGAGACCAGCAGCCGGTGCGCGGCAAAGATGCCCAGGGGGTCGCCCAGGGTGATGTCCAGCCTGCCGGCGGGGAAAAATCCGCGCCGGGCGGCAACCACCGGCAGGGTCAGCACCAGGCTGCCCAGCGGCGGCACGGTTCCCGCCAGCGAGGTGCCCTGGCCCAGGGCGGCCTGGTGGGTTGCCTCCAGCCAGGTGGCGGGCAGCCAGCTTTCGTTGTACAGGCGGAGGCGCACTTCGGAGGTCTCGCCCACCGTCAGCGAGTTGGCGGGGATGTCCCAGCGGCAGGCCAGGTTGTACAGAAGGTTGCGGGTCCACAGCCAGGCAGCCAGGAGGAGGCTGCTGACCGCGTAGAACAGGAACCAGGGCAGAGCGCCGCCGCTCAGCCGGGCGAAGACAAAGGCGCCCGCG
>JBLNCQ010000214.1:0-6070 GCA_050260815.1 Bacillota bacterium
GTCCCATCATATCTGTCCAGGCCTCCTGGTGCTCGATTACCCTTGAGTATTCGACACCTGAGTCCCCATAACATGCCAAATGGCCCCATTAAATTGGGATTTTGCAGCACTCTCCTAGAAGGACTTGGTAACACGAACTCGGGAGGCAGTCATGAACTCTTACCGCAGCAATGCCATCCTGGGCCTGGCGTTGGTGGGCGGGGGCCTGCTTCTCCTGCTGGGCAACCTGGGCATTCTGGGCAGCGTGGCCGGGCTGATGTGGTCGCTGCTGTTTGCCCTGGGCGGACTCATCTTTATCTCGGTGTTCCTTGGCAACCGCGTCCACTGGTGGGCCCTGATCCCGGGGTTTGTCCTGCTGGGGCTGGCCACCATCACCAGCGTCAACGCGCTGCTGCCCGGCCTGGATGGCCGCTACACCGGCGGCCTGTTCCTGGCCATGATCGGCCTGGGGTTCGTGGCGGTCTACCTGGTGGACCGCTCCAACTGGTGGGCCATCATGCCCGCCGGCACGATGGTGACGCTGGGAGTCGTGGCTGCCATGCCGGAGGAGGCGGTTATGCCGGGGTTCTTCTTCCTGGGGCTGGCGGCCACCTTCGGACTGGTGTTCATCCTGCCCGCGCCGTATGGGCGCAACACCTGGGCGGCCATTCCGGCCGTCGTGCTGCTGATCGTGGGGTCGCTGGTCAGCGTGGGCAGCGTGTCCGGCTGGAACTACATCTGGCCCATCATCCTCGTCGCCGTGGGCGTCTACGTGGTGTTCCGCGCCCTGACCGGGCGGCGTTGATCACGGGGCTACCGGTACAACTCGGCGGAGACGGTGCCCGGCGCCATCTGCAACCACTCCATGAAGGCCTCATTGCTGCCGTCGAACCGGTACTCCACTTCGGTCACCACGGAGAACTGGCAGATGGTGCGCGTCAGTTCGGCCAGCAGTTGCTGGCTGCCGCTGCTGGTGGAGGCGTTGGGGATGATGCGGGAGAAGTCGGCAAAGTCCACGATGGCCCTGCCCCCATGCAGCGACACGCCTTTGACCATGCCCGCGGTCTTCTCCGAGAACCAGGAGGTGTAGCCGGCAGCCCGCTCTTCCTCTGTGGGGCCCTTTAGAAGCTCTTCCATGGCGCCCCGGATGGTGGCCTCGGACTTCGGCACCTGCCGCGGCAGGGCGTAGGTCCGGCCGGTGGCGGAGTCGGTCGCCTTCGTCAGGTGCACCATGATGGTGACCAGGCCCGCCACCGGCTGCGTGTCCTGTGACGGGGACGACTGGGTCGGGGTGGGCGGCACGGCCCGGTCATCGCCCGGCGGCCGGGTCTTTCCGAAAGGCAGCAGGCTGCAGCCCGTAAGCAGGACCACGGCAACCAGAAGGCTCAAGGCCGTGGCAACGGCGTGGCTTCTTCTCATCACGGTACCTCCGTCTCAGTTCGTCACCTGGAAAGACGCTGGAGGCGGGGGCCGGGTTGTGGCGGTCAAGCCATTTCCTTGACACAGCCTTGACGCCCCGGCTATTATCTAGAAGGAGAATCAGCGCGAAGGAGGGAACGCCGGGATGATGGCAGTTTCGGCGACTCGGCAGAGCCGGTAGGACTGGAAGGGGCGTAGTGTGCCCTTTTGGTCCCGGTTTTGACGAGAGCCGACAGCCAGCATCTCGCCTTCGCGGGCAGGTCTGTACGTACGCCGCGGGTGAGCTTGCCCGCGGTTTTTGTGTTATGCGCCGCCCGGCGCCGGCTCTCGAACACACGAGAGAGGACGTAACCAAGATGGCTATTCTGAGCTTGACCGATATTCACAAGTCCTTTGGCGGGTGGGACGTTCTGGCGGGCGTCACCTTCAGCCTCAACCCCGGCGAGCGGGCCGGGCTGGTGGGCCGCAACGGGGCCGGCAAGACCACGCTGCTGCGCCTGATTGCCGGCCTGGAGGAGCCGGACCGGGGCGACATCGCCCGCCCCGGCCGCACGCGCCTGGGCTACCTGTCCCAGGACCCGGACCTGGATCCGGAGGGGCTACTGCTGGACGAGGTGGCCAAGGTGTTCCTCCCCCTGCGCGAGATGGAAGAGGAGATGCGGCGGCTGGAGCGCCAGATGGCGGAGGCGACGGATGCCGGCGCGGCGAACGTCGGCGACCGCAGCATCCGCGCCGGTGGCGCCGGCGGGGCCGGGCAGGACGGTGGCACGCCTCCCCTGGAACGGCTGATGGAGGACTATGCCCGCCTCACCGCCCGCTTTGAGACCGCGGGGGGCTACGACACCGCCAGCCGTACGCGCGCCATTCTGTTCGGACTGGGTTTCGGCGAGGATGACCTTGGCAGGAAGACGGGCCAGCTTTCCGGCGGCCAGCGCATGCGGGCCGGCCTGGCCATGCTGCTGCTGTCGGATCCTGACTTGATGATTCTGGATGAGCCGACCAATCACCTGGATATCCAGTCCACGGAGTGGCTGGAGGAGTACCTGCGCGCCTACAAGGGGGCGCTGCTGCTGGTATCCCACGACCGCTACTTCCTGGACCGGGTGACCACCAAGATTATCGAGCTGGACCGGGGCCAGACCCGGTCCTACCTGGGCAACTTCACCGCCTACCGTATGCAGCGCGACGCCGAACTGGAGCAGCAGGAGGAGGCCTACCGCCGCCAGCAGGAAGAGGTGGCCCGACTGCGAAGCTACATCCAGAAGTACATGGCCGGCAACCGCTCGACCATGGCCAAAAGCCGGCAGAAGATGCTGGCCCGGATGGAGCTGATCGAGCGGCCGCGCGGCACCGGCCGGGTCATGGGCCTGGACTTCACCATCTCCCACGCCACCGGCGAGGAGGTGCTGGCCGCCCGCGGCCTGGCTCGCGCCTTTGGCGACAAGGTCGTCTTTGACGGCCTGGACCTGGACCTGGAGCGCGGGCAGCGCCTGGCCCTGGTGGGGCCCAACGGCGCCGGCAAGACCACCCTGCTGAAGGTCATCACCGGCCAGTTGGAGCCCACGGCGGGCAGCTATGAGTGGGGCGTGGGCGTGGAACTGGGCTACTTCTCCCAGGACCTGTCCGGCCTGGACGACAGGCAGTCGGTCCTGGACGAGATCCTGGACGCTTCCGACATGCTGATTGGCGAGGCCCGCTCGCTGCTGGCCCGCTTCCTGTTCACCGGCGACGACGTCTACAAGCTGGTGGGCACACTGTCTGGAGGCGAGCGCAACCGCCTGGCCATGGCCAAGCTGATGATCTCCGGGGCCAACGTGCTGCTCCTGGACGAGCCCACCAACCACCTGGACATGGAGAGCCGCGCCGCCCTGGAGGAATCGCTGCTGAACTTCCCCGGCACGCTGATCTTTGTCAGCCACGACCGCTACTTTGTCGACCGGCTGGCCACCCACGTGCTGGTGCTGGGCGAGGGCCGGCCCCGGTTCCAGCCCGGGAACTACAGCGCCTACCGGGCAGGGCGGGCCCAGGAGGCGGCAGCGACGACTGCGGGGACTGCCGGCCGTCCATCAACTGCCGGCCGTCCAACCGTTGAGGGCGACCGGCAGCCCGCCGCCCGGCCAGGCCGTCGCGAGCGCGACCTGGAGAAGGCGCGCCGTGAAGCGTCCAAGCGGGCCGCCCGGCTGGAGGCCGACGTGGCCCGCCTGGAGGCGGAAAAGGCAGATCTGGAGCGCCGCCTGGCGGACCCAGCGAGTTACGCCGAAGACGGCGGGCGGGGCCTGGTGGCCTCCTACGACTCGGTGCGGGCGGAGTTAGAGCGCACGTATGCAGAATGGGAGGCCGCGCTGGGCGAGGCGGAGCAGGGGTGAGCCAACCCCGGCGGGCGCCCGCCCTGAGGGAGCGGGGGTGAGGGTCTGAACAACCGTGACGTGACCCGCGTGCTGCTGGACATGGCCGACCTGGTGGAGCTGAGCGGCGACGACCCCTTCAAGGCCGTGGCGTACCGCAAGGCCGCCCGCGCCATTGACCAGTATCCTGAGGACGTTTCCCTCCTGGTGGAGCAGGGGCGCCTGCTGGAGGTACCCGGCGTAGGCAAGGGCATTGCCGGCAAGGTGGAGGAGTTGGTGCGCACCGGCACCTTCCGCCTCTACGAGGAGCTTCAGGCCAGGGTGCCGCCCGGCCTGCGCGACCTGATTCGGCTGCCAGGCCTGGGCCCCAAGACCGCAGCCCAGCTGCACCAGCGGCTGGGCGTGGACTCGCTGGACAGCCTGCGGGCCGCCCTGGAGTCAGGCGCGGTGCGCGACCTGCCCGGCTTTGGCGAGAAGAAGGCGGAGAACCTGCGGCATTCGCTGGAGTCCCTGCAGCACGTGGCCGACCGCACCCCGCTGGGACACGTGCTGCTCTGGGCGCTGCCTCTGCGCGATGCCGTGGCTGCCCTTCCCGGCGTGCAGCGGGCCGAGCTGGCGGGCTCACTCCGCCGCCGCCGCGACACGGTGGGCGACGTGGACCTGGTGGCTGCCGCGGACGACCCTCCGGCCGTCCTGGCGGCCTTCGCCGGCCTGCGGGGCGTGGTGGAGGTCCTGGGCCAGGGTGACTC
The DNA here is from genome assembly GCA_050260815.1 of Bacillota bacterium. Taxonomy (GTDB): domain Bacteria; phylum Bacillota; class Sulfobacillia; order JAMDAP01; family JAMDAP01; genus JAMDAP01. The sequence continues at coordinate 4,493 of JBLNCQ010000214.1, forward strand.
GAAGTGCAGCGTGGTACTGGACAACGGGCGGCAGGTGGACCTGCGGGCGGTGCTCCCCGAGCAGTTTGCCAGTACGCTGCACCACTTCACCGGGTCCAAGGAGCACAACGTCCGGCTCCGGGCCAGAGCCAGGGACCTGGGTCTGAAGCTCAACGAGTACGGCCTTTTCCGCGAGGACGGGTCGGCCGTGCCGGTTGGATCCGAGGAGGACATCTACGGCGTCCTGGGCCTGGCCTACATCCCGCCGGAGCTGCGCGAGGACCGGGGCGAGGTGGAGGCGGCGGAGCAGGATCGCCTGCCCGAACTGGTTCGCCTGGAGGACATCCGCGGCGACCTGCACGTGCATACCCGCTGGTCCGACGGCATCGCCACCATCCGCGAGATGGCCCAGGCGGCGAAAGACCGGGGCTACCAGTACCTGGCCATCTCCGACCACAGCCCGTCGCTGGTGGTGGCCGGCGGCCTGACGCCGGAGCGGCTGCGGCAGCAGTGGGAAGAAATCCGCCGGGTCGCCGACGAACTGGGCTTCCCCATCCTGCGCGCCGCCGAGGTGGACATCCTCCGCGACGGCTCGCTGGACCTGCCGGATGAGGTCCTGGCCGAACTGGACTTTGTCACGGCCTCCATCCATACCGGCTTCCGCCAGGACCTGGGGACCATCACCCAGCGCATTCTGCGGGCCATGGCGAACCCGCATGTGGACTCCATCGCCCATCCCACGGGGCGGCTGCTGGGCCGGCGTGAGCCCTACCCCGTGGACATGGACCGGGTCATCGAGGCCGCCGTGCGCACCCGCACCTGCCTGGAGATCAACGCCTCGCCCGAGCGCCTGGACCTTTCCGCCGAGGACGCCCGCCAGGCGCGGGATGCCGGCGTGATGACGGTCATCAACACGGACGCCCACCAGGTGGAGACGCTGGACGAGATGTGGTTCGGTGTGGGCCAGGCCCGCCGTGCCTGGCTGGGGCCCTCCCAGGTGCTGAACACACGGGACCTGGCGGGGCTGCGGGAGTACCTCAGGGGCAAGTAAGCCTTTCGGGAGGTGGCCGTTGTGGACCGCGACTTCTGGCGACGCGTGCGGCAGCAGGACTTTGCCGTTCCCGGCCCGGAGAGTCCGCAGTCCCTGGCGCCGGAACTGGAGTCCTACCTGGGCTCACCGGACCCGGAGCTGCGCGACGACCTGGCCTACATGATTCTGGGCACCTGGATCGAGCGAGGTCACCTGTCAACGGAGTACATGCGCCAGCTCACCGACCGCATGCTCGCCAACCTGGAGCGCGGTCTGGGGGAGCCTGAGTCAGACGGTGTGTTTCGCCGTTCCTTCTCGGCGCTGATCCTGACGGAACTGGTGCTGAAGGATGCGGAGGGCCCCTTCTGGTCGCCGGAGGAGGCACGGCGCGTCATGGAGGGCGCCCTGTCCTACCTGCGGCAGGAGCGCGACCTGCGCGGGTACGTGCCGGGCAAGGGCTGGGCCCACAGCGTGGCTCACACGGCGGACCTGCTGCGGGCGCTAGCCGCCAATCCTCGTCTGGAACGGGCCCACCTGGAGCAACTTATGGAGGCCATTGGCCGCAAGGT
>JBLNCQ010000215.1:0-6731 GCA_050260815.1 Bacillota bacterium
GGTTTGCCGAGCGGCCATTTCTGGCCCCGGACCAGGTCAGCGCCCTCAACCGTCAGTTTCGCGGCCGGCTCTCCCTTGTACCGGGCCGGACATCGGCGCTCACGCTGCGGGTGCTGACGGCGGACACTGACCAGTTGTTGGAAGCCCTGGAGCAGTTGGTGTCGCAGTTCGCCGGGCTTGTCCTGGCCTCCGCCGCAGTGGTACAATGATGAAGGTGAGGGGCTCAGCCCCTTTTCCTATTTAGGCAAGTGGATGGAGTGGGAGCGTTGCCAAAGGTCACCTGGAAGAGCGCCGTGGCCGCCGGCCTGATGCTGGCCGTGACTTTCCTGAGCGGCTGCGCCAGCAGCGCCGCGGCGACGGTTAACGGCACCAAGATTACGGAAAAGGACCTGACCACCCGGCTGAATCTGTTTTCTTATCTGCAGGGCCCTTCGTTTGACGTGAAGGCGTACCGCAGCCAGATTCTTGATTCGCTCATCGAGGAGACTCTGCTGGTTCAGGAGGCGGAAAAGCGCGGCATCAAGCCGGACGCGGCCACCCTCAAGCAGCAGTTGGACACATTTCACGAGCAGCTCCTTTATCAGTACCTGCCCAGTGACGTGATGGCCCAGGCCACGCCCGAGAACCCGCCCAGGCCCACCGAGGCCCAGCGGACCGCGGCCGAGCGCCAGAAGGCTGATGCCTTAAAGAAGGCCAACATTACTCAGAAGGATTTCGACGACGCCATTACCAGGCAGTTGACCAGGCAGACGCTCCTGGAGTCGGTGACCAAGGACATCACCGTGGCCGACACGGACGTCCAGGACTACTATGAAGAACACAAGGCCGACCAGTTCACGACCCCGGAGAGAGTCCGGGCCAGCCACATCCTCATTCAGGTGGGCGAGGACAAGGACTATAACAAGATCCTGCCCAAGGCCGAGCAGGTGCTGAAGGAGGTCCAGCAGCCCGGCGCCGACTTTGCCGCCCTGGCCAAGAAGTATTCGGACGACACGGGGAGCAAGGAGAGCGGCGGCGATCTGGGCGAGTTCACCAAGGGAGACATGGTCCCCGAGTTCGAGCAGGCGGCTTTCTCCCTGAAGCCTGGGACGATCTCGCCGTTAGTCAAGACGGATTTTGGATACCATATCATCAAGGTCGTCGAGCACAAGATGCCTGAGGTCATGCCGTTCGACCAGGTCAAGGACCTTATCCGCGACCAGGTTCTGGCGCAGAAGCGGAATGATGCGGTGGACAAGTTCGTCAGCGACCTCAAGAGCAAGGCCACCATCACGCGCAGCAAGGCTGAGGAGCCGGCCCCGGCCCCCGCCGGGCAGGCGCCCGCCCCGGCCACGCCCTAGACTTCGGAACCTCAACCACACACGGACATACCCGGCAGGGCTGCGGAAAACCGCAGCCCTGCTGCCAATTATGAATAATTGTGTCAGCGCTTCTATATACTATCGGTGACGTCGGCACCAATCGTACCTGGGCAAAGGGGGGTTGTTGGTGAAAGCAACGGGCATCGTGCGGCGCATCGATGACCTGGGCCGGGTGGTCATCCCCAAGGAGATCCGCCGGACCCTTCGCATCCGCGAGGGCGATCCGCTGGAGATCTTTGTCGACCGCGACGGCGAGGTCATCTTAAAGAAGTACTCCCCCATTGGCGAACTGGGAGACTTTGCTAAAGAATACGCCGACTCTCTGTACGAAGCAATTGGACATATCGCCCTCATTGCGGACCGGGACACGGTGATTGCGGTCTCGGGCGCACCCAAGAAGGAGTTCCTGAATAAGTCCATTGGCGGCCTGGTCGAGCGGGTCATGGAGGACCGCAAGACCGTTCTGGTGAACAAGGCAACGGAAAACAAGGCCGTGCGCGGGGCCATCATCGGAGATGACGAGGACGAGACCAAGTTCACGGCATTCGTGGTCGCACCCATTGTGTCCGGTGGCGACCCCATTGGCGCCGTGATCATCTGCTCCCGTGAGCCCGACGTGAGCATGGGCGAGTTGGAGCAGAAGCTGGCCGAGACGGCTGCCGGCTTTCTGGCCAAGCAGATGGAACAGTAGCCCAAGCCTTCACCAAGTAGCGGCCCGTCCGGACCGCTACTTTTTTCGTGCCCCGGCCGTTTGGTATAATGCAGAAGCACTCATTCCTGGCTGGGAAGGGGAGCTACCCGTGCATCAGTCCCGGCGGGACTCGTTTCTGCGCGGCGCGGTCATCCTGATGGTGGCCGCTCTGGCCACGCGCGTCATCGGCGTGTTCCAGCGCGTTCCGCTCTACAGGATGATCGGTGCTGAAGGGAACGGTCTCTACACCGCGTCTTACGATTACTACGCGGTGGTGTTGGGCCTCTCTACCAGCGGCATCAACGTAGCCATTGCCAAGCAGGTGGCGGAACGCATGGCCCTGGGCGACACGGCCGGGGCCCGGCGCGTGTTCCGCCTGTCCGCCCGGCTGATGGGCGTGCTGGGCCTCATCACGACGGTGGCGTTCTACTACGCCGCGCCCTTCCTGGCGTCTCGCGGCTTTGGCAACCCGGCGGCCTACCTGTCCTTTGTGGCGGTGGCTCCGGCGATCGTCCTGGTGACCCTGATGGCCCCCTACCGCGGCTGGTTTCAGGGCATTCAAGTGATGACGCCCGTCGGTACCTCCCTGGTGGTGGAACAGTTGGCGCGGGTGGTGGTCATGCTGGCCCTGGCCTATGCGCTCCTTCCCCGGGGCCTGCACTGGGCGGCTGCCGGGGCGGCCAGCGGCGCCGCGGCTGGTGCGATCGCGGGACTCGTCTACCTGCTCTACGCCTACTCCCGCACCCCGGCCGGCGCTGACACCGCGCACCCGGGCACCAGCTCCGACGAGTCCGCCTGGGCCATCCTGCAGCAGACCATCCGGCTGGCGGTTCCTGTCTCGCTGTCCAGCCTGATGCTCCAGCTGTTCATGCTGCTGGACACCAACCTGGTGCTGCATCGCCTGGCGGCGGCGGGCTTCAGCCTGCAGACGGCCACCTCCGCCTTCGGCCAGTTGAAGGGCCCGGCCACCGTGCTGGTTAACCTGCCAACGGTGCTCACCTTCGCCATTGCCAACGCCCTGGTGCCCGCCATCTCCGAGGCCCAGGTCCTGGGCCGGCGGGAGCAGATCCGGCATCACTCCGCCGCTGCCGTGCGCCTTACCCTCTGGATTACCATCCCCGCTCTGGTGGGACTGTACATGCTGGCCTCCCCCATCCAGATGCTGCTCTTCGGAGATCCTGGGGCCGGGGCGGTGACCCGCGCTCTGTCCGCAGCCGCCATCTTCCTGCCCCTGCAGATGACCTCCTCGGCCATCCTGCAAGGCCTCGGCCGGGTCACCGCCCCTGTCTGGAATCTGGGCGCCGGTGCGCTGGTCAAGCTGATACTCACCTGGACCCTCACCGCCAACCCCAGCCTGGGCGTAAACGGCGCTGCCTACGCCACGGCAGCGGGCTTCTTTGTGGCCGCCGCCCTCAACCTGAGCCTGGCCCAGTGGCTGGTGGGCTCCGTCTTTGAGTGGATGGGCATGGTCATCAAGCCCTGCCTGGCAGCCACGGCCATGGGCCTGGCGGTGCTGGGCACATACGGGCAGCTTTACAGCCTCTGGCCCAGCAACACCGTTGCCACGCTGGCCGCCATTGCCGTCGGCGTGGTGGTCTACGGCCTGGGCCTGGGGCTCCTGGGGGGCATTCAGGCGGAGGACCTGGAGGCGGCCCCCGCCCTGGCCCGTGCCATGCGCCGTCTGCATTTGGTGCGCTGAGCACTCTTGGGATCTAGGAAGGAAGCGAGGACGTTGCCCCTTTCGTCCCTGGACAAGTCTCATCTGGACTCGCAGGCGCGCCTGCTGGTGGTGGGCCTGGGACCCGGTTCCCGCGAGGCCATCCCCTCCGGCACCTGGGCCGTCCTGGCGGCCGGGGCGCCGATTTGGCTCCGCACCCGGATTCATCCCACTGTGGCTGCACTTGAGGAGGCCGGGGTCACGTACCGGTCCTTTGACGACCTCTACGACACGCTGCCCACCTTTGACCAGATCTACGACGCCATTGTGGACAGGCTTCTTACTGAAGCGGAGAAGGGGCGCCTGGTCTACGCCGTTCCCGGCCACCCCCTGGTTGCGGAGGACTCCGTTCACCGCCTGCTGAAGCGGGCGGAAGAGGCCGGCGTGTCCGTCGACCTGGTGGCGGGGGCCAGCTTTCTGGACGCTCTTTATACCGAACTGCGCCTCGATCCCTCCGGCGGCATGACCATTCTCGATGGACTGTCGCTGTCGGTCGCAGCCCTGCCTCGCGGCCGCGTGCCCGTGATCATAGCCCAGGTGTACGACCGGCAGGTGGCCTCTGACGTCAAGCTGACGCTGATGGAGCGCTACCCCGACGACTTTCCCGTCACGGTGGTACGCGGCGCGGGCATCCCCGGCGAACGCCGCATGGAGACCCACCCCCTCTACGAGTTGGACCGTCTCGACTGGGTTGACCACCTCACGTCACTCTACCTGCCGCCGCTGACCGAGCGGCCAAAGCAGGACGACACCGCCCTCAGCCGCTACCCCCTTGACCCCCTGATGCAGGTGGTGGAGCGGCTGCGGGCCCCCGAAGGCTGCCCCTGGGATCGGGAGCAGACGCACCAGAGCCTCCGCCCCTTCGTTTTGGAGGAGGCGTTTGAGGTGGCTGAGGCGCTTGATCTAAAGGACCTGGATAAGCTGCAGGAGGAGTTGGGAGACTTACTGCTGCAAGTAGCCCTGCACGCCGCCATTGCCCAGGAGTTGGGCGAATTCCGTCTGGCCGATGTGGTGGAGGGCATCACGTCCAAACTCATCCGCCGGCATCCCCATGTCTTCGGTGACGTGGCGGTGTCCGGCACGGAAGAGGTCCTCCGCAACTGGGAGGCCATCAAGCGCCAGGAGAAGCGCGCCAGCGGCCAGGACGAGCCGAAATCGGCGCTGGCCGGCGTACCGGTTGATCTGCCGGCGCTCATGCGTGCCTACAAGCTGCAGAAGAAGGCCTCGCGCCTGGGCTTTGACTGGCCCGATTTCCATGGGGCCTGGGACAAGGTCAAGGAAGAGATGGGCGAACTGGAAGAGGCATACACCTCCGGGGATGCGGGCAGAATACGGGACGAACTGGGTGATCTGCTTTTCGCCGTCGTCAACGCCGCCCGGTTCCTGGATGCCGAGCCGGAGTCCGCTCTGGGCGCGACCATCGCCAAGTTCACCCGGCGCTTCGCCTACGTGGAAGCCGCCGCAGCCCGGCAGGGCAAGCAGGTTCAGGAGATGACCCTGGCCGAGATGGACCGGTACTGGGAAGCGGCCAAGGAGTCAGAATACCCAGGGACGCAGCAAGGAGGTCGAGCATGAACAAGGCTGATTTGGTTGCCTCGGTGGCCGAGAAGGCGCAGCTCTCTAAGAAGGACGCGGAGCACGCCGTTGACGCAATGGTGGAGAGCATTCAGTCCGCCCTGGCCCAGGGTGACAGGGTGGCCCTGGTTGGGTTTGGTACCTTCGAGGTTCGCGAACGTGCCGCGCGCAAGGGGCGCAACCCTCAGACCGGTCAGGAGATCGACATCGCCGCCACCAAGGTCCCGGTCTTCAGGGCCGGCAAGGGTTTCAAAGACTACATCGAGAAGTAGTCCGCTGTAGCGGTTGAGGCTGCAGCGTCCTGCCGCGGAAAGGGCCTCCCCCGGGGAGGTCCTTTCCTATTGCCGACGGGGAAGGGAGAAAGAGCATGAGGCTCGACAAGTTCCTGAAAGTGAGCCGCCTCATCAAGAGGAGGACTCTGGCCAAGGAGGTCTCGGAGGTTGGCCGCATTCTGGTCAACGGCAAGGTGGCCAAGCCTGCCACGGAAGTGGAGGCGGGCGACCGGATCGTGGTCGATTACGGCAGCCGCACCCTGGAGGTCGAGGTGCTGGAGGTGCGGGAATCGGCGCGGGTGGCCGATGCCCGCGAGATGTTCCGCGTCCTGGAGGAGCGCCGCGTGCAGCAGCCGGACCCGCTCCGAGACGCCAAGCCGGGCGAGTAGAGTCATGTCCCGCTCGCAGGCAGCATAGCCATGGAGTAGACAAGCGAAGCGCGGGGGATGCGAACCCGGCGCGGGAGGAGGTGCCGCCTTGCAGGGCAACTACCCTCACAACGACTACTCCGGCGATTACAAGCCTGAGACGGAGCACAGCGTTCTGATCAAGAACCGCGAGGAGACCGTCATAGAGGGCGTCATCCATGTGGACAGCTTTGACGACCAGGAGATTGCCCTGGATACGGAGCTGGGCGGTCTGGTCCTGCGCGGAGAGGGGCTGCACATCAAGCAGCTAGACCTGGACACCGGCCGATTTCAGGTGGAGGGCACCCTCCACTCCCTGCAGTACGCCGCCTCTCGCGGCCGCGGCGGGAAGGGCCGGCAGAAGGGCCTGTTTGAGCGACTGCTCAAGTAGCCGCCGTGACGCCCCTGGACTTGCAGTTCTACAATGTCTTCGTCATGGTGCTGGCCGGGGTCGCCCTCGGCCTCTGCTTTGACACCTACCGGGTCGTGCGGCGCATCCTGCGGCCGGGCTGGCTGGCCACGGCGCTGGGCGACCTGATCTTTGGCCTGGCCTGCGGGCTCCTTCTCGCTGCCGCTCTGGTGGTGGGCAACTGGATTCAGATGCGCCTCTACGTGCTGGTAGGCCTGGTGGCCGGCGCGGCCCTGTACCACGAACTGGCCGGCGACGTCTACCGCCACGCGCTGGGATCCGGATTGGGGCTCACCCAG
>JBLNCQ010000216.1:0-31866 GCA_050260815.1 Bacillota bacterium
CGCCGACCTGAACCCGACGAGGTGAAGCCATGCCCAGACGCATCCTGGTGGTCGACGACGAGCCCACCATTCGCGAAGTGGTGGCCGACGTGCTGCAGATGGACGGCTACGAGGTCATCACCGCGGCGGACGGCCCGCAGGCGGTGGAGACGGCACGTCGGACCCTGCCGCACCTCATCATCCTGGACCTGATGCTGCCCGGCATGGACGGGTTCGACGTCGTCCGCCGCATTCGGGCCGAGTCCTCCGTGCCCATCATCATTCTGTCGGTGCGCGAGAGTGACGTGGACAAAATCCGGGGCTTTCAGCTCCAGGTGGACGATTACGTCACCAAGCCCTTCAGCCCGCTGGAGCTTCTCATGCGGGTCAAGGCGGTCCTGCGGCGGAGCTCGCAACTGCCGCGGGAGGAGGAGGGGGCGCAGCAGTTGGCCTTTGGTAGCCTGACACTGGACCGCACCACTCGGCGCGTCTACCGGGACGGAACGCCCATCCCTCTCACGGCGGCCGAGTTCAACGTGCTCTGGGCCCTGGCCACGCACCCGGAGCAGGTCCTCACCCGCGAGCAGCTGGCCGACCAGGGCTGGGGGCACGAGGAGTATGCCGGGCCGGAAAGCGTGACGGTGCTCATCTCCCGCATCCGCAACAAACTGGAGGAGGAGCCGGCGAACCCCCGCCTGATCCAGACCGTCCGTGGCGTCGGCTACCGCTTCCAGCCCTAACTCCGGGCGGCGCCGTCGCCCCGGCCTCATCCGAACCCGCCGCCGGCCGCACGACTTCACAGCCCCGCCGATCCCCACGTGGGATGGGCGGGGTTCTTGTCGTTTATGAACGGTTAATGTCAGGTTTATTGGAGGGAAAGGTTCGTCTGCTAGGATGAAACTGCCACGGTAGGCATTCTGGGCACAGGAGGGCTCACCATGTCCCACTCCAACGGCGCCATCAAGAAGACCTTGCGGTTCTTCCGTCGCGTCACTCCCCTGAACGGCGGCTGGACCGGCCTGTCGCAGCAGTCTCGGGACTGGGAGCAGGGGTACCGCTCCCGTTGGCAGCATGACAAGGTGGTGCGCTCGACCCACGGCGTCAACTGCACGGGTTCCTGCAGCTGGCTTGTCCACGTCAAGGACGGCATCATCACCTGGGAGACCCAGGCCACCGACTACCCGTCGAACGGCCCGGACGCGCCGGACTATGAACCGCGCGGCTGCCCGCGGGGCGCCACCTTCTCCTGGTACACCTACAGCCCGCTGAGGGTGAAGTACCCCTACATCCGCGGCGTCCTCTACGATCTGTGGCGCCAGGCCCTGGACGAGCACGGCGACCCGGTAGCCGCCTGGGCCAGTATCGCGGACGACCCGGACAAGGCCGGCCGCTACAAGAAGGCGCGCGGCAAGGGCGGCCTGGTGAGAGCCTCCTGGGACGAGGTCACCACGCTGGTGGCGGCCTCGCTCATCCATACCATCAAGAAGTATGGGCCGGACCGGGTGGTGGGGTTCAGCCCCATCCCGGCCATGTCCATGGTCAGCTACGCCGGCGGGGCCAGGTTCCTCTCCCTCATTGGCGGCACCATCCTCAGCTTTTACGACTTCTACGCCGACCTGCCCCCGGCCTCGCCCCAGATCTGGGGCGACCAGACCGACGTGCCGGAGAGCGCGGACTGGTTCAATTCCACCTACATGATCCTGTGGGGCAGCAACCTGCCCATGACGCGCACGCCGGACGCCCACTTCATGGTGGAGAACCGCTACCGCGGGGCCAGGGTGGCGGCGGTCAGCCCGGACTATGCCGAGTACGTCAAGTTCGCGGACACCTGGCTGCCGGCCCAGGTGGGCACCGACGGCGCCCTGGCGATGGCCATGACCCACGTCATCCTGAAGGAGTTCTACGCCGACCGGCAGGAGCCGTACTTTGCGGACTACGCCCGCCGCTACACGGACCTGCCGTTCCTAGTGACGATCAGGAAGCGCGGTGGTTCCGACCCGGCCGACGGCGCACCCGATACGGTGGACGGCGCGCCCGATTCGCCGGGTGGCCTCCTCCACGTGGCGGACCGCTTCCTGAGCGCCGCCGACCTGGGCCGGGAAACGGCCAACGCCGAGTGGAAGATGGTCGTGCTGGATGAGGTGCGCGGCGAACCGGCCGTCCCCCACGGCAGCGTGGGCTCCCGCTGGGCGCAGGACGGCAAGTGGAACCTGGAGCTGAAGGACGCGCTGACCGGGGAGGAGATCAACCCCGCCCTGACCCTGCTGGGCCGCCATGACGCGGTGGCGCAGGTGGCCTTCCCCTGCTTTGACAGCGGCAAGGCGTCGGTCATTAGGCGCGGCGTCCCGGTGAGGAAGATCACCGCCGCCGGCGGCGAGGACCTGTGGGTGGCGACCGTGCACGACCTGCTCCTGGCGGAGGTGGGCGTCAGCCGCGGCTTACCCGGCGACTACCCGGCCGGCTATGAGGATGACCGGCCCTATACCCCGGCCTGGCAGGAGAAGATCACGGGCGTCAAGCCGGCGGACGCCATCCGGGTAGCGCGGGAGTTCGCCGAGAACGCGGCGCGGACCTGCGGCAAGTCGATGATCGTCATGGGCGGTGGCGTCAACCACTGGTACCACAGCGACATGACCTACCGCGCCATCCTTAGCCTGGTACTGCTCACCGGGTCCCAGGGCGTCAACGGCGGCGGCTGGGCCCACTACGTGGGTCAGGAGAAGGTTCGCCCCAGCACCGGCTGGTCCACGCTGGCCTTCGCCGGCGACTGGGGCGTTCCGGCCCGCCGTCAGGCGGCCACGCCCTTCTGGTACCTGGCTTCGGATCAGTGGCGCTATGAGGACTTTACCGGGAGCGAGGTCGCCTCGCCCCTGGCAAGACGGTTCGGCGACCTTCACTTCGCCGACTACAACGCCCTGGCCGCACGGCTGGGCTGGCTGCCGTCCTACCCGCAGTTCAGCGCCAATCCCCTTAACCTCTGCGACCGGGCGGCGGCCGAAGGGGCGGGCGACGCCCAGGGCGTTGCGGCCTGGACCGTGAACCGGCTCCGGGACGGTTCGCTGGACTTTGCCGCCGCGGACCCGGACGCTCCGGAGAATTTCCCGCGGGTCCTGCTGCTCTGGCGGTCCAACCTGCTGGGGTCGGCCGCCAAGGGCAACGAGTACTTCCTGAAGCACCTGCTGGGCACCAGCCACGGCGTGCGCAAGGGAGAGGGCGAGGCCAGGACGCGCGAGGTCCGCTGGCGGTCTGAAGCCCCGGAAGGCAAGCTGGACCTCCTGGTGGACCTGGAGTTCCGCCTCTCCGACTCGGCCCTCTACTCGGACGTGGTTCTGCCGGCGGCCACCTGGTACGAGAAGTGCGACCTGAGCAGCACGGACATGCACCCGTTCGTCCATCCCCTCAACGCCGCCATTGCCCCGCCCTGGGAGGCGCGGTCGGACTGGGACATCTTCAAGGGCCTGGCCAGGGAGTTCTCACGCCTGGCCGAGAAGCACCTGGGCGTGCGTCAGGACCTGGTCTCCCTGCCCCTTCTGCACGATTCCCCCGACGAACTGGCCCTTCCCGGGGGCAAGGTCCAGGACTGGAAGGCGGGGGAGGGGGAGGGGGAGCCCGTCCCCGGGCGCACCATGCCCCGGCTAACCGTGGTGGAACGGGACTATCCCCGGGTCTACGAAAAGATGGTGGCCATCGGGCCGGCGGTGAGGGACAAGGGCCTGGCCGCCAAAGGCATCCGCTGGCGCGCCGACGACGAGTACGAGCGCCTGAAGGACCGCCTGGGAACGGTCCGCGCCGGTGTGGCCGCGGGACGTCCGGCCATTGAGTCCGACCGTCAGGTGGTGGACGCCATCCTGGCCCTCTCCGGCACCACCAACGGCGAGATGGCGGCCAGGGGCTGGGAGGCCCTGGAGCAGCAGACCGGCCGGCCCCTCAGGGACCTCTCCGAGGGACGCCGGGACGAGCGCATGACCCTCACGGACCTGACGGCCCAACCGCGCAAGGTAATAACCTCGCCGGAGTGGAGCGGCATTGAAGCCCATGACCGGCGCTACTCGCCCTTCACGGTCAACGTGGAGCGGCTGGTGCCCTGGCGGACGCTCACCGGTCGGCAGCACTTCTACGTGGATCACGAGTGGATGCTGGAGTTTGGGGAGGCCCTGCCGGTGTACCGGCCGCCGCTGGACCTGCTGCGCCTGGAGGGCGGTATCCAGGACGACCAGGGCGGCTCGGATGGCGGCAGCGGCGGTGGCCCACAGCTACAGGTAACCCTGCGCTACATGACACCCCACAACAAGTGGTCCATCCACAGCACCTTCGGCGAGACGCCCGCCATGCTGACCCTCTTCCGCGGCGGCCCCACCATCTGGCTCAACAAGGACGACGCCGCCCAGGCAGGCATTGCCGACAACGACTGGGTGGAGTGCTTCAACCACCACGGCGCCGTGGCGGCCCGGGCGGTGCTCAGCCACCGGCTCCCGCGCGGGATCGCCTTCATGCACCACGCCCAGCAGCGATCCGTGGGCGTCCCGCTGGCCGCCGCCACCGGCGAGCGCGGCGGCAGCCACAACAGCCCCACCCGGATTCACCTGAAGCCGACCCACATGATCGGCGGCTACGCCCAACTGAGCTGGGGCTTCAATTACTATGGGCCCACGGGCAACCAGCGGGACGAGATGGCCGTGGTCCGCAAGATGGGGGAGGTGCGCTGGGATGAGGATTAGGGCCCAGATGGCCATGGTCATCAACCTGGACAAGTGCATCAGCTGCCACACCTGCAGCGTGACCTGCAAGAACGTCTGGACCAACCGCCCCGGCGCCGAGTACATGTGGTGGAACAACGTGGAGACCAAGCCCGGCATCGGCTACCCCAAGCAGTGGGAGAACCAGGAGAAGTGGACGGGCGGCTGGGAGCTCAAGAACGACCGGCTTGAACTGAAGAGCGGCGGCCAGGAGAGGAAGATGATCCAGCTGTTCTTCAACCCGAACCAGCCGGGCCTGGACGATTACTACCAGCCCTTCCGCTATGACTATGAGAACCTGGCGGAGAAGCCGGCGTCGCGCTATGCTCCTACCGCCCGGCCCCGGTCGTCCATCACCGGCCGGGAGATGGACGTGACCTGGGGGCCCAACTGGGAAGACGACCTGGCCGGGGGACACATCACCGGGCCGCAGGACGCCGGCATCCGCCGGATGGAAGAGGAGGTCCGCTTCGAATTCGAAGAGGCGTTCATGATGTACCTGCCGCGCCTGTGCGAGCACTGCATCAACGCCCCCTGCGTGGCCTCCTGCCCCTCGGGAGCGATGTACAAGCGCGACGAGGACGGCATCGTCCTGGTCGACCAGGAGGTATGCCGCGGCTGGCGCCTCTGCGTCAGCAGCTGCCCCTACAAGAAGGTCTACTACAACTGGAAGACGGGCAAGGCCGAGAAGTGCACCCTCTGCTATCCCCGCATCGAAGCCGGCCAGCCCACGCTCTGCTCCGAGACCTGCGCGGGCAGAACCCGCTATCTCGGCATCCTGCTTTATGATGCGGACCGGGTCAAGGAAGCGGCGTCGGTGCCCGACGAGAAGCAGCTGCTTTCCGCGCAGCTCGGCCTGGTCCTGGACCCCGCCGACCCCGCCGTCGTCAGCCAGGCACGCCGGGACGGCATTCCCGAGGACTGGCTGGAGGCAGCCCGCCGCTCACCGGTGTATCGGCTCATTGCCCAATGGGGCGTGGCCCTGCCGCTGCATCCCGAATACCGCACCCTTCCCGCGGTGTGGTACGTGCCGCCGCTCAGCCCCATCACCCGGCGGGCCGAGGACGACCCGCTGGCCGCCGTGGACGGCATGCGCATCCCCGTGCAGTACCTGGCTAACCTGCTTGCCGCGGGGGACGAGGACGTGATCCGCCGCGTGCTCCGTAAGCTGGTGGCCCTGCGCCAGTACATGCGCGCCGAAACCCTGAAGCTGGACCTGGACGCGGGCTACCTGGACAGTCTGGGTCTGAAGCCGGAAGAAGCCAGGGACATGTACCGGCTCCTGGGGCTGGCCAAATACGAGGACCGATTCGTGGTCCCGCCCTCCCACAAGGAGGCCGCCGGCGACATGCTGGCCCAGCAGGGGGCCTGCGGTCTGGAGTTCTAGCTCAAGGGGGCAAGGCAATGTACCGCATTCTGTCCTGGCTGCTCCATTACCCCGAACCGGACTTGCTGGAGCAGACCGCCCGCGCCGTGATGGGGCCGGCCGCTGCGGACGACGCGGCGGCGCCGGACTCCGTCGCGCCCAGAGCGCATGATGCGGCCCGCGACGAGGCCGTCGAGCAGTTCCTGGCCTGGGCCGGAAGCCGGCCCCTGGTTGATCTGCAGGCTGCCTACACGAACACCTTCGACTTCTCCGGCGAGCACAGCCTCCACCTCACCTACCATCTGCTGGGTAACCTGCGCGACCGGGGCCGGGCCCTGGCGGAGCTGAAGCTCCGCTACGGCGAGGCGGGCTATCTGATCGAGGGCGGTGAGCTTCCGGACTACCTGCCCCTGTTGCTGGAGTTCGCGGCGGAAGCTCCCACCCCGGGTGTGGCCCTGCTGCAGGAGTTCCGCGCGCCTATTGAAGTCCTGCATCGCCGCCTGGTCCAGGCGGAGAATCCCTACGGCCTGCTGCTGCGGGCGCTGAGCCGGAGTCTTCCGGCCCCTGGCCCCGACGTTGAGACGGACGTTGGTAGGATGCTGCTCGCCCCGCCGCCGGACGAGACCTCCGGGATTGATCCGGAGACCGCGGCAGCCCCCATAGTTCCGGCGGCAGGTCCGTCCTGCGGAAGGAGCGTGGCACCGTGGTGAACCTGTGGGACCTACTCCTCTGGGTGGTCTTCCCCTACGTGTCCATAGCCGTCTTTGTGGTGGCGCACCTCTACCGCTACGCCACCAACCCATACGGCTGGACCTCCCGCTCCAGCGAGTTCCTGGAGAAGGGATGGCTCCGCTGGGGCAGCTTGCTCTTCCACTGGGGCGTCATCTTTGCCTTGTTGGGCCACGTGGGGGGCCTGGGTGTGCCCATGAGCTGGGTTGAAGCGCTGGGCGTCAGCCCGGAACTCTACCACCTGTTGGCCATTGTCATCGGCGGCACCGCCGGCGTGGCGGCAGTGGCCGGGCTGGTCATCCTCCTGCTGCGCCGGACCCTGACGGAGCGCCTGCGGCTGACCAGCACCAGGATGGACTTTCTGGCCCTGGCCCTGCTGCTCGTGGTGGTGGGGCTGGGCATCGGCAACACCCTGGGGTACAACCTCCTCTATGGGTCCTATGAGTACCGCGTGACCATGGGCCCGTGGCTGCGCGGCCTGCTCACCCTGCGGCCCGACGCGTCCCTCATGGTGGACGTCCCGATCACCTTCCAACTTCACGCCCTGGCGGCCTTCGGCCTGGCCGGGGTCTGGCCCTTCACCCGGCTGGTCCACGTCTGGAGCGTGCCGCTGACGTACGTGGGCCGCACGCCCATCCTGGTCCGCGCCTACGCGCAGAAGACGGCGGGGGGACGCTGAAGCATGAGGGCCATCCGCGACCTGCATCCCGGCTACCTGGCCATGGTCATGGCCACGGGGATCCTCTCCACGGCGGCACACCTTCTGGGCATGCGCCTGGTCTCCCTGGCGCTGCTGGCCGTGGCCACCGCCGCTTACGCCGTACTGGCCACCCTCTACGTCTGGCGCCTGACGGGTTTCTGGCCCCAGTTCCTCACCGATCTGAAGACGCCCCAGCGAGCCTTCGGCTTCTTCACCTTTGTGGCCGCGTCCAACGTGTTGGGAATCCGCTTTGCCCTTGGCGGCTGGGTGCGCCCAACCTTGGTCCTCTGGAGCATTGGCCTTGCGGCCTGGCTGCTGCTCACCTACGCGATCCCGGCCCTGCTGATGCTGCGTCAGGACAAGGCGCCGTTGGGCAAGGCCGTTAACGGCGCCTGGCTGACCTGGGTGGTGGGCACGCAGTCCGTGGCGGCAGCCGCGGCCACACTGGCCTTCTACCGGCCCGACCTGGCGCCGGGCCTGGCGGCGGCGGGCGTCTCCTTCTGGTCCATCGGCGTTGCGCTCTACGTGGCGCTCATCCCCATTATCGTAGTGCGGCTATTCTTCTACGAAGTAGGTCCCGCCGATTTGGCGCCTCCCTACTGGATCAACATGGGTGCCTGCGCCATCTCCGTCATCGCCGGGGCCCGGCTCCTGCAACTGCCGGCGGGCCTGGCGGCCGTGGACGCGGCGCGGCCGGCGGTGCAGGGTATCTCCCTGATGCTGTGGGCCTTCGGCACCTGGTGGATTCCGGCGCTGGTCGTCTGGGGCGTCTGGCGTCACGGTGTCAGGCGCTTTCCGCTGACCTACGAACCCACCCAGTGGAGCATGGTCTTTCCCCTGGGCATGTACGCCGCGTCCAGCATCGCCTTCGGCCGCGTGACGCACCTGAACTTCATCGTGGTCATCGCTTCGTGGGAGGTGTGGGCGGCCTTTCTGGCCTGGACCCTGGTGTTCCTGGGGTGGGCGGGCTCACTGCTCCGCGGGCGCCAGACATAAAACCACTTTTTGCCCTTGCAGAACCTGCCTGCCTTGGGTATGATGGCAGAGCAGTCTTTTCCCGACCACCCCCCGTATCGGAGGTGGCTCGGGCTTTTTGCGTCTGCCCGTCGCCGTACCAGAAGGAGGGGAGGTCTACACCATGGTCGCACCAAACCAACCATCCGATCCACCTGACGCACCGGAGGGTGCCGGCCGCCACCCGGCCTTCGACGAAGAGAAGGCCAACCTGCAGGAAACCATCGACCTCGCGAAAACGGAGGCCAGGCGACTTCGCCAGCTCCGGTTCGACCCCAAGATCCACGGCACCGAAGACGCCATCATCATCGAAGAGTGGAAGCGGTACGGCCGGCAGTTGGAGGCGGTGCTGGACCGCCCCTACTTCGGCCGCATCGACATCCTGGATCCGGAGCACCCCGGCGACCCGGCCAACAACGGACTGCAGAAATTGTACATCGGGACAACGCCCGTCTACTCCGATCACACGCGCCTCCACAACCGGGTGACAGACTGGCGCGCCCCGGTGGCCCGTCTCTTCTACGAGGGAGAGGTGGGCCCCCAGGCCTTCAAGGTGGAGGACGACTGGGTGCAGGTGGAGCTATACCTGGTGCGCCACCTGGACGTGGAGAAGGCCGCCCTGCGCGGCGTCTACGACCAGCAGGTTCACCCGAAGTACCCGCTGGGGGCCGTGGCGCCGGCGGAGGGCCAGGAGCTGCTGGCCGACGACTACCTCCGCAGCCTGCTCAAGACCGCCGCCGGGTCGCACCTGCATGACATCGTCCGCAGCATCCAGCGCGAGCAGCACGCCATCATCGCCGAGGAGCACGACCACACGGTCATCGTCCAGGGGGTGGCGGGCAGCGGCAAGACCAGCATTGCTCTGCACCGCGTCGCCCAGGTACTGTACAACCTGCGGCTGATGGGCGTGAAGCGCCCCTCCGCCCTGGTGGTGGCGCCCACGCCGCTCTTCCTCTCCTACATTGCGGAGGTGCTGCCCTCCCTGTTCGAAGAGGGCGTGCCGCAGACCACCTTTGAGGACTGGGCCTGCGGCCTGGTCTTCGGCCAGGACCGGAAAGCCTGGCCCGCCCTGCGTCTGGGAGCGCCGGAGCGCTCTGAGGACGTGGCGCGAGTCAGGTTCAAGGAGTCCCTGACCTTCCGCCGCCTGCTGGACGAGGGCCTGAAGCGCCTCGAGGAGTCCTTGGTTCCGGACCACGACGTCCTCATTGGCCAGGCACGCATTCCCGCGGCTCAGATCAGGGGCTGGATTCAGGGACGGGCCGACCGGCCCCTCATGGTACGCACGCAGCGGGCCATTCAACTGCTCCGGACCTGGCTGAAGAACCGGGGGTACGATGGGGACCCCGCCGTGGCCGCCTGGGCGGACCGCATGGTGGAGCGCTGGCGGCCGCGGGCCACCCTGGACGTCTACCGCGACATCCTGCTGGACCCGGACCGGGGCGTCGATCGCTGGCTGGGCCAGGGCATGACGCGGCCCTTCAAGGCCCACGCCCAGAGAATGAAAGAGGCCGGCGCCGTGGAGGCCGCCGACCTGGCCGGGCTCGTCTACGTCTGGACCCGGCTCTATGGAATCCCCGATACGGTGCGCTGGGATCACATCGTCGTGGACGAGGGCCAGGACTTTGCGCCCCTGCGCTACGCCGTGCTGGCGCTCTTCGCCCGGCACGACTCGCTGACCATTGTCGGCGACCTGGGGCAGCGGGCGCGCGAGGAACTGGGCCTGTCCGGCTGGGACGAACTCATCGGGCCGGTCTTCCCCAAGAACACCTGCCGCCTGCATGAACTGCACCGCAGTTACCGCACCACCCAGCGCATCATCCAAACGGCGCATCAGGCGCTGATCCGCTCCGGGGCCATGGCAACCGAGGTGCCCGATTCCCTCATCCCCGGCGACCCGGTGCTCTTCCGGCCGGCCGCCTCAGCCATGGAGATGGTCGGGGGCGTGACCGAATGGCTGCAGCGGACAAAGGAGCAGGGATTCTCCAGCACGGCGGTCATCACCAAGACCGTTGCCGAGGCGGAAGACCTGTGGCGGACCCTGCAGGAGCGCGGCGTTACCGCCGGCCTGGTGCACTCCCCGGAGGATCGCTACGAGGGTGGCACCGTGGTTTTGCCGGTGGTTCTGGCCCGAGGCCTGGAGTTTGACGCCGTGGGCGTGGCCGGCGCCGACGCGGCGGACTTCCCGGCCACGCCGGAGAACGGTCGCCTGATGTACATTGCCATGACCCGGGCCAAGGCGGCCCTGGCGGTGTTCTGGACGGGCGAGGTCAGCCCGCTGGTGGCTGTTGGGTAGCTGCGCTAGGGCTTGGGCCATCGTGCGTCCGCCAGCGGGCGAGCCGCCGAACCCGCCCGCTGCTGAGGCGCCGCGCCGCACCGTTGAGGATCAGCCCCCGGCCACAGCCCACGTCCAGAACCAATTCATCCCCTGAAACGACCCGCCACGTGGGCCACCCGCGCCCATTGGCCTTCCATACGCAATGCGGCCAACCCCACGGCAACAAGGACCACACCCATAATCGTCAGGTTCCGAACCACACCAGGAGCATCAAGGCCATAATCCGGCGAGGGAGTTCCGTGGACCGTGCTACGGTTGACTGATGAGTGATCCGTGCCCTTCACACACTTGCCTCCCTCTGTTTGGTTTCTACAGCATCAGCGTTCGGCACCCGTTGCCGCCGGCTGTATTGCCTGCTTGGCCGCCGGCTCCTCTGTGACCTGATCAGGGGCATCCGCCACGTTCGCAGCGTCAGCGGACAGCACGTGGCTCTGCAGGCGCTGCGACAGGTCGTCCAGAGCCTGAGCCTGCTCCACCAGGGCGTCAGCCAGCGAGCGGGCCTCCCGCACGGACCGGGACACCCGGGCGATGGCCTCAGCAGCGCTGCCGCCGGCCTCGCCCACTTGCGACGTGGCCGCCTGCAGCGACTGCGCCGTAGCCGTGATCTCCTCCGCCGTGGCGGCGGCCTCCTCCGTGTCGGCTGCCAGGTCGGTCATGAGCGTGACCAGGTCCCGGTTCCCCTGCGCCAGGCGCTGGATCACGCCGCTGATCTCACCCATGCTGTGCTTGAGCTGATCCGCCCGAGAGCGGATGAGGCCCAGCGATTCGCCCGCGGCGGCTGCGTCCGCCGAGCTTCTGGCCGAGAGGTCGCCCGCGGCGGAGATGGCCTCCGCGCTGCCGCCCACCTGGCCCTGGATCTGACCAATGCGGTCGCCGATATCGGCGGTGGCCTGGGCGGAGCGCTCAGCCAGCTTGCGGACTTCATCCGCGACCACTGCGAAGCCGCGGCCGGCCTCGCCGGCTCGGGCCGCCTCAATGGCGGCGTTCAGCGCCAGCAGGTTGGTCTGGTCGGCGATGGCGCGCACCGTGGTCACCACGTCCCCGATCTCCTGGGACTGGCGGCCCAGCTCCGCCATGGCGGCGGAGACGCGGTCAAGGGTGGCGCGAAGGTCGTTGGCTGAGGCCAGGCTGGCTTCCACCCGCCTGGCGCCGTCCTCCGCAGCGGCGGCGTTGTCGGCCGCGTCGCCGGCGGCGGCGTGTGCAATGCTTACCGCCTCTTCAGCGAGGGATGCGGCCTGCTCCACAACCTCCGTGGCCTTCGCGACGCGGCTGGCCTGGTCCTGCGCCGCGGCGGCCATGGCGGCGACGGTGGCTGTAAGCTGGTTGAGGCTGGCGGTGGCGGCGACCACGGCATCCGACTGGCGGGCACCGGCCGCCTCCAACTGTGAGACGGCCCCGCCCAGCACCTCATCCGTGAACACGCGGGACTGGGTGCTGGTGGTCGTAATCTGCCCGGTCACCTTATGGAGGACCTGCGTGGCCTGACGCACCTCTCTTAAGGCGCCGTCGAACTGTGCCAGCGTCTCTTCTTGCTGAGCCGCCTTTTCCAGAACGCCCAGTACCTGGCGGATACGGGCGAGGGACTGCAGGACGGCCAGGCCGTCGCTCAGGATGATGGCGAGGTTCGCCAGCGTGATGGCCAGGACGCCCTCCGTCGGCAGGGGTGGGGCCGGGAACCAGACGGCCGCCACGGCGGACAGTACCACGGTGACCGCCACCGTAACGCCAGTGACGCCCAGGCTCAGGAACATGGTGCTGTAGATGGGAGCGATGAGCCAGATACCCCAGATGTGCCGCGTAATGGGCACCATCATGGGCAGGATGGCCCAGGCCACCGTCTGGGACAGGGCCGCCACCCACGGCACCGCCTTGGGCCACCAGCGCATGTGAAACATGACGGAGAACGGGATGACCAGCGCCAGGTGGACGGCAAACCAGACGAGCACGCTGTCACGGGGGAAGGGAATCCAGCCCAGGTAGCTGGCGGCTACGAACGGCACCACTCCCAGGAGTGCCGTTACCCAAAAGAGGCGGAAGAAATAGCGGTGGGTCTCCTGCTGCAGGCGTTCCAGGGACAGGTCGCCCAACAGTTGACGCATCCGGCGGCACTCTCCTTTACCATGCACCATTGTGGTACTTCGTGTCAGAATTTGGCTATCAGCCTGTCGATTCCTGCTCTCATGGACCAGGCAAAGGCGAAAATCCTACCGGATGGTCAGGGCGCCACCGGTGCGCGTCACAGGAAGTCCGGGCCGGGCCGGCGAAGGAGATAGTGCCGGATAAGCCTTGCCGCCAACCACTGGGCGGTATATGCTGGAAGCAAAACTACAGACCGTAGCCGATCAGGTGCTCCCGGCCCCGACCGGGAGGTGAAAGGGAAGCCGGTGTGAATCCGGCACGGTCCCGCCACTGTATGCGGAGAGCCTGTCCCATGGCAAGCAGGCCACTGGCGTTATTCGCTGGGAAGGCCCGGGGACGGCGATGAGCCGCAAGTCAGGAAACCTGCCTGATGGGTATGCGCTCAACCTTCGACGGAAAGGGGGAGGCATGATGGTGCCGCGTGCTTGCGCTGTGCCAACACCCCCCTTCCCCCTGGCCATGAAGCCAGGGGATTGTTGTTGAAAAGGGGTGGACTGACGTGTCTGGGAAGGGCCGACCGACGGCCGGGCAGGCCCGGTTGGAGCGGGCTGCAAAGAGGCGGGACCTCACTGTCCTGGAGCTGCCTGACGGAGTCCGGATGATTATTGCCTGCGATGCTGCAGGCGGGATTGGACCCAAGGAGATGGATCGGGTTCAGGTTTCCGGGTACGTCCTTGGTCGCTTCACCGCACGGGTGGCGCTGATGGAGGTCATGGCCGGCGGCGGCACGCCGGTGGCGGTGGTGGACACCTGCTGCGTGGAGCCCGAGCCTACCGGCCGCGAGATCAGGCGCGGTGTGCTGGATGAGGCGCTGCTGGCCGGGCTGGGCCCCGAAGCCGTGACCGGTTCCTTCGAAAAGAACGTACCCACGGTGCAGACGGGGCTGGGGGTGACCGTGTTGGCCCTGTCCGAAGGGCCGTTCCCCCGTGCCGCAGCCGGCGACCTGGTGGTGGCGGTGGGCCGGCCGAAGGTCGGGCAGGAGGTCTCGCTTGAGGATCCGGAGATCATGGACCTTCCTACGGTGGCGCAGCTGGCCCAGGAACCCGCCGTCCATGACCTTCTGCCGGTCGGTTCCCGCGGGATTGCCGGGGAGTTGCAGGAGTTGGCGGCCTCGGCCGGGCTGAACCCTGAGCTGCTGGCCGAGCCAGGCTGGGACTTGCAGAAGTCCGCCGGCCCGGGCACCTGCTGCCTGGCGGCGGTGGCTCCCGCGACCTTGCCGGCCCTGGCTCTCACCCTGGCCAAACCCTGGGCGGTGGTGGCGCGGCTGCGGTGATGCGGGCAAAGCGTCCCTCGGGATGGCACATCAAAGGGAGGGGTACCTGGTGGGAAGGCTGACGCTCGTCCTTGGCGGAGTGCGCAGCGGCAAGAGCCGTTTCGCAGAGCAACTGGCGGCCCGGTATGATGCGGTCACCTATCTGGCCACGGGCCAGGTGACCGATGACGAGATGGCGGAACGCGTCGCGCGGCATCGGGCCGATCGCCCGCCGCACTGGCGCACGGTGGAGGAAGCGTGCCGGCCCGCCGCCGCCCTGCAGGCGGCCGGAGTGGTCCCGGCAACCGCCCGCGGGGCCGAAGCTGCAGGCCCTGCGGGACCCGGGGGTGTGATCCTGCTGGACTGTGTCTCCTTCCTGGTCTCGAACCATCTGCTGCGCGACGCAGCGGCGTGTGAAAGCGCGGTATTCCAGGAAATCGAAGCGCTTCTGGGCTTGGAGACCGACGTCATTGCCGTGTCCAACGAGGTGGGGATGGGCGTGGTGCCGGAACACAGGCTGGGACGGCTGTTCCGCGACGTGCTGGGGCGAGTCAACCAGCACCTGGCGGCACGCGCGCAGCGGGTGTACGTTTGCTGGGCCGGCATCCCGGTGGAGATCAAGCGCCTGGCGGCGCCCCCCGCCGAGGTACAGCTGTGACCGCCCCCGTGACGGCGGCGGCCGCGGGCACCCGGGTGTTGGCCTGAGGGGAGCGTAACCATGCGCCTTGTGCTCTCGTTTCTGACCAGGATTCCGGTAGGCCGGATCGACTCTGACGACTACTTTCGAGCCCTCGGGCGACGTGCGCCGTTCTTTCCCCTTGTCGGCCTGGTGGTCGGCGGCGTGGTGTTGGCCGCTGACGAGGTAGCCGGACTTCTCTTCGACAGGGGCATTCGTTCTGCCGCAGCGATTCTGGCCACCGTCTGGATTACGGGCGCCCTTCACCTGGACGGGCTGATGGATACCGCCGACGGCATCGGCTCAGGCCGCAGCCGCGAGCGGATGCTGGAGATCATGCGGGACAGCCGGGTGGGCGCAATGGGAGTGGTGGCGGGAGTGACCACGCTCCTCCTCCGCTACGCGCTCCTGGACGGGCTGGGTCCCGAACGGCGCTGGCAGGCGCTGCTCCTGACACCGACCCTGGGGCGCATGTGCATCGTGGCAGTGGCAGGGTGGTGGCCCGCCGCCCGCGCGGGCCAGCCCGGGCTGGGCGGGAGCTTTGCCGCCCATGTGGGGCGGTGGCAGGTCGCAGTGGCTTTGGCGGTGGGATTGGGCCTGGCGCTCGCCGCCGGCGCCAGAGGCGTGGCCGCCTGGGTCCTGGCCCTGGCGAGCTCCTGGCTGGCGGCCCGGTTCCTGACGGCCCGGCTTGGGGGGCTCACCGGCGACACCTACGGGGCGGTCAACGAGCTCGCTGAGGTGGTTGTCCTGGCGGTCTTTGCGGCCAGCCTCACCAACTGAGGTGGTATTGATAGCTGGACAAGTAACGGCCGGCCCCTGCAGGCGGACATCGTACTGGCGTCGCAGGCGTAACCAGTGGACGCAGCCGACCACCGAACAAAGAGCGGCCCCGCCATATCCGGCGGGGCCGCCCTGTTCTATGCGACTGGCCGAGGCTGCTAGTCCCGCGGGGTGACCGGCAGCATGGGATGGGCGCCGCGGTCGCTGGTCAGCACCACCAACAGGCTGGAGACCAGGTCGGCTTTCTTCTCCGGGGTCAGCGACACAACCTGTTTGGCCGCCAGCATGTCCAGGGCCATCTCCACCATGGAGACGGCGCCCTCCACGATCTTCTGGCGGGCGGCGATGATCGCCGAGGCCTGCTGCCGCTGCAACATGGCGCCGGCAATCTCCGGGCTGTAGGCCAGGTGGGAGAGCCGAGCCTCGATGACCTCAATGCCCGCCAGTTCCAGCCGCGCCTGAAGCTCCGTGCGCAGGGCCACAGCCACCTCATCGGCGGCACCCCGCAGCGACGGCTCGCCGGGATGCTGTCCCTCATCATAGGGGTATTGGCTGGCCAGGTGGCGGATGGCGGTCTCGGACTGTACCTCCACGAACTGGAGGTAGTTCTCCACATCAAAGGTGGCACGGGCGGTGTCAACCACGCGCCAGACCACCACGGCCGCGATCTCAATGGGGTTGCCGTCCGCATCGTTAACCTTAAGTTGCGGGCTGGTGAAGTTGTGGACGCGGAGGCTGAGCTTCTTCTTGGTCACCAGGGGATTGGTGAAGTACCAGCCATCCTTCTTGATGCTCCCCAGATACCGGCCGAATAGGATGATGACCTCGGCCTGATTGGGCTGGACGACGAACAGGCCGTTCCAGAGGATAGTCGACAGGGTGAACAGCAGGGTGCTGCCGATGAGCCCCGGCACGTTGGGGCGCATCCACTCCTGGAGCGGTAGGCTATAGACGAACCAGACGACGGACAGAATCTCCACGGCCAGGACGCCCACGAACCCCAGCCACCCGGGGATGGCCCAGGTGGTGCGTTCGGCTACCGTGCGCACGTTGCCAGAGAACTTCTCTTCCATGCAAATCCTCATCTCCTTTGTCAGGCGGAGCGCCTTTCGGTTCCTCTTCTTGTGGATACGGGAGGGCTCCGGGAAAAGGTTAGGCCAGGCGGGTGGCGCCTGGCCCTGGTCCGGTTCCGCTTGTTGTGCGCCCGCCGACAGCGTAGGCTCGACTCTAGAACCTGCCGCCGCCAAAGCCCGCCCCGAGGCCGCCAGCGCCGCCCAGTCCGCCCAGTCCGGCGATGCTCCCCGCCGGCAGGCCAAGCAGCAGAGCCAGCAGCAGGGCGTTCAGGCTCAGCGGCGTACCCGTGGGCGACGCAGCGCCTGGGTTGACCAGGAGTACGTTGAGGGCCAACTGTCCGCCGGCGATGGTCAGTACGCCGCACAGCGTCGCAAGCTGCCTGTCTACAGACGCCAGGGAGATGCCGCCCAGCGGCGTCTGGGTGGTCTGGACGATGGGAATGGGGGCGCCGCCCAGAGGCTTCACCTCACCGATGATGGAACCCGGCGCCGGCGCCACGATAAAGCGGAACAGGTTGACGAAGCCGGTGACGCATGGGAGCGCGGCTGAGCCTCCAAAGAGGCCGGGGACGACATTACCGAAGGCCATGGCGGCACGCACCTCCGAGGTATTACGTCTCCCTCATCCTATTCCGTGCGCCGCCTGGGTGGGTTCCGTCATCAAGCTGAAGCGGTGCAATGCCGACGCCTAAGGAGGACTTCCCGGACCTTCCGGCGAACCCCCTCCGTGCTATACGTTTGCACAGACCTGACGGCCGGTATGGCACCGGTCTGCCACCAGCGCGGTGATCTCACTTTTGAACGCAACCATCAAGGATGTGGCCCGGGCGGCGGGCGTTTCACCGTCCACGGTGTCGCGGGTGCTGGCGGGCCATCCCAGCATCAGCCCTAAGACCCACGAGAAGGTGCGCCGGGTTCTCAAGGAACTGCATTACCACCCGCACGCGGGGGCCCGCAGCATGGTGACCGGCAGCAGCCGGACCATTGGGCTCATCACGTCGCGGCCCACGGCCGAGACCTTTGCCTCGCACTTCTTCCCGGAGGTCATCCGGGGCATCGGTTCGGTGCTGGAGACAGAGGGGTACAACCTGGTGCTTTCCACGTCCCACGGGGAACACGAGCAGCATGACGCCTGCCTGAAGATGCTGCGCAGCCGCCAGGCGGACGGCGTTATTCTCACCGTATCGCGTCTGGGTGACGAGCTGATTGACGCGCTGGTGGCAGAGGAGCGTCACTTTGTGCTGATCGGCCGGCCGGCCGACAGGTCGGGGCGCCTGTCGCACCCCGCGGTCCACTTCGTCAACAATGACAACGTTGCGGCAGCCGCCTCGGCCGTCGAGCATCTGGTGCGCCGGGGGCATCGCCGCATCGGCTTCATTACCGGCCCCACCCATTGGGTGTACAGCTACGACCGCCTCCAGGGCTACCGCCAGGGGCTGGAGGAGGCGGGCCTCGACGGCGATCCCCGCCTGGTGATCGAGGACTGCATCTCGCAGGAGGACGGCAGCCGCGCTGCGGAGCGCCTGCTGGCCTTGCCTGAGCCCCCCACGGCCGTGCTGGCCATGGACGATATCCTGGCCCTTGGCGTCCTGGAGATGACGATGCGCCGCGGCCTGCGGGTGCCCGCGGACCTGGCTGTCGCCGGGTTCAACGCCAGCGCCATCACCTCCTGGACACGCCCCCAACTGACGACCGTTCGCATTCCCACCTTCGATTTGGGCGCCATGGCGGCCCGGATGCTGGTGGGCCTGCTGCACGGCATCCCGTCGCGGCCGCACCAGGTGATCCTGCCCAGCCAGATCATTGCCCGGGAGTCCACGCTGGGCGCGTGACAAGCCCGGGACGACCGCACCCTCCCTTGCGCTCTGGACAACCCTCAGGATGGCTACCGCAGGGCAGCCACTCGGGTGGTTGGATGAATAGAGTCACGTCCTGACCCAAGGAGGCGATTGCCGGCAACGTGTGCAAACGTTTGCCAAAGGTTCCGGAACCAGATCACAAACCGTTTCACGCTGTCGTGATCCTTATGGAGGGGAGATAAGCAGCATGAAGAAGACCTGGCTCACGGTTACCGTTCTGGCGATGGTCCTGTCCCTGGTGGCCGGCTGCACCGGCCAGACCCAGGCCCCGGCCCCGGGGGATAGCGCCCAGCAGGCTCCGAAGGAAATCACCATGTTCAACCTGAAGGTTGAAATCGACCCGGCGCTGAAGAACCTCGCCGCTGACTTTGAGAAGGAGAAGGGCATCAAGGTCAACGTCAAGAGCGTTGGCGGCGGTGCTGACTATGGCGCCGCGCTCCGCGCCGAGTTCCAGTCAGGCAAGGAGCCTGACATCTTTGTCATGGAAGGCGTCAGCGGCCTGGACACCTGGGGTTCTAAGGTCGCCGACCTATCGAACGAGCCGTGGGTCGCGCAGGTGGATCCCAAGCTCCTGGGCCTGAAGCAGAATGGCCAGATTGTGGGCTTCCCGGTGGCCATTGAGGGCTACGGTCTGGTCTACAACAAGGCCATCCTGGATAAGGCCGGCGTCAACCCGGACGAGATTGCCTCCTACGACACACTGAAGAAGGCCTTCGAGACCATCAACGCCAAGAAGGCCGAGCTCGGACTGGACGCGGTCGTATCCTACACGTTGAAGGAAACCTGGGTGAACGGCAACCACACCTTCAACCAGTACCTGGCGGGCCGCGACAACCCTGAGCAGTTCACCACGGACCTCCTGGCCGGCAAGGTGGACGTGACCAAGGACCCGCTGGCCAAGGATTACGCCAACCTGATCCGGCTGCTGGTCGACTACGGCGATAAGGCCAAGCTGGAGTCCCTGGACTACAACGGCCAGGTGGCCGCCTTCGGCACCGGCAAGACCGCCTTCCTGCACCAGGGCAACTGGGTGTACGGCAACCTTAAGGACCTGAAGGTCAGCTTTGACATGGGCTTCGTGCCCCTGGCCATGAACAACACCTCGTACTCCGCCAGCATTCCGGTAGGCGTGCCGTCCTACTACGCCGTCAACAAGGACTCCAAGAACGCGGACGCCGCCAAGGAGTTTCTGAACTACATCGCCATGACCGAGCGCGGTCACAAGTACATGATTGAGGAAGCCTTCATGATCCCGGCCTTCAAGAACGTGACGCTGCAGCCCACGGACCCGCTGGCCAAGTCGATCATGAAGTACAACGCCGCCGGCAAGACGCTGACCTGGCAGTTCCCCAAGTACTCCGGCAATAGCTGGGGCATGCAGGTGATTGCCCCGCTTACCTCGCAGTTCGCCAAGGACAAGAACGTGGACAAATTCCTGGCGGGCATCGATAAGGCCGCCAAGGAATACTCCGCCTACGCCGCGAACGCCAAGTAGAAGCCATCCCGACCGGTGGGAGGAGAGGGGGGCGCCGCCCCTCTCTCCCCATGTCCGGTGGCCCGAAGGCCCTGAGAGAGGTGAGCCGAGTTGAGGCCCAAGCGCGTTCAGGACCGCGCCGTATTCTGGGGGTTTCTGTCCCCTACGCTCTTCGCCTTCCTGATGGTGATCATCATCCCGTTCATCCTGGGCGTGTACTACGCTCTCACCAACTGGACGGGCGTTGCCGGCGTCCCCATCAAGTGGGTTGGCCTGGAGAACTTCAGGGCCATCCTTCGCGACGCGCGGTTCTTTTACGCCTTTGGCCTGACCGCCGTCTACGCCGTGCTCTCGATGACGGTCATCAACCTGGTGGCCTTTGCGCTGGCCCTGCTGGTCACGCAGGAGCTAAAGCTGCGGAACCTCTACCGGACCGGCTTCTTCCTGCCCAACCTGATAGGCGGGTTGGTCCTTGGCTACATCTGGCAGTTCGTGTTCAATGCCGCGCTGCCTGCGATGGGTGACGCCTTGCACGTCGAGGCCCTGCGTGCGTCGCTATTGGCAGGCACGAAGACAGCCTTCTTCGCCCTCATCTTCGTCTACTCGTGGCAGTACGCCGGATACATCATGATGATCTACATCGCCGCCCTGCAGAACGTGCCGCGGGAACTGCTGGAGGCGGCGGCCATCGACGGCGCCGACGGGTGGCAGCGCCTTCGCCACATCACCCTGCCCATGATCGCGCCGGCCTTCACCGTTGCCACGTTCCTGACGCTGGTCAACTCCTTCAAGATGTTCGACGTCAACGTCTCCCTGACCAACGGCCAGCCGACCTCGGAGTTCCTGGGCCGGCCCGTCTTCGGCACCGAGTTGGTGGCCATGAACATCTACAACACGGCCTTCTCGCTGAACCGGATGGCCGAGGCCCAGGCCAAGGCAGTCGTCTTCTTCGTCATCCTGGTGGTAGTAGCGCTGATCCAGGTGTACTTCAACAAGAAGCGGGAGGTGGAGATGTGATGTCCAGGCGGAAGGCCCTGCTGCTCCTGCTGGAGATCCTCACCGCCCTGATCTTTGTCGCCTACTTCTCGCCTTTTTACATCCTGGTCGTCAACGCGTTCAAGTCCCGCTTCGAGGTCCTGACGCGCGTGCTGCAGCTTCCGTCGGACTGGGGGCAGGTGGTGGACAACTTCAAGGCCGTCACCCAGAACCCCAACCTGCAGTTCTGGTCGGCCGCCCTCAGCTCGGTGATCATCACCGCCCTGTCGCTGGCGATTATCGTCCTCTTCTCGTCGATGGCGGCCTGGGTGCTGGTTCGAAGCAAGTCGAAGGCGTCCGGTTGGATCTTCATGCTCTACGTGGCGGCCATGGTCATCCCGTTCCAGGTGGTCATGCTGCCCCTGGTTGCCTGGATGCACATGATCGAGCTGAAGCTGGGCGTGCCCATGCTCCGCACCTACCACGGCACGATCTTCGCCTATCTGGGCTTCGGCTCGTCACTTTCCATCTTCCTGTACCATGGCTTCATCAAGGGCATCCCCTACGAGCTGGAGCAGGCGGCGGTCATCGACGGCGCCACCCGACCGCAGGTCTTCTTCCGCATCGTTTTCCCAATCCTGCGCCCCATCACCGTCACGGTGCTGGTCCTGAACGGCATCTGGATCTGGAACGACTACCTGCTGCCGCTGCTGATGTTGGGCATCGGCAACCCCATTCGCACCATCCCCCTGGCGGTGGCGGGGTTCATTGGCTCCTTCGTCAAGCAGTGGGAGCTGATCATGCTGGCGCTGGTGCTGGCTATCATCCCGGTGGTCATCCTGTACCTCTTCGCCCAGAAGCACATCATCAAGGGCATGGTGGAGGGGTCCATCAAATAGGCTTGGGTTTGACGGAACGGGCAGCCGAGTGGTACGTTAGCCATGGATACCCTTTGGGGGTATAGGCTCAGACCACGAGGAGGTCGCGTCTCATGCAGAAGGTTGCCATTCCAACGGATGACGGCCGGACCCTATCGCACTTTGGGCGGGCCCGGACGATGGCCGTGTTCACCATCGACGGCGGGCGCGTCGCGGACCGCGAGGATCGCGTCAACCCGGATCCGGAGCACCTGGACAAGGCCCACCACAAGATCATGATGAACCTGGTGCAGGGCTGCGACGTGGTAATTGCCACTCACATGGGCCCGCCCATGGTGCAGTCGCTGAACCGGGTGGGCACGCAGGTGCTGGTAGCGCCATCGCCGCTGTTGGAGGAAAGCCTTCAGGCATATGTGCAGTCCGTCAACGGCGGTCCGCCCCTGGCACCTCTCACCGTGGAGGCGGCGGAAGCGGCCCACGGCGGGCATGGCCACCACCACGACCATCACTAAGAGATAACAGGGCCGCGCCCCGCTTGGGGAGCGGCCCTGCTCGTACGTGGACAACACAGGCGCGGCGGAAGCCTGGTTGAAGGCGTATCGGTCGTGCCCGCAGAGGAGGCAGCTCCGGCAGCGCCGAAGCACTGGGGAGAAAGGCGGCGAGATCATGGCACACGACGAACACGAACAGGCCGCAGCCTCATTGGGAGCCCTTCACTGCGGCGTGCTCACGGTCACCGATTCACGCACGGTGGACACGGACGAATCCGGCAAGCTCATGCAGCAGATGCTGACGGACCAGGGGCACCAGGTGGCCCGCTACGCCCTGCTGCCGAATGACGAGGCCCGGGTGCGGGCCGAGGTGGATAGCTGGACCCGCAGCGGCGAGGTGGACGCTGTGCTCATCACCGGTGGCACGGGCCTCTCCAGCCGGGACCGGACCATTGAGGCCGTGCGTCCTCTGCTAGAGAAGGAGCTGCCTGGGTTCGGCGAGCTGTTCCGGGCCCTGTCCTATGAGGAGATCGGCCCTGCGGCCATGATGTCCCGCGCCACGTGTGGCGTGCTGCGGGGATGCATTGTGGTCAGCCTGCCAGGGTCGAAGGCCGCGGTGCGGCTGGCCTTGGGGAAGCTGCTGCTGCCGCAGCTCCGGCATCTGGTGCAGCAGGCCAGGAAGTAGGGACCGCGGGCTACAGGCCGTCCGCGCCCAGCGGCCGCACACCCAGTCGGCGGGCCTGCAGGCGCTCCAGGATCAGGGGCAGGGCCTGTGCGGTCGCCGGTGACAGGTCGTCCGCCGGCAGCCGGATCACCGCGCCAGGCCTGGCCAGCTCCAGGGCCTGTTCGGCCACAAAGCGGGCGCGCTCCGCCAGGCCGGCGCCGCCGCCGACTGGCGCCATGGCCGGTATGTCCGGGTCTGCGGTCTGCCGGATGGCCAACAGCTCATGGCCGCCGCGCCGGATGCGCCGGGCCAGGTCCGGGTAGGCCTGGATCCAGGCGGGGTCTGCCTGGAACGTGGCGCGGACGCCGTGCTCCTCCAGCACATGAAGGATGCGCGGCACCTCCATCTCGCCCCAGGGAACGTCAAAGACCAGCGCCACCGTGTCCTGTGCCGGCGCCAGGGCGGCCAGCGAGCCCGCCGGGCCGCGAGGCTGCGGGTTCGTGAGGTAGCTCATGGTGCCCGAGAGCAGCACCACCAGGACCGTGAGTTTCCAGGCGACAGCAGCCTTGCTTACGCGTAAGACAAACAAAGGGACCCCCTCCACCCCAGTTTACGGGGGAGGGGGTTTTCCTATGCCGTGAGCCGGGGCGGAGCCTGGTTTGATGTGGTCCGGATTCAGGCGCCCCGGGCCTTTCGAGCTTCGGCCAGGGCAATGCGGCGCTCGAGGCGCGTGAGACGGTGGCGCAGGTCCTCCAGGGTGGGGTCGTTATCGGGAAGGCGCAGCAGGGCCCGCCGCGTGACCGCCTGCTCCAAG
Source organism: Bacillota bacterium (assembly GCA_050260815.1). Lineage (GTDB taxonomy): Bacteria > Bacillota > Sulfobacillia > JAMDAP01 > JAMDAP01 > JAMDAP01. The sequence continues at coordinate 23,935 of JBLNCQ010000216.1, forward strand.
GCCAGGCGCACCACCTGACGAGCGGCCTCCAGGTCGCGGGCGCGGTGCTCGTAGTACTTGGCCAGTTCCACGTACGGCCAGAGGCTGCCGGTGAGGCGACGGTCAATGAGGGTCCGCCAGAGGGACACCGCCTCGTCGTCCTGACGCTGGCGCTTGTAGAGGGCGGAAAGGTTTCGCCAGAGCTTGACCCGTGTACCCTGGGGAAGGTCCTCGCGGCTGAGCGCGGCCTCGTAGCAGGCGATGGCGTCGCGGCTCTCGCCCTCCAGCTCGCAGTGGCGCCCCAGGGAGTAGAGGTCGGCGGAGTGGAGGTCGGCGGCCAGCGGGTCCGCCAGGATGCTGCCCAGGCGGCCGACCAGAGCCGCCATGGCCAAGATGTCCAGGCGGTTGTGCTCCAGGACGGGGACCAGCGGCGACACGTCGGCGCTGCGAAGGTACTGGAAGTAGAGCGGCGGGATGAGGGCCCCCGGCACGTCGCCCTGGCGCTGGAAGTCTAGGACACCCTGTTCCAGCGCGGTCAGGTTGCACTGCTGCAGGCGCTCACGCCAGATGCGCCGCGCCGGGTGCAGCAAGTCCAGGTGGTCCTGGCCGGCCTGGGGGGGGCGGCGGCGCTGGAGCGTGAAGCGGGTGACCAGCAGAGGCCAGTCAAAGGACTTGCCGTTGAAGGTGACCAGGTGGGAGAAGCGGTTGAGGTGCTCCTCCACAGCCCAGAGCCAGGCGTCCTCCTCGCTGTAGTCCCGGAGGAAGAACTGGGTCAGGTGAAAGCGGCCCTCCTCAATGCGGCCCACGCCGGCAAGGAAGATGTAGGTCCCCGCCCCTCCCGCCAGGCCGGTGGTCTCGGTGTCGAAGAAGGCGGCCTGGGTCCAGTCCCATGAAGACTCGTCACGGCGCCGCAGCAGTTGGGACAGGGGGCGGCCCTCCACCGCCAGGGCCCCCTCCAGCGGGGCGTTGCCATGGGCGTAGGACAGGGGATAGTCTCGCTCGACCACCAGCGTGGGACCATGTGGGGTGTCCACCAGGCGCCCGCCCAGGACTTCCTCGGGCGGCTGGACAGGGCGGACAGGATGAGCCAGTCCGTCGTGGCCGCGCCTGTCGGCGGGGTCTGGCGGTGGCAGTTCGGACGCCCATTTGAGGCCCAGGTTCTGCATCTCCTTGAGTCGTTCCAGCCGCTGTCGCAGGTCCACCTTATCCCCCGCCTGTTATGGGCGCACACCCGCGGGACCAGAGCGGCGCCAACCGTTCAGTTCACCAGATGGCCGGGGCCGTCCCCATCGTTGGAGGCGGCGGCAGTTTCCCGCCGGGCGCGGCCCGGGTCATCGCCGCGGGCCACGGCCAGGAGGCGCAGCGCCGCAGCCTTGGCGCTGGGCCCTACCTCGTTGGCGGGTCCAACGCAGGAGGGGCAGCCGGCCTCACAGCCGCAGCTCGCAATGAGTTCACGGGCGGCCTCCAGCAGGTCGCCCTGCATGTCATAAAGCTTTTCCGCCAGGCCAATGCCGCCCGGGTAGGCGTCGTAGAGATAAATGGTCGGGCTGTCCGTGAATGGTGACCGCACCTGCGTGACCGGTCGGATGTCCTTGGGGTCGCAGAGCAGGACCACGGGGGCCAGGTTGCTCATCACGTTGCCCAGACCTACTAGGCCCGACTCCAGTTCGCTGGGCGTGGCGAAGGCGTCCACCACGTCCGGCGGGAAGGAGAGCCAGGTGGCGGCGGTGTGCATCTGCTCCTCGGGCAGGTGAATCTTGCCCCAGCCGATGTTCTCATGGGTGTGCAGGCGAATCTTCTTGAAGATGGTGGCCATGGCGGTGACCATGACCTCGCCGTACTGGCGGGATACGGCGGCAGGCGCCGGAGCCGCGGCGCCGGACGGGCGGGACGCCGCCGTGCGGGGTGCCACCTCGCCTTCCTTGATGACGTCCAGCACCTTCAGGTTGACGGCCAGGTTGGCGTCGGTGTAGTAGTCCACGTCCACCGGCGTGACGTACGCTTTCTTCTCATGCCAGTCCAGCAGGTCCACGTGGTACTGTTGGCCGCCGTGCAGGTAGATGGCGTCCTGATGCAGCATGGTCATGGCGGCCAGCCGGTCCATCTCGCCGATGACCCGGGGCTTGGCCCCGGAGGTGTCAACGATGACAAAGTTCTCGTCCGCCGCGGACCGGAGGCTGATCTCCTCGGCCGGGAAATTATCCGCCATCCAGTGCCAGCGGCCGCCGGTGTGGCGGAGGACCTTCTCTTCCTCCAGGAACTGCAGGACCTCGCCGGTGGTCTCGACGCCGAAGGTCTCGCCGTCCTCAAAGGGCAGCTCAAAGGCGGCGCATTTGAGGTGGCTAATGAGAATCAGCAGGTTGTCCGGGTTGATGTAGCCGTTTTCCGGCGGCAGGTCCAGGAAGTATTCCGGGTGGGTGATCAGGTACTGGTCCAGGGGCGAGGAGGAGGCCACCAATACCGCCGCCGACGTGCCCTGCCTCCGACCGGCGCGGCCCGCCTGCTGCCAGACGGAAGAGACGGAGCCCGGATAGCCCACCAGCACGCAGGCGTCCAACTGGCCGATGTCCACGCCCAGCTCCAGGGCGTTGGTGGAGACCACGCCCAGGATCTCGCCCTGCCGCAGCCCTTTCTCAATGGAGCGCCGCTCCAGCGGCAGGTAGCCGCCGCGGTAGCCGCGGACCTTGCGTGAATCCAGGTGGCCCGCCGTGGCTTCCTGCAGGTAGGTCAGCATGACCTCCACGTTCAGGCGGCTGCGGGCGAAGATGATGGTCTGAATCTGGTTCTTCAGCAGGTTGGAGGCGATGCGCTTGGCCTCCAGCAGGGAACTGCGGCGGATGCCCAACTGCGGGTTGACCACCGGGGGGTTGTAGAGGATGAGGTGGCGCTCGCCGCGGGGGGCGCCGTTGTCGTCAATCAGGAGGACGTCCTCGCCCACCAGCCGCGACGCCAGTTCCTGAGGATTGGCGATGGTGGCGGAGGCGCAGATGAACACCGGGTCGGACCCGTAGAACCGCGCCAGCCGGCGGAGGCGGCGAATGACGTTGGCCAGGTGGCTGCCGAAAACGCCGCGATAGTGGTGCACCTCGTCAATGACGACGTACTGCAGGTTCTCGAACAACTTCACCCACTTGGTGTGGTGCGGCAGGATGCCGGTGTGCAGCATGTCCGGATTGGTGACCACGACGTGGCCGGCGGAGCGGATGGCCTGGCGCGCCGTGGGCGAGGTGTCGCCGTCGTAGGTATAGGTCTTGATATCGACACCCAAGGCCTCGACCAGTTCCTGAAGCTCAGACACCTGGTCCTGTGACAGGGCCTTGGTGGGGAAGAGGTAGAGGGCGCGGGCGTCCGGGTTCTTCAGCAGCGTGTTGACCACGGGCAGGTTATAGCACAGGGTCTTGCCCGAAGCCGTGGGCGTGACCACTACAAAGGAGCGGCGAGTGGCCGCCGCTTCAATGGCCTGGGCCTGATGCGTGTACAGAGCCCGGACGCCGCGTGCCTGCAGGGCCGCGGGCAGCCTGGGGTCCAGGCTTGCGGGGAACGGCACCGTGCGCGCCGGCTGGGCCGGCAGGCGATGCCAGGCGGTGACGTTGGACATGAACGAGTCCGATGTCTGCCACTGCTCCAGGAGCTGGGTCAAGTTCACGGGTACAACCCCCTGGGGCCATGATAGTACGAACGAGTGTTCCCGGTCAATGAAGGGTTCTCGGCGAGCTGCGACAGCGTTTGCGCCTTGACGAGTGCAACAGCGAAGCCGAAGACCTGGAGGCTGTTCGGTGCCCGCGGCCGGCGCGTCGTGTTATACTACCAAATGGTTAGTAAAGCGTGGAGACGAGGTGCATCCGTTGATCCTACACGGCGATGGCCAGCAGACGCTGGACGTCCTGGCATTTGGTCCCCATCCCGATGACGCGGAGATTGGCCTGGCTGGTACGCTGTGCCGCCTGACCAGGGAAGGCCGGGCCGTAGGCGTGGCCGACCTGACGCGCGGGGAACTGTCCAGCAACGGCACGGTGGAGGACCGTCTGAACGAATCCCGCGCCGCTGCGTCCATCATGGGCATTGCCGTACGTGAGAACCTGGAACTGCATGACGGCGCTTTGGATAACTCGGCCCGCACCCTCCGCCCCATCATTGAGGCGATACGGCGCTACCGGCCGCGGGTGGTGTGCCTCCCGCACTGGGAGGACCGGCACCCGGATCACATCGCGGCGTCGCGCCTGCTGACGGAGGCCGCCTACCGGGCGGGGCTGGCGAAGTGGCCCGCCGGCGGGGAGCCTTACCGTCCTGAGCGCGTGGTCTATTACTTCATTAACGGCAATGCCCAACCCTCCTTCGTTATTGCCACTTCGGCCTATTTCGAGCAGAAGATGGAGGCCCTGCGTGCGCACGGCTCCCAGTTCAACCGGACTGCGGCTGGGGCAGCCACGCCCATCAACGACCCGCGGTACTTCGAGATGATCGAAGCACGGGACCGCTACTTCGGTTCGCTGGTGGGGGAGCGTTACGCGGAGGGGTTCATCTATCAGGGCGTGATTGCCCTGCCGTCCCTGGCGACCCTATAGGAGGAAGAGCCAGTGCGCATCGGCATTGTGTGTTATCCATCCGTGGGCGGCAGCGGCGTGGTGGCCACCGAGCTGGGCAAACACCTGGCCAGCCGCGGCCACGAGGTGCATTTCATCAGTTCGGAAGTCCCGTTTCGCCTCAATGAGTTCCACGAGAACATCACCTTTCATGAGGTGGAGACGCCCCTTTACCCCTTGTTCAAGGAGCCGCCCTACTTCATCACCCTGACCAATAAGATTGCGGAAGTGGCGCGCATGCACAAGCTCGACATCGTGCACGCCCATTACGCCATTCCCCATGCGGCCAGCGCCTACATGGCCCGCTGCATTCTGGGGCCCAACAGCTTCAAGGTGGTCACCACCCTGCACGGGACGGACATCACGCTGATGGGGCAGGACCCATCATTCACGGAGTCCATCGCCTTCAGCATCAACCAGTCTGATGGCGTTACCGCCGTCTCCAACCAGCTGCGGCAGGCGACCTATGAGGCCCTCCCCGTCACACGTGACATCCAGACCATCCATAACTTCCTGGACTGCAGCGTGCACCACCGGATCAGCATCCCGTGGCTAAGGAACCGCTACACCAGGCCGGGCGAGAAGGTCATCCTGCACATGTCCAACTTCCGCGCGGTCAAGCGTGTGGAGGACGCGGTGAAGGCCTTCGCCGTCATGGCCAAGGACGTGCCGTCTCGGCTCATCCTCATCGGCGACGGCCCGGAGCGCGCCGCCGTCCACCGCCTGGTGCTGAAACTGGGCCTGGAGCGGCAGGTCAACTTCATGGGGAAGCAGGAGCAGGTCATCGAGCTGCTGTCGCTGGGCGACCTCTTCCTTCTGCCGTCGGAGCAGGAGAGCTTCGGCCTGGCGGCCCTGGAGGCCATGGCCTGTGAGGTCCCGGTTGTCGCCTATAACGTTGGCGGCTTGCCGGAGGTGGTCGTCGAGGGCAGCACCGGCTACCTGGTGCCCCTGGGCGACGTGGACGCGATGGCGGAGCGCAGCCTCCGCATCCTCACCAACCCGGACCTGCAGCACGAGATGGCGATTGGGGCCCGGCAGCGGGTGAAGTCCACGTTCTGCTCGGACCGCATCGTCCCGCAGTACGAGGCCTTCTACGAGGCCATCCTCAACGGCTATGACGCCGCCCAGAATTGGCCCTAGCAGGGAGGACGGCGCTTGTCCTTGACGGCGCGGGTCGCTTGCTCCTCATGCGCCGCACGGACAACGGCGCCTGGACCATCCCCGGCGGCATGACGGAGCCCGGCGAGACGGTGGAGGAGACCGCCCGCCGCGAGGTCCGTGAGGAGACCGGACTGACCGTGGGCACGATGACCCTTTTTGACGCGTTCTCGGGGCCGGAGCTTAGCCCGCCGGTGGTCCCCATCCTGCGACAGTAAGCGAAATCGTTGATGTCTTGTATCACGCCTGGAGGCCGGTATTAATAAGATCTGAGCCCAAGTCGGCTGGGAGGAAAGAACGTAGTGCCTGAAAGCAAGAAGATTGGCCTGGTCAGCCTGGGCTGCGCCAAGAACCTGATTGACTCGGAACTGATGATGGGCCTGCTGAAGGACTCGGGCTACGAGCTGACGAACGCGAAGGAACAGGCCGACGTGCTCATCGTCAACACCTGCAGCTTTATCGGCCCGGCCAAGGAGGAGTCCATCGACACCATCCTGGAGATGGCGCAGATGAAGGACCAGGGCAACTGCAAGGCCCTGGTGGTGGCCGGCTGTCTGGCGCAGCGCTACCCGCAGGAACTGCTGGACGAGATGCCCGAGGTCGACGCCGTCCTCGGCACCAGTGACTTCCCGCAGATCGTTTCGATTGTGGAGCGGGTGCTGGAGGGGCAGCGCGTCAAGGAGGTGGGGAAGCCCGCCTACAAGTACGACCGCGACCTGCCGCGGATTTCCGCCAACCCGGGCCTGTCCGCTTACCTGAAGATCAGCGAGGGCTGCGACCACACCTGCACGTTCTGCATCATCCCGGCCCTGCGCGGTACGCATCGCAGCCGCCCGCCCGAAGCCATCGAGCAGGAAGCCCGGGCCCTGGTGGCCGCTGGCGTGCGGGAACTCAACCTCATCGCCCAGGATACCACCGCTTACGGCATGGACCTGGACGGCAGGCGCCACCTGGCCGAGCTGCTGCAGCGCCTCAACGGTATCGAGGACCTGGCCTGGATGCGCCTGCTCTACGCCTATCCGACCCTGGTCACGCCGGATCTGATTGAGGCTGTGGCCACGCTGCCCAAGGTGGCCAGGTACATCGATATCCCGCTGCAGCACGCCTCCGACCGCGTGCTGAAGGCCATGCAGCGCGGCGGCAACCGAGCCCTCTACCTGGACCTGGTTCGCCGCTTCCGCGAGGCGGTGCCGGACATCGTGCTGCGGACCACGTTCATCGTTGGGTTCCCCGGCGAGACGGAGGAGGACTTTCAGGGACTCCTCGACTTCATGCGTGAGGCGCGGTTTGACAACGTTGGCGTCTTCACCTACTCGCAGGAGGAGGATACCCCCGCCGGTGAGCGCGAGGACCAGGTTCCGGAAGAGGTCAAGCAGGACCGCCGCAACCGGGCCATGGCCCTGCAGCAGAAGATCGCCTTCGAACGCAACCAGCGCTGGGTGGGCCAGACCCTGCCGGTGCTGGTCGAGGCGGTGGAGGACGGCCGCGTCATCGGGCGCATCCCCGCGCAGGCGCCGGACATCGACGGTGTGACGCTGCTGCACGTGAGGCGTCCCGCCGGAGCGTCGGCGCGCGGAACGGGCGGCGCCCACGGCGGCGCGCCCGCATCCTCTCTCCCCAGGCCCCAGACTCTGGCGACCGTGTACATCACAGGCGTGGCCGGCTACGACCTGGTGGGTGACGTCGTGCCCGCCGCTGAGTCCGGCTTCATCCCGCTGCGGGTTCTGTAACCTCTCCCGCAGGCGCAGGTCCAAAACGGATTGCGGAAGGGTGTTGAGAGCAGTGGGGAAGACGGCTTTGCTGGTGATCGACGTGCAGGTGGGCATGTTCGATCCGTCCGACCCGGTGTACGAGGGGGAGGCCCTGCTCGGCGTGATCTCTGGCCTGATCGATAAGGCGCGGGCTGCCGGCGCCCCCGTGGTCTACGTCCAGCACGACTCTAGCGCCGAGGGGCCGGGGGAGCGTCTGAATCACGGTACGCCAGGCTGGGAGATCCATCCGGCCATTGCGCCTCACGCCGGGGATGTGGTCCTGGAGAAGACCACGCCGGATTCCTTCTACAAGACAAGCCTGCAGCAGGAGCTGCAGGCTCCTTGAGTTTGGCGCTTTTTGGGTTTGGGGACGCCACCCAGACCCACGTGTATCGAGGGTTTCGGCGAGTTCCGTGTCGGTTGGCCTTGGCGCACCGCGGCTTTGAGTTGGGGGGGTCAGC